>NZOP01000031.1 GCA_002693165.1 Nitrososphaerota archaeon
AATCATAATAATTGTAAGTATATTCCAGTCAAAAAAAGTATCGATAGAAAGTGCAGGGGATGGGATTTGAACCCATGAACCTCTAGAGGAGAGGATATCTCAACAAGCCGATCTTGAGTCCTTTCCGCTAATAATTATCCGCGGTTGACCTGGCTTCGCTCTGTTAAGATTCGCTACCCCTGCTAATTAATTAGTTAATATTAACAGTAAATACTTAAATAAAGGATTCAATAAAAACTAAATTGAAAATGAGGTATTGCCTTCATAACGAATAATTGGTTTTGCAAATACTTCAGTATCGACTATACAAATTTACTATATTTATTAAGCAAGTTCTCACTAATTTCTGTTAATACCAAGAGGGATTATGTAAAATGTCAGTGATTAAATTAGCATTACCAAAAGGTTCTTTGGAAAAAGCAACATACCAATTCGTTGAATCTGCAGGATATATAATTAAAGGTCAGACAAGAACTTATAGACCAGTAATCAATGACAATGATATTAGTATAAAGATCTTAAGGCCTCAAGAAATTCCTAAAAATATTCAAGAAGGAAATCAGGATATCGGTATATCAGGAGAGGATTGGATAAGAGAAAACAAATCAGATGTAGTAAATTTATTAAATCTTGAATATGGAAAAGTCAGAATTGTAATTGCGTTNCCAAAATCAAACAAAAACAAGAATTTTTCAGCAGTATTATCAAATTATATAAAAAATAAAAAACCTTTAAGAATTTCAACGGAATACTTGAACATAGCAAAAGAGTATCTACTAGACAACGAAGTATACAAAAAACAATTTGGTAAAAAATCACCACTAATTACAACACCATGGTTCAACTCTGGTATAAATAAAAAAGTAAACGTCATGTTTTCATTCGGTGCAACAGAAGCAAAACCTCCTGAAGAAGCAGATGTAATATTTGATATTATTGAAACAGGTTCTACATTAGCACAGAATAATCTCAAAGTCACTGATGTAATAATGGAATCNTCTGCATGTTTAATCGCAAATAAAAAATCATTAAAAGATCCAAAAAAACGTCAAAAAATTTATGACGTTGTTACTTTATTCAAGGGAGTTGTAGAAGCAAAAACCAGGATCCATATATTTATGAACGTAAAAAAAGAGAACTTAAATCGTGTTTTAAAGATTATTCCGTCGCTTGAATCTCCAACAATTAGCGAATTATCGAAAAATGACTGGTATTCTCTAAATACAATAATATCAAAGGAAGAATTTGCTCAAATATTGCCATCTTTACGCAAATATGTACAGGGATTAATTGTACACAAACCAACACAGGTATTGCCATTAGAGAAGATCTATGAAGAAGAAGGTAACAATNTTTGATTAAATATATTGAAATTGGAAAATCATCAACTATCGAACAAACAACAAAAAACATACGTCGACAAACAAATGGTTCCAATGATTCTGAATATGTAAAAAAAATAATGAACGATGTAGAAAAAAACAAAGATAAATCATTATTAAAATATTCATTAAAATTTGATAAAGTAAGACTTACAGTCAATGAACTAAANGTAAAAAACAAAGAGATTCAAGAAGCATATACAATACTTGATCCAATAATTGTAAAAGAATTAAAAAATCTGAAAAAATCTATTGAAATGACAGAGAANAAAATAATGAAGGNGTTCAAAAGTAGTGTAAAAAATGTCATGATAAACAATGGACAAAGTTTCATAAAATATAATTCAGTCCCAATAAATAGCGTAGGATGTTATGTNCCAGGAGGTAAAGCAGTATATCCTTCATCATTAATTATGTCAGCAGTACCAGCAAGAATAGCAGGGGTAGATAGAATAATAGTATGTTCACCACCATCTTCTGACAAGAAGATCAGTGCATCAGTATTGGTTGCAGCAGATCTTTGTAACATAAACGAGATATACAAAGTTGGAGGAGCACAAGCGATTGCTGCAATGGGTTATGGAACAAACATTATAAAACCGGTAGAAAAAATTGTTGGTCCAGGAAATTACTTTGTTTATCAAGCAAAAAAAATTATTTCAGAGAAAGTTGGAATAGATTTACCTGCTGGACCTTCAGAATTATTAATAATTGCAGATAATACTGCAGATAAAGAATTAATCGTTAATGATTTATTTGCTCAATCTGAGCATGGTTTAGATAGTTTGTGTGGAGTCGTGACTACATCAAAAAAACTATCATCAGATGTAATTAAATTAATTAAAAAAAGACTACCAGATATAGAACGTAAAGAGATTGTAAAGAAATCATTATTAAAAAATGGTTTCGTTGTGCGTTGTAACAGCATACAACAATGTATCAATTTTACGAATGATTTCGCGCCTGAACACCTAGAAATTATGACAAAGGAACAAGACAAGGTAGCAAAGAAAATAACAACAAGTGGAGTAGTACTTGTGGGAAATTATACACCAGCTGCATTCAGCGATTATGGGTTAGGAACCAATCATGTATTACCTACAGGAGGATCAGCAAAATTTTATTCTGCATTATCAAGTATAGACTTTACAAGAAGATTCTTTATCGCAAAAACAACAAAAACTAGCCTCAAAAACAATCTAAAAAAAATTGAAATACTATCTGAACAGGAAGGATTATTCAATCACGGTAAATCTGCAAAAGTGAGGTTTATAAAAAAATAATGTCAAAGAAATATCAAAAAAAAACAATCAACAACAAACCCATATATCAAAAAATTTCACAAAATAAAATCAAAAATATAGACACAATTATCTTTGACTGTGACGGAGTATTAATTGATACAAAAAAATCATATGATAAATGTATAGAACTCACNATATCATATATATTAAAAAATATGATCAATAAGAAATTTTCAAAATTCAAAATATCAAAAACAACAATAGATTTATTCAGACAAACAGGTGGATTCAATAATGATTACAAATGCTGTTATGTAATAATATTAAAAATTGCATCCATGATGCCAAAAAATTTAACAAAATCATATAAAATTGAATATCAAAAAATTAACAAAAAAAAGAATATAAACTCATTTATAAAATTACAATTAATAAAAACAGAAATTAACAAAATAAATAAAAAATCAAATATAAAAATTGTTAATCAAAAATATATAAATGAATTAAATAAATTTGCAAAAGAAATAAAGGATATAGAATTAGAATCTATTGAAAATCAAATTATGATTGGATTAAATAATGAACAAAGAAAATTTTTAAAAGTCATGAAAGAATTCTTAAATTATCCAAAAAATAGTAAAATAAATATTATAATAAATGTATTTGATGAATTTTTTTATGGAAAAAATTTTATCAAAAAAGTTAGAAAAAAGAAATTTATTAATTTTAATAGAAAAGGTACAATTGAAAATGAAAAAATTATTGTAAAAAGAGAGACGTTAATTATTTTAAAGAAGAAATTTCTAAATAAAATATCAATTGTATCAGGAAGAGGACAAATTGGTACAAAAATAACCCTAAAGGGTCTATATAGGTATTTTAACAGTAAAGGAAATGAATTTATTGAGGATTTAGCAAGAGAACAAAAAAATAACACTAAATTTGATAAGCCAAATCCAACTGTGTTGAAAAGATCTGCGTCGAAATTAAAATCTAAAGGAGATATTCTTTATGTTGGAGATTCAATGGAGGACCTTTTAATGACACAAGCAGCTGACTCTAATAAAAATAATAGATATTTGTTTGCAGGCATATATGGGACGTCAAGGTCGGAAAAAAATAAAATAAAATTATTCATGGATAATAAAGCAGANATAATAATAAGTAATATTAACGATATACCGGAATTAATTAGTGATTAAATTGAGAGAAGCTGAAGTATCAAGAAAAACTAAGGAGACCGATATAAGAGTAAATGTGCAATTAGAAGGAAATGGAAATATCAAGGCGGATACATCAATAAAATTTTTAGATCATATAATTACTTCCTTTGCAACTCATAGTTTAATAGATATACAAATCGAAGCTACGGGTGATTTAATACACCATACAGCTGAAGATGTTGCATTGGCACTTGGTGAAGCAATTAACAAAGCTTTAGGAGACAGAAAAGGAATAAAGAGATTTGGATTTGCAATGGTTCCAATGGATGATGCATTGTCGTATTCAGCAATAGATTTAGTTAAAAATTTGGAAGATGCAGCAGCATATTCAGCAGTAGATTTAGTCAAACGTCCGTTTCAAGTTGCCGATTTAAAAATAGACAAAGAAGGAATTGAAGATATGGCTGCAGAAGACATTTATCACTTTATTCAATCATTTTCTCAAAGTCTTCAAGCAAATATTCATGTAATTGTAAAATATGGAAACAATGATCATCATAAAGTTGAGTCTGCAATAAAATGTATAGCATTAGCAATTAGAAACGCAATATCGACAGATAGTNATAGAACTGGAACTCCCTCATCGAAGGGAGTGATGTAATGATCAAAATTGCAATCTTAGATTATGGTGTAGGAAATTTATTTAGTATTCAAACTGCACTAAATAAGCTTAAAGTCAAAACAATTGTAACTTCAGAATTAGATTCTAATGAAGAATACAATGGAATAATTCTTCCAGGTGTAGGCGGCTGGAAACATACAGTTAAAAAAATAGAGATTAATCAGAGATTCCTTCAAGATTTTCATGATAGTAATAAGCCAATATTAGGTGTATGTCTAGGCATGCAATTATTTTTCGAGAAAAGTGCAGAAGGTCCTGGCAGAGGATTATGCTTTTTCAAGGGAGAAATTAAATTGTTTACTAATGAGGTNAAGGTGCCTCATATAGGTTGGAATATTCTCAAGCAAAACAATAAAAATCCTCTTTTAGAGGGTGTAGAAGACAATGCTTGGGCATATTTTGTACATTCATTATATCCACAACCAGTTGATTCGAGAATAATTTCTACNACAACAGATTATGGAATAGACTTTACATCAATGATATATGACAAAAAAACATTTGGAACACAATTTCATCCAGAAAAATCAGGTAAAGCTGGAGCAANAATATTAAAAAATTTTGTATCAGTTTGTGGTAATCAATGAAAATAGTACCGTCAATAGATCTTTTAGATGGAAGAGTAGTAAGATTAAAACAAGGAAANCCGGAGTTAGCAACATTTTACGATTACAGTCCGTTAGAACTGGTTGAGAAATGGCAANAAATTGGAATAAGTAGAATGCATATTGTGGATTTGGATGCAACTTTAGAACGTGGAAATAACTATGAATTAATAAAAAAAATTTCAGAAAATACAAAATTGGAGATACAAATAGGAGGAGGAATAAGGGATATAGAATATGCAAAGAAGATATCAAAAGATGTATCAAAAATTGTTATTGGAACAATTGCAATGAAGAACAAGGAATTATTTCAAAATATTTGTGAAGAAGTTGGTTTATCAAAAATAATTTTATCGTTAGATTATATTCATGACCAAATAATGATCAATGGTTGGAGAGATGAAACGGGAAGGAATTTATATGATTCAATATTAGAATTTGTCAACTCAGGTATAGAAACGATTTTACTGACCGCGATAAAAAAAGATGGAATGTTAGAAGGTCCAGATGTTGAAACATTACAAAAAGTTAGGAAAAACACAAATATAGAGATTCAAGCTAGTGGAGGTTTTAGTTCGATTGAAGATATAAAGAAAGTGAGAAATATAGGCGTGGAATATATCATACTAGGCAGAGCAATACACAGTAAGATTATCTCAATTGAAGATGCNATTGCAGTGGAGGATCTATAGTTGACTTTATCAAAAAGAATCGTTCCTTGCTTAGATGTTAAACAAGGTAGAGTAGTAAAAGGAGANCATTTTGTGAATTTAAAAGACGCAGGAGATCCTGTAGAGTTAGGAGCAAAATACAGAGATGACGGAGCAGACGAATTAGTTTTTCTTGATATCACTGCATCTCCAGAGAAACGTAAAACTGTAAGTGAAATGGTTCGTAATGTAGCTGCAAAATTAGATATACCTTTTACTGTGGGAGGAGGAATAAGGAGCATTGAAGATGCAAGGAATATACTTTGTAGTGGAGCAGATAAAGTAGGAATAAACACAATGGCAATTGAAAAACCTGAATTAATAACAGAAATCTCTGAGAGATTTGGAAGACAATGTTGTGTAGTGGCTATAGATGCAAAAAGAAAAGAAAATAATTTTGAAGTGTTTAGTTATGGAGCAAGAAAAGCCACAGGAATAAATGCAATATCATGGGCGCAGAAAGTAGAAAGATTAGGTGCAGGGGAGATACTATTAACATCAATAGATAGAGATGGAACAGAAGATGGTTTTGATATAGAATTAACAAAAGAGATTATGCAAACGGTAAATATACCAGTAATAGCTAGTGGCGGATGTGGAAAGTTAGAACACTTTGTCAATGTATTTCAAGAAACCAATGTAGATGCAGCATTGGCAGCATCAGTTTTCCATTATAATAAATTTTCTATATCAACGTTGAAGAAATTTCTTTTAGAAAATCAGGTGTTAGTAAGAACATGACAAAGTTATCAGCAAATAATATAGACTTTGACAAGAGTCAAGGACTAGTTCCAGTTATTGTTCAGGATAATCAATCAAAAGAGATTCTAATGTTAGCGTACGTGAATCGATTAGCATTAGATGAAACTATCAAAACGGGTTATNGTCACTATTGGAGNAGATCAAGGAACAAACTTTGGAAGAAAGGCGAAGAATCAGGTAACATACAGAAAGTATTAGAAATTAAGGTAGACTGTGATGAAGACACATTAATTTATCTTGTTGAACAAACAGGTAATGCTTGTCATAAGAATACAAANGCATGCTTTCAAAGAGATTTANTTAGTAAAGACNNAGAATANAATATTCTAACTAAGAGGCAAAATCCTAGTACCNGTAGATTTTCTAACTAATTTTCTCATTGGTAATTCTGATTCAGAGATTGCAGATTTNATTNNNCNANTATCNCATTTNATTACNATAGTANGAATTTTNGATCGTTCAATAATTTTTANNGANAGTANATCCATNAANTCNTAAGTNCCNGCANTCATNNNNTCATNANCAANTTTNNTTANNANNTCTTTTGNNGNAATTNCTTTNATCAGNNTNGCATTTTTNTTTTTTCTTGGNTCNGANGTAAANACACCNTCNACATCAGTNGNATTNATNAANANTTTAGCTTTANTNCTTTCNGCAATTAANGCAGCAGTNGCATTAGTACTCTGACCTGGAGACAAACCACCTGAAAAGACAATTGGATGAGAAGTTGAATAACGAAGAACTTCATCTAAAGTTGTTGGTATATCTGGACAGGCTTTGTTCGAAACAGTTGTCAATAATTTTGCATGTATACGTGAAACATCTATTCCAAACTGATCAAGTAATGCTTCATCNGCANGNAANGTNCTAGCAGTTTTTTGTATATCTCGAGCAAGTTTTCCTCCTCCAGCAACAGCTACAACTTTAACCCCATTACGAGCAAGTCCGTCAAGGGTCTTTACAATTTTTTTAATCCCAGATGGATCAGAATCCAGTGAGAATAAACTTCCACTTAATTTAATTACTATGGTTTTCATTTCAACAATTATGCTTACAGTTAATTGTCTTATTAATTTTAATCTATTAAAAGATACAATATAACATAGTAGGGAATTTTTTAAAGTATAAAGGTGAATTTTTGTCAGGTAATATTGATTCAGTAGCACTATATAAAACAAGGAAGATATTAAAAGACCTATCTTCAAAATCAGGAAAAGGTACAGAATTAATCTCATTGTATATTCCACCAAAAAAAGCCCTTCACGACGTTTTAAATAATTTGAGAGAAGAATACGGAACTGCTACAAATATCAAATCTGATTCAACGAGGAACCATGTTCAAGATGCGTTAACAAGAACGCAACAAAGATTAAAACTTTTTAAAAAAACTCCAGAGAATGGTTTAATTTTATTTGTTGGAGCATTAAGAACAAATGGTCCTGGTAGTGAAGAAGTTGTTGTAAATGAAATTGTTCCTCCAAAACCTGTTCAAACATATCTCTATAGATGTGATGATCATTTTCAGTTAGAACATTTAATGGAAATGATTAAAGAAGTAGACATTATTGGAATTATTTCTATAGATGCAACAGAAGCAGGATTTGGTATATTATCAGGAGATCATGTAGAAGTTGATGAAGTTATAACATCAGGAGTTGGTGGAAAAACTAGAGCAGGAGGTCAATCAGCGCGAAGATATGAAAGATTAAGAGAAATGAATTTATCAAGTTATTATAATCGAGTTGCTGAACATGCAAAAAAAATATTTCTAGAGCAATATACAATAAAGGGACTAATAATTAGCGGGCCAGGACCAACTAAAGATGCGTTTATCAAAAGTGATTATTTAGACTATAGGTTAAAAAATAAAATTTTAACAGAAGTGGATGGAGCTTATTCTGGAGCAGAAGGTGTAAGAGAAGCAATTGACAAATCAGCAGATGTTTTAGCAGATATGAGAATTATAGAAGAAAAGAAATTAATACAGAGATTTTTATCCGAAATACATAAAGAAAAAAGTCTTGCCATATATGGAATTAATGAAGTAATGGATGCAATAAACAGGGGAGCAGTAGAAGTTATTCTAGCATCAGAAGATCTCAACATGTTAAAAATTTTATTAAAGTGTAAAAGATGTTCAACGGAAAAATCTAAATTAATAAAAAGAACAGAATATGTCCAAGAAAAACAAGAAATACTAAATCAAACATGTGTGTCATGTAAATCACGGGACTTTAACATAACTGAAACAGATTTAATTGAAATTCTAGAAGATTTAGCAGGAGAATCAGCTGCAAAAATAGAAGTATTAGGAAGTAAATCCGAAGAAGGAAAAATGTTGTTGAGTTTTGGTGGACTTGGGGCAATATTAAGATATAAAATAAATTAAAAAAATAAAAGTGGTAAAGAATATGGAATCAAAAATACAAGAAAAAAATTGGAGTGTAGAAATAGAAAAAAATATTTCTAAAATATGGGAAAAAGAATCTCTATATGATTTTAATATTGATGATCAAAGGGAAATATTTACAATTGATACTCCACCTCCATATCCATCAGGAAGACCTTGGCACATAGGTGCTGCTGCTCATTATTCACAAATTGACATGATAGCCAGAACTGCGAGAATGATGAATTATAATGTATTATTTCCAATAGGGATTGATAGAAATGGTTTACCGGTAGAAATCTATACAGAAAAGAAATTCAAAATAAGTATGATTTCAACTCCAAGAGAAAAATTTACAGATTTGTGTAAAATAGCATTGGATGATTTGGAAGCTGAAATGATTACAACTATGAAGCGTATGGGATTATCTGGTTTATTTAAGCAATATTACAGAACTGATTCAGACGAATATCGTGCACTAACACAATCAACTTTTATTGAATTATGGAAAAAAGGAGAAGTATATCAGTCTTCTAGACCGAATAATTATTGTCCAAAATGCAGGACTACAATTGCTGATGCAGAGATATTTTATCAAGAAATTCCATCAAAGTTAGTTTATTTAAAATTCTATCTAAAGCAACAAGATGAATATGTACTTATTGCAACAACTAGACCGGAATTATTATCAAGTTGTCAAGTAGTATTAGTAAATCCAGAGGATGAAAGATTTAAAAAATTATGGAATAAAGAAATCAGAGTACCAGTTTTTAATAATCTGGTAAAAATAGTAAAGCACCCCAGTGCAAAAATGGAATTTGGGTCAGGTGCAGTAATGATTTGTAGTTATGGAGATTATACTGATGTTCTTTTATTCCGTGAATTGAAATTACAGGAAAAGATTAGTATAGATGTCAAAGGAAGAATGACAGAAAATGCAGAGAAATATCAAGGTCTAAAAGTTAATGAAGCAAGGGAAAAAATAATTAAAGATTTACAAGAATTAGATTTAGTTGATCGTATTGAAAATATAAATCATCGAACTCCATGTTGTGAAAGAAGCAAAAACCCAATGGAAATAATACCAATGGAGGAATATTATCTAAAACAATTAGACCATAAAAATGAATTATTAGAAATTGCAAAGAAATTAGAATTTCACCCCGAAGAACATAGAAGAAGATTAATAGACTGGATAGAGGCAATTTCAATTGATTGGCCAATATCTCGGAGACGTTATAATGCAACAGAAGTCCCTGTATGGTATTGCAAACAGTGTAATGAACCTAACTTACCTGAACCTGGTAAATATTATAGACCGTGGAAAGAAAAACCGCCATTTGATACCTGTAAGAAATGTGGAAATAAAGAATTTATCGGAGATAAAAGAACATTTGACACATGGATGGATTCAAGCATATCTCCTTTATTCATCACTAAATATCAAAAAGACAACGAATTTCATAAAAAAAGTTATCCAACAAAACTTAGACCACAATCAAAAGACATCATTAGAACTTGGCTCCATTATACAATACTACGGTGTAATCAGTTAACTGAAAAAACTCCGTTCACACATGCTTGGATAATGGGTTATGGAGTAGATGAAAGAGGCGAGAAGATGAGTAAAAGTAAAGGGAATGCAATAGACCCAATACCAATACTAGAAAGAAATGGTGCAGACATGTTTAGATTATGGGCAGCATCTGAAGTTAATTTGGGATCAGATTTTCGAGTTTCGGAAATAAAAATTACCGGTGTAGGAAAATTTTTATCGAAATTGTGGAATATTTCAAAATTCATCTCTAGTTTCCCAGTTGTTGAAGAAGAACCATTAGAAACTGACAAGTGGATATTAAGTGAATTATCAACTGTAATAGACGAATCTTTAGATGGATATTCGGATTATAATTTTTTCGTTCCAGCGAATAAAGTTAGAGAATTTATTTGGAATATTTTTGCTCCACATTATATAGAACTCGTAAAACAAAGAGCATATGGAATGGACTTTGATGAAAAATCAAAAAGAGCAGCATGGTCAACATTACATATTTGTTTAAAAAATTCATTATTATTATTAGCTCCAATTGTACCATTTATTACTGACAAAATTTGGAGAGAAGTTTATTCTGACCAAAGTATACATAAACAAATTTTTCAAAAAAATGAATTTAAATATGAATTTAAAGAATCCACGGAAAAGATAATTGAATTTAATTCGTTGATTTGGAATAAGAAAAAACAAATGGGAATTTCATTAAAAAATGAAATATCTGAAAATGTTCCTAAAGAGCTTAAAGTATTTAAAAAAGACCTAGAGGCAATGCATAAATTACGCTAAGGTTTTTTATTCAAAAATAATAATGAAATACCGCAAAAAAGACAAATAAATGAAATTAAAATGGATAAATTAGTGGAATTTGATTCTGGAATAGATATAACAGCTGGAAAATCTACATAATATTCAATTCCGCCATAAGAAAAATTATTGTCTGAATGAGAAACGATAGCATCAATCCAATAATTTCCTGGGGATAAGTTCAACTGTATTTCTTCGCCTGAAGCAAAAATTTCCCTGTCAATAACACCAGTATCTGTATTATATATTTGTAACAAGATTTGATCATAATTATCAATACCTTGAAGATTAACGAGATTAGATTTTTTGTCTATGGAAAGCGAAACGGTATTATAATATATTAAAACCGGTATAAACAATTCAATGTTAGATTGATTTATCATAAACGTTAGTCGGAATTCATCAGTAAACGACTCTTCAATAGAATTTATTAACCTACTCTGAACTTCAATAACTTTTGATTGCCTTCCTTCTAAAATTATAGTCGAAGAATTAAATGTCATATCAACACTATTGTCCGTTTGTATATCAGAGATAGATATTTCCAGAGTATCAGATACAAGTGATTGTATAGTAATAATTTGAGTATTAACACTTTGAGTTTCTGCAAGATTAAAGGATAAATGTGAAGGAATAATTGAAATTGGATTATGTAAAGCTTTGTCAATATTTAAACTTCCAGAACCTTGTAATGTAGATGGCCAATAAACACCGTATAAATTTTTTAAAGGTGTTGCAGATGGACTAATTATACCAAGAATCTGACTGTGATTTAGCTCACCATGATGATTCAATAGTAAAGCAACAGTAGCTGTAACATATGGTGCAGAAAAACTTGTTCCATTTTGTATCTTGTACGAATTGCCTAACCATGTAGAATTTATTTGTTCACCAAAGGAAACTAAATCAGGTTTCATATAGAAGGACGAAACTGGGCCTCGTGAACTAAAGATTGAAACAAAATTTGTTAGATTTTTAGGATTAAAATCGAGTTTTACAAAAGTTTGTGAGTCATAAATTTGTTTTATGAGTTTGTCTCCATCTTCTTGTGTAATCAATAAAGTAGGAATACTTGGACTATAACCAACAGGAATATTTGGATGCATAAGTCTACCTTTAATGATACCGGGTACTGTATTAATGACAATCAGGCCAATTGCACCTTTTTTTGCAACATTTTCTTCTTTAGTAGAAAAATATACTACTTCGCTAGGTTCAGCTCCTCTACGTTTAGCCACTGCGATTTTTCCAGTTAAATCAATTCCATCAAGATCTATACTTCGTGCATAATTAACAAATTCAAGTTCTGCATGCAATATATCATTTGGAAGAACAGAATCCACTAATGGCAAGGCAAGTAGTTCTTCTTTTATTGCATCAATTTGTATAATGGCGAGAGTTGAATTACTAGTAGAATTATAATGTGAACCAACTGAGATAACATCTTCATATTTTCCTGGATCACCAATACTTCCAAAAATTGGACCGCTATTACCAACAGCGGCTACAATAATTACTCCAGAATTAGAAATTTGTTTAATGGATTTTCGTAGTTCTTCTGATTCAGATAAACTTCCTAAGCTAATATTAATTACATCAGCTCCATTTGACACAGCAAGTTCCATTGCATCGATAACATCACTTGATTTAACTAGACCAGTATAGTCAACAACACGATATGCCAAGATTTTTGAATTTGGAGAAATATTTGTAATTATTCCTGCAATATGTGTACCATGACCAAGTTCATCCATTGGATCATCATCATTATCAATAAAATCATAACCGCCAATAATTATCTTATCAGGACCAATACCACCGCCAAGCGCTGGATGGTTATAATCTACTCCAGTATCTATAATAGCTATAATAATTTCATCAGTATCAACCTGCTCAGTAGAGATGATTTTTGGCAATAATATTGGATTAGAAAGTAATAATAAAATCATTAAAGCGGGTAAAAAACGCATTATTAGTATTAATTAAACACTAAAATTAAGTTTTTACTGAATAAGCAAAAATCATTTTCTATCTAGAATTAATAAAGTCTTGAAAGAGTGGTATAATAGATGAAGAAAGACAATATACAGAATATATTCAATCAAGAAAAATATTCACTGGTAATATGTGAAAAAACGGACGCGGCTAGAAAAATTGCAAGTTCTTTATCAAATAATAAATATAAAGTAGTAAAAATTTTCAACACAACTATATTCATTGTAAAATATGAAGGAAAAAACTATGTTTTATGTTCTGCAATGGGACACCTATATAATATAAAATTAATTAGACGTCAAAAATTACCTGCGTATGAATATGCTTGGGTTTCACTTGATCAAATTGATAAAAAGAAATCGTCAATTGTCAAATCAAAAATCAGAGCAATAGAAGCACTTTCAAAAGATACAAATGAATTTATTCTTGCGTGTGATTTAGATCAAGAAGGGGAAACAATTGGATATAATATACTAAAATACGCCTGTGGAGAAAAACAATATATCGCCAAGCGAGTAAAATTTTCCACACTAATCGAAAATGATATAAAAATTGCATTTTCAAATATACAAAAAAATATCAACATCGAATTAGCCATTGCAGGACGGACTAGACATGCAATAGATTTCTTGTATGGAATAAATATTTCAAAAGCCTTGACAAAATCTTTTATGACAGCTAGTAACAAATATAGAACGCTAAGCATTGGTCGAGTTCAAGGTCCAACTATTTCATATGTAGTAGAAAATGATTTAGAAATACAAACACATGTACCAATACCATTTTGGTCTGTAAATGCACATATTGAATCTCATAAAACTGATAAAACTAAATGGATTAAAATTCATTATATTAAATCAAAAATAATTACAAAGCGTAATACAAAAAATATTATCAAAGAGTGTAAAGGAAAACAAGCAATTGTATCAAAAATAAAGAAAGAGAAAGTCAGAATCTATCCTCCAATACCACTTAATTTAATTGAATTACAAAAAGAAGCATTTAGATTGTATAAATTCAATCCATATCAAACATTAACATTAGCAGAAAAATTGTATCTAAAAGCTTTAATCTCGTATCCAAGAACCAATAGTCAAAAACTCCCAACTCAATTAAATTTTCGTAATATAATTTTAAATTTGAACAAATTATCAGAATTTAAAAATATTACAAAAAACCTAATTGAGAAACCACAACTAATTCCAACACAGGGTAAAGAAACAGACACAGCTCATCCAAGCATATATCCGACTGGTAAATCTAACATTGATTCTTTAACTATACCAGAAAAGAAATTATTTATACTAATTGCAAGAAGATTTCTCAATGTATTCAGAGATACAATAATAAAAGAAAAAATGACAACATATTTTAAAATTGGTAAACATGAATTTTGTTATTCACCAAACTCAATTAATCACGAAGTAGAATCAGGGCAGAATATTGATGATAAAAGCGATTTGAATGCGTATATAGGAAAAATATTCAATGTAAAACGAATCAATGTAGTAAAAAAATTTGAAAATCCTCCACGTCCATTTAATCAAATGACATTAGTTCAAAAAATGGAAAGTGAAAAAATTGGTACAAAGTCCACACGAGCAAATATCATACATACAATAATTAATAGAGACTATATCAAAGAGTCTCAATTAATACCCACACCATTGGCAAAGGCTTTGGTAGAAATATTACACAATTATTCTTCAGGAATACTATCTTCAGAAATGACAAGAAAAATAGAAGAACAATTATCAGGTATCGAAGAGAAAAAAATAACACAAGAACAAGTTTTAGAGAAAACAAAAAAAGATGTCAACAAGGTAGTAAAAAACATAAATGAGAACAAGGCAACTATAGGAAAATATTTAGAACGTGCAGTAAAAAATTTAGTGGTAAATGAATCTACAAATAAAAGTTTAGGAAAATGTACAATATGTCAAAAAGGTGATTTAATCATTACTTCAAATACAAGAAACCGAGCATTAATTTGTTCAAATAGTAAAAAAAATGATTGTATAGTAAAAGCATCTTTACCAAGATTTGGATACATAAGGGTTAATAAAACAGGTTGTAATGAATGTTCGTGGCCAAAAGTCAGAACTTCATTTAAAGGCAAACCATGGAGTTTCTGTCTCAACCCTGAATGTAATAAGGCTGGAAAAAGGAAATGAAATTATGTAAATTATGTAATGATACTAAAAATAAGTCAGAGACTTTATGTATGCCTCATAAAATCGCTCAAGATAAACTCGAATCAGGTTACAAAATTTGGAAAGATAGAGAAAATTCCATGGAATGGGAAAAATATTTAAAAGCCTTATTAGAAATACCAACAACTGGAAAATTAGTAAAACAAGTCATAATAGAAGAAATAAAGGTGTATGAAAAGAATGGTAATAAAACAAAAAATTGATCGAATTATGGATTATATATTAGACAGAGTAAGAAGTTTAAGAACAATAAATAAAACATTAGCAAATACAACGTCTTTAGTTCAAGCAAAGTCTCTTATGTTAGCTTATGTAGCATTAATGATTTTATTTACTACAGGCATAGTAAATGCATTAGTAGAAGGATCACAATTAAATACTCAATATCCAGTCATCCCAGGTTTTCAAGCACAAACATTAGCTGAAGTAGTTATATTTAGTTCAGTAACAATTTTTGGAGTATTAGGTTTTATACTCATGTCTCGTGGAACAAGACAAGTAAAAAAAGGCAGAACAACAGTAGCTTTTATTGTATCCGGTCTTGGATTAGTATTATTTGGTTTAATAATTGGATTCTACATTTTTGCATTAAAAGGAAGTCAGTAAAAACTATCTATTGTAATTTCAAAAGAAAAGAGTTTTCCAAAAGAGAATCCTTGTCTAAAGTTTTAATGTGAATATCATCATCTACATAATCGGCTAAAATTATTTTTTCACTTAAATAATTTAAAATTTTTGTAGATATATAATTAGAAGTATTAGTTAATTTTACACTAGGTCGTGGTTTTGGAAAACTCAATATAATCATTCGTGCATTTATAGTTTTAACAAGGTTTTTCAGTGCAAACAAGTAATAAACAAATAGTTTATTTGCCTTATTAAAATCCGTAGTAGTTCTTAAGATATGATAAAAAGACGAAGCAGAATCAATAATTAAAAGATTGAATTCAGGTCTAGTCCAAGATAAGAAAGATATTAATGAATCTTCAAGATTTTTTTTATTTGGACTAAATAATAATAATTTCTGATTGATGGAATTAGTGCTTAGATAAAACCGAAACCAAGTATCAAAATCAAAATATATTATACTTTCTTTGTATAATGTGGATTTGATTATCATAGGTATTAATGAATTTCTAAGTATAGGTTTTTCAAAATAAATAGTAGTTACAGGATAATCGAGTAAATCAAGAAATTCGTGATTTGTTAAGGAGTTAAGAGTATTATCATTATAGGAGTTACCTGAATTTTTACTCATAAAATAATAGAAGAAAAACTCAATATTTAAGAAAGAAAAAACAGCAGGAATAATTGATGGTAACAATATCTAATGTAAAGAATTTGGAAGTCGAAATAGCCATTATTACATTAAATAGCAAGGCATATTATGAAATTGTAAAAATATTAAAGACTCATGGTTTTTGTTTCTGTAGTCTAACACCAACAGATAAGATACCAAAATCAATAAATCTTGTAATTACCACCAATGCAGAAAAACACATTGTATCAGGAATTAATCATATCACAATAGAAGAATTACACAATACTCTCACACAACGGTGTGTATTGATAAGTAAATTAAGTGATGTAAAATTGGATATAATTACAATAGGAATTGATCCTGGATATAGATCTGGTTTGACGGTATATAGTTATAATAAACAACTTTATTCAAAGGTTTGTAGATCAACCAGTGAAATAAAAAAAATTATTTTGGAAATTTGTAAGTATTTCATGTATAGTAAAAAAATTATAAAAATTGGAATTGGAGATAAACATAATTCTTTCAGACTTGCAGATTCAATTAAAAAATTTAATGATAAAAATACATCAATAGAAATAGTTAATGAATTTGGTACATCACAACAAAAAAGAAAACCAAATAAAAGAGGATTTAAAGATATAAGAGCTGCAGAAATTATTGCATTTCGTCAAGGAAAATCATACTAGGAATAATTAAATTATCTTTCTTTATTCTCTTTTGTGCAAAATAATGGACTAGCAGGTCCACAAGAGTGACAAATAAAATCTATATGATCACTAACTGGAACTTTATCCATAGGTTTATTACAAATCGAACAATTTTTTTTGTCCATAGTTTTGTCATATTTCTATTAATAGTAGTTTAACTTAAACTTATACCAGATAATTGAAGTCAATTCACCCAGTTAAAATGAAAAAATTAGAAGACAATACGGAAAAAATAGGTATTTCAAAACTACTTTTAATGGAAAATGCTGGTGCAGGACTTGCAAAAATAATAATTAATAGATACAACAAAAAGAAAATAAAAAAAATATTGATCATTTGTGGTAGTGGAAATAATGGCGGAGATGGATTAGTATGTGCAAGGCATTTACTGAATTTTGCAGACACCATAACAATTTGTTTATTAAATACAAAAAAAACGTTGAAAACTCATGAAACTAAAACAAATTGGAAAATAATTAATAACATTAATCAGATTAAAACAATTGAATTTTTTCAAAATGATAATTTTTTCAAGAGTTTTGATAAAGAATTAAGTAAATGTAATATCGTAATCGATGCTATATTTGGGACTGGAATAAAAGGTAATATGAAAGAACATTTTACACAGGTAATTAAACAAGTCAACAAGAAAAAAAAGCACATAATTTCTGTCGATATACCATCTGGATTAGACCCTGCGACAGGAGATATTCATACTAATGTAATAAAAGCAGAAGTGACAGTTACGTTTCATAAAGTAAAAAAAGGATTGCAAAAGAAAAAAAATATTACAGGAAAAATAATTGTAATACCAATAGGAATACCACCAGAATTGGAAAAAGACCTATAGTATATATTCATGAATGTGTATACACAATTATCAATTGGAATTCGCACAAATTATCGTCGGAAATATGAAAAATTTTACTTATCTTGTTGGTGATAATGAAACAAAAAATGGTTTTATAATTGACCCGTCATATGATATTGATAAAGTTATTTCGGCAGCAAGGAAGATGGANCTTAATATAAAATATATTTTTAATACGCATAGTCATTGGGATCATACAGTTGGAAATAAGGAAGCAGCCCAACGAACAGGGGCAAAAATTTGTNCGTATAAAAATTCTCCAACAACTAAAGATGTTTCATTAAATGATAAAGATATTATAAAAATTGATTCATTAACATTAAAAGTAATACACACACCAGGACATACACCAGACAGTGTCTGCTACTTGATGAAGGATAAAAATGAAGTGAAAAAACGATTTCTATTCACTGGAGATACTTTATTCGTAGGCGGCTGTGGAAGGACAGACCTACCTGGAGGGAAAGAATCCGATTTATATAGTAGTTTTAAAAAGATTCTAAAATTAGATGATCATGTAAAAATATGCCCAGGGCATGATTATGGTTCAAGGCTTATTTCTAGTGTTCGGTACGAAAAACGTCATAATGTATTCTTACAATTTGAAAATAAACAAGAATTTGTTACATTAATGAAAACTGCTAATCGTTAATGAATAATAAAAAAATTTATATTAAAAAAGATGTTATTTTTGGACTTCTAGATTATTGTAAATCTTTACACCCAGTAGAAGGGATTTTATTATTACAAGGAACACATGTTAAAGAAAAAATTGAAGTAGACAGATTGATGATTCCTCCATTACCTACACATAGTGAGGAGTTTTCAAGCTTCGATCAATATCAANTACCACTAGATTCATCTATTTTAGGAACAGCTCATTCACATCCAAATGGTGTAAATGAACCATCAGATACAGATTTATTAAATTTTTTTGGATTAATAGGGATCATAGTTACTCCACCTTTTGTAAATGAAAAAGACATAAATGTATATAATTCAGAAGGAAATACAATAAAATTTACACTGTATGAATAACTTAAAGTGTNGATGACCAAGACGCAACTGCATCGTGAGAATGTATAGATTCCAAGCTTCGAGCATCAATATGTTTAGCATTAGGAAATTTTTCAAGACAATTACGTACAACATCCTCAACNAATTTTGAGTTTTCTTGTGCATCGATTATTTTGTTAGCTTCGTCAGCTCGATTGAGGAATTCTGTTAAACGTGCAGAAAAACATTCTTCAAGTAATAATGAAACTTCTTCAAAATTTATTAAACTTTGTTCATGAAATTCAACTGTCAATATAGTACGCTGCATATGCCCTACACCAGTTATGGCTTTACTACAAGGACAAGATGTAATTCCTGTAAGTGAAAATTTGTAATAAAAATCGTTTTTTTCGGTAAGCGTAATAGAAACATCAAGGAATTGATCACGTATAGGATATTGAAAAACAACATTTATGATACAATTAGGTTGAGTTTTTGTTACATCGTCGTAGATTTGATTGAGCGAATCTTCAATATATTTTCCCTTCATATACTTGAGACTAGATTTAATTAATCGACTCATATGAACTCCACGAGTATTGTTAGTCGAAACAGAAACATTAATTGTAATTGGAAGTTGCCATTCCCTACCATAATAAATAGTCTTAAAATTCGAAATACCTGCGGAAACATTTACTTTAGATTTTTCATTCTGTATATCAGGCAGACTAGAAATTTGAGTAAATTTTCTTGATTTATATGAATCGAACATAATGATAATTTCCTCTATTTTTAGTGCCGGTTTGTATTACTTAAAAAATTATGCCTTTATCACAGTAGTGCCAACTAGTCATCATATTGGATTGGATCAATCATATTAATTTTTTTAAAACTAGTTAATCTTAAAGTGCACGATCTACATAAACCACAAGCAAAATTCTCCTGTTTTTCACAACTCCATGTTAAGTCAAGTGGAATTTTCAAACGTATTGCTTCTTCAAGAACTTGTGTCTTAGTAAGTTTATGAAGAGGCATAAAAATATCGTATTGAATTTTATTAGAAGTATAAGTTGAAAAATTAAATAATTTAGTCAAGTCTTCAAAGAAATTAATACTAGTATCTGGAAAATAATTAATATCATTTTTATTATGGCCGCCAACAATAATTTCAATTCCATGTGTTTCTGCATACCAAGCGGCAAGTGAATAAAAAATTAAATTTCTAAATGAAATGTAATTTGGAGGAATAATATTATTTTTTTTATACAAAGAACTTGAACTTGAGTAAATTTCATCTTCAAATTCAGATAAAAAATCAAGATTAATTATTTTATGTTCAATAGTTCCAGCTAATTTAGAAATTTGTGAACAACATTCAATCTCTTTTGAAAATCGTTTAAAATAATTAAAAGTAATTGTATATAGATTATAACCTTGTTCTTTCATTTTCCACAGTGCAACAGTTGAATCAATACCGCCAGAAAGAAGAACAAGTACGTTATTATTGCTCAACATAATCACAATCTTCAATCTGGTGAAAGATATGCAGAATTATTTTCATGTTCCCAAATTTGGACTTTATGAACAAATACGCGAGAATCAGTTTGAGTTTTTATCCATTGATCTACATAATCATAAACGAATTTGCAGGAAGCTTCAATACCAGGACCCCATCCACGAGCAATATCCATAACATGAAGATTACAACCTCCTTTTTCATGTAATTTTTCAAAATCAGAAAGTAATGGATCATCATTTGAAATTAAAAGTCTATGATCCCATTGATCGTCAAGCCATTTTTTAATATGTTTTAAACCTCCAAAATCCATTACCCATTGTTTATCATTTAAATCATGACATGCAAATGTTATTTCAACATAACGTGCATAACCATGAACATATTTACAATGTCCAGAATCTTTCCACTGTCTATGTCCTGTTGTGATCGGGCCAAATTTCTTAGTTGAATAATATTTCAACAGTGCATTATTAGATTGTGTAAATTATAACTATTTAGATAATTATTTAATTACATCAAGGTCATTTGGAAAAAGTGTATTTGGAAAAATTGATTTTACTTCATGAATAAGTTCATCACTAAAATCAGGACGATGTACTAACACAAGATTTTTTACATTAGCAGATTTAGCAGCATAAGCCGCTTCAATTGGAGTAGTATGTGCAAAATTAGTAGCTCGAATAGGATCAATTTCTCCAGCTTCGTGGAATAAATAATCTGCGTTCTTTGCAAAAGTCGATAGATCAATTTTTCTAGTATCTCCTGTATAAACGACAGTAATCCCATCAATTTCTATTTTGTATATATAATCTAAAACAGAATGATCTCCTTCAATATAATTTACAGTAAATGGATAATTAGATGAAAGTGACTTGAATTCAAAGTATTTTTTCATATCAACATCTCCATAATATTCATAATATACGTTTTTGATTAATCGATCTAATCCATTAGGCCCACTTATTTTAACAATCCCCGATTCACGATGCTTAAGATTTAACAAAAATAAAGGTAAGCCACCTGAATGATCTCCATGAAGATGAGAAATAAAAATGTAATCAATCTGATTTGGGGAATAATTACAACGTCTTAATGAATGAATTGCTTGAGGAGAACAATCAAGTAGAACTTTAAAAGTACCATCAAGTAGAATAGATGTGCTTGCGCGTCCACCAGATGCAAAAGCATCACCAGTACCTAAAGTTATTATCTTCATAATGATAGAACTAGGATATTTATTTTAAAGTTACATCAAAACTTTGTTTGGAATCTGTTGAATCGTAATCCATTTCACAAACATGACAATTATCCACATCAAGTGATGGTTCTAGTTTTTTATGAATATCACATAACAATCTATTACTTCTAATAATAGTACACGCTTCATTAAACTTAGATATTATATCACTGAGTTCGTGTTTTTCAATCATCATTGTAGTAATCTCGTCAACAATCACTTGTATACGTTCATCATCTCCTAATGAAGTAAGATTACCTCTTGTACCACGAAGATAATTACTAACAGCAGCTTGAGTAATACCAATTAATTTTGCAGTATCTTTCTGACTGAATTTATAATCATAAATAAGCTTCTTTGCAACAAGAGCTCTAAGAGCAGGTACTGATGTCTTTGTTTCTATTTCAGCAGGCAGAAGCATTTGTACTAATACTCGTGATTATAATACTTAAGGATAATGTGACATGATTGCAAAAATTATAGAAATTTTTTATAGTATTCTTTTTCAATTTTTGCAATTTCGTCAGAATCACGAGCACGAGAATATGCATCTAAAATTTGTGTATTTAATTGAAAGAAAGTATTACCCCATTTGAATTTTGAAAGAATAAATTCAGATTCTTTTTTATGTCCAAGAATAAATAAAGAGGCGGCAATAGCTTCTGCCGAAGAAAGTGTAAAAATTTTACTATAATTTATTGGATTACCTGCTTGAAGAATAGGCAATCTTTTATTTTTACCAGGAAAAGTCCTTTTAAAAACACTCGATCCCTTTTTCCATGAACAATCAATAACAACCAAACCAAATTTTAAAATATTTGCATCACTTTTTGAAAGAATATCAGTAGAAAGAGGATTTAATACAAGAGAAGTTCGACGAATATGTCGAAAATCAATTTTTTTAACTAGTCCAAATCGTACAAGTTTTAATGCTGTACATTTTTTTGGATCATCTTGATTTAAGTGATAAACAAATAAATTTGATATATTCAATGTATATTAATCAAAAAGCAACCAGGGTTTTAAAATTTTTAAGAGGGGACTGGATAAAAAAAATACTTTTGGGGAAGAAATCTTGAGAATTGCAATAGATCTGGATGGTGTATTGGCTGATGCGTCAAAAATATGGATACGTTTACTCAGACAGAGGTTTGAAATTACAATAAAAAAAGAAGATGTAGATGAATGGGATATATACAGGAAATTAGGTATATCAAGAAAAGAGTTTGAAGATGTATTTAATGATGCATGGAAAGAATGGGAATTAGTAGAGGAAACAGAGGAAAATCTATTTCAAAAAATAAATCTTATAAAAAATCTTGGAAAAACAGACCTAGTAACAGCAAGAAATCAGAAAACAATGAATGATGTAATGAAATGGCTAGAGGAAAAAAAGATCAAGTTTGATAATATAATAGTAGTGGGAGAATTTGAATCTAAAGCGAAACTAGATTACGATATATTTATAGATGATTCTCCGATTCAAATTACTGAAATGGCAAATTCAGGAAAATTATCATTATTGTATATGCAACCGTGGAATACTTATATCAAAGAACGCAATAACTTAATAAAAATAAAAAATTTTGAGGAAGTAGAAAAAGTAATTAAAAATTACATGAAAAATGAATAAAAAAATATATAGGATACTCGACACATCCAAAAACTAAATTAATAAGAAAACAATACATAATACATGGTTTATATAGATACTACAACAGCATTAGAAAATTTTAGAAGATTTCTCATTAACAGCACATGTGCTTCATATATACCTGAAAGTTATTTGTATGATCCAGAAGTATTTCCAGAGAAAGATGGAGATACAGGATCAATATATATTGAGGCTGCAGATAAAGTGACTTTAAAAAAAGAGCGAGATATAACTTTCATTAATGTAAGAGATGTTTTAGGAATTATATACAAATCAAAGAGTGGAAATACAAATATTAAATGGAGACAAATACGTGGAAGAGGAGGAAAAATAACTGGTGAATCATCAACCAATTCACTTGTAAATCTCATTACAGCAAGAGTAATTGACCAAGAATATGCAAATAAATTAGCTAATATAAATTCAGATTCAGAAAATTCTTCGGTTGAGTCAGAACATGAAATTGAAGACGAAATAGAAAATTAGTTACTTAGTTTAAACCTAATTCTTTTTTGGTTTCTTTATACAATAATTTACCTAATGTTACACGTTGAATGTCATTTGTTCCTTCATAAATTTTGGTAACTTGAATATCACGAAGATATCTTTCCATAGGATACTCTTTAGCTACACCTGCAGAACCACCTAATTTAATAGCAGTTAAAGCAGCACGTTCACCAGCTTCAGTAGCATACATCTTTGCAATAGCAGCGGCAGAAACAAAATCTTTTCCTTGATCACGAAGTGAAGCAGCCCAATAAGTCAACAATCGAGAAGCTTGTATTTCTGCAGCAACTTCGGCTAGCATAAACTGAGGTCCCTGAAATTCCATAATCGGTTGTCCAAATGCAATTCTTTGTGAAATATATTTTGATGCAGATTCAATAGCAGCTTGTCCTACTCCAACACCTTGAGCAGCTATCTCAATTCGTCCATGATCATAACAATCCATTGCAACATAGAATCCCTTTCCTTCTTCACCAAGTATATTAGTATTAGGAACTTTGACATTATCAAGAACTAGTTCAACAGACTGAGAACCACGTATACCAGTTTTTGGAAGAGAATTTCCGACAGTAAAGCCATCAGTATCACGTTCTACAATAAACGCACTAATTCCAAGATGTCTTTTTTTTTCGTCAGATGTACGTGCAAAAATAAGAAAAGTGTTTGCAATATCTCCATTAGTACACCAGGCTTTTGTGCCATTAATAATCCAATCATCGCCATCTTTTGTTGCAGCCGTCGAAATACCAGCTGCGTCCGAACCTGCTCCAGGCTCAGTCATAGCATGTGCCCCAATCTTCTCTCCTTTAGCCAGAGGTATGAGAAATTTATTCTTTTGATCTTCAGTGCCAAAACTAGTAAGAGGCATAGCAATAAGAGTATGTGCAACAGGAATTACTGAAAAAGCACAACTCACACGTGCTAATTCTTCAATTACAATAGCCATAGAAAGGTAATCATAACCAGCACCTCCATATTCAGAAGGATAAGGAACACCAAGAAATCCAAGTTCTGACATTTTCTTTATGAGGGAATTAGGAATATGATCTTCTTCGTCAATTTTATTAGCAATAGGTGCAACTTCGTTTGTTGCAAAGTCTCTAGCTAATTCTTGAATTTCCTTATGATCGTCACGTAAAGAAATTGAAAAATCAGTAGCATCAGGGTTAAGAAATTTTGTCAACTATTCTACAGTATTAAAAAATGCATTATAAATGTTTAACATTTAAAAATTATTTAAAAAGTTCATAAATATAAATCATGTAATTTAAATAAAATATATGGTAAAAGTTAGAGTTCATAAAATTAGTAGTGTATCAGATCCAGAAACTTCACAACCTGGCAAACAAATAGAATTAGTTGAAGTAAGAGATAGATCAGACTCAAAAGTAATAGGAGGTCTTGGAGGAACAGACGAAGCAAATTTAGTTAAGGGAATAATTTCACAGTTTCAATCAATTGGTATGTTTCCTATTAATGCAAGAGAAATGGTATTACCAAAAATGACATTGTTTTTATCAGAATCTGAATATGATATGTTAGCAATTCGCTTTGAAGTTAATGATATATTTGAATTAATTCTGAAAGATGGCGCTTTCATG
The DNA here is from genome assembly GCA_002693165.1 of Nitrososphaerota archaeon. The sequence continues at coordinate 25,861 of NZOP01000031.1, forward strand.
TTAAAAAGAGCAACTGAAGGAATATAAAATAATATTTAATTTATCATAGATTAATTATGCGGGATTGGTCTAGCCTGGATAGGATATCAGCTTCCCAAGCTGAGGGTCTCGGGTTCAAATCCCGGATCTCGCATTAATGAATAACAATTAATCAGCTAATTCTTCATTATCTTGTTTTTCCAATACTCTTGATATAAATGAATCAGTTGAATCAGATTTTTTCCCTGTTAGATCAAAAACCTTAACGTTCATTAATTTCCAATTCCATCCAAGCTTTTCTTTTGGAAGAATATTTTTGATCCATTTTACCTGTTCGTCATTATCAAGATGACATGGATTTTCGTCACAAGTATGTGAAATTGTTATATTAGCAATTTTTTCTGCCATAATAATTAACTAATATTATCCTTATTTAATTTACTACTATATTTTAACAATAGATTTATAGCATTCATGTTTAGTAATATGAGAAATGAAAACGAGAGAAGAAATGGTAAGCCAATTAATTAAAACAAAGATACCCAGTGGATTAATAGAATATGTAGCAAAAAAAGAAAGATCAGACTTTGGTGAAGGAATAATGAATAGTTTGAGTAAAATGAATGATCAAGCAATTAGAACATTATATTATTCAATCATGGAAGACAAGGTTGAAAAAGAGGATTATATTGTTATCAGATCAGCTTTATGGGCAGTAAAGCAATTTCAATCAACAAAAATTTCCATAGACCATAATGTTCCCAATATAGGAGATTTTAAAATCACAATAGCGAATGATGATGATGAAATAACTGCAATAATTGACTGTAAAATTAAAGCATACGAGTTAGATAATATAAATGAATTTATAGAGAAACTCAGAATATTAAAAGAAAAAGAAGCAAAATTAACTACGGTTTACATAATATCAAGAAATGAATTTTCAGATCAAACTCTTGATCAAATAAAGAATATAGAGGGTATGAGTAATGATGGGGTTTTTATTACAAAAGAAAATAGAGGTCTTGGTGGCATGATGAGTAGAAAACCAAATAAAATAAATTTTTCAGTATTGTTGGAAAAATCAAAGGAAAATTATGAAAAAGTGTTTCCATGAGTCAAGTGGAAAAATTCACACCAATAACAAGAAAATTCTATAATAGAGATACAATAAAAGTAGCTAAAGATTTGTTAGGAAAAATTATTGTAAGACAATCTAAAAAAAAACTCATGTTAGGCAAAATTGTTGAAGTAGAAGCGTATAAATTTGGAGAATATGACAAAGCTAGTCATGCAAGCAAGGGTTGGACATTAAGTAACCAAGTTATGTTTGGGGAAAATGGATTTTCGTATGTGTATTTCACTTATGGAATGTATTTTATGTTAAATGTAGTAGCAAAAAAGAAAACAGATCAGGCAGGAGCTATATTAATCCGGGGATTAGAACCTATTAATGGAATCAAACATATGATTAAAAATAGAAAAGGAAAAAACAATTTAAATTTGACTAATGGTCCAGGAAAACTTTCACAGGCCTTACAAATTAATAAAAAATTAAACAATTATGATTTAACAAAAAAAGGAAAATTGTTTATTGTTGATTCGGAAAAACGAACGGAAAAGATATTATCATCGGGAAGAATAGGAATTTCTAAAGATGTAAAAAAGGAATGGAGATTTTATTTTGAGAATAACAGTTATGTGTCTAGATATAAGTTTAACAAGAAACAACACATATAGAATATGTGAGTCGGTGTGTAGGCATCGGTAATACTGAGGAAACTCCTCTCTCCTATCAGGAATGTGATGTTGAGAAACATATTTAGAGATAGATGGCAACGGAGCAGAAACGATATCCGAACCTGTAAATACAATGAGGATCAAAATCTGAGATTCCAGGAATTGGAATGAAACGGTCGTCCCACATGGAGCAAGGCCAAACGGAGTTAACGAGTCCCTGATCGAAACTCGGGTAGGCCGCTAAGCTGAATCCTACTTAAAACAAAAAGAGGGTTACAACCGAGACGCACTTAATTGATGACAAAATAATTTTTGTCATCAATTATAGAAAAATAAATTTAATTTTTATGACAATGATTTGTTATAGATAATATGAATAAGAAAAAATACGATATTATTATTATTGGAGGCGGAATAATTGGATGTGCAATTGCTTATTCACTTAGTAAGAAGTTAAGAGTCAGTATTGCAGTCATTGAGAAAGAAAATGAAATAGCAAAACACGCAAGTGGGAGAAACAGTGGCGTAATACACACTGGCTTTTATTATACACCAGGATCATTAAAAGCACGATTCTGTGTTGAAGGAAATAAAAGATTAATCAATTATTGTATAGAAGAAAATATACCTTACAAAAAAACTGGAACTTTGGTTGTAGGAAAATCTCAAGAAGATAAAAAAAATTTAGAAATTTTACTTAAACGTGGTAAAAAAAATAACGTACCGGGAATTCGAATAATTAATAAAAAAGAATTAAATGAAATGGAACCATTTGTAAATGGAAAGTTTGCATTATATTCTCCAATGGGAGCAATTGTTGATGCAAAAAAATTAGTTAATTCATTAGCAAGTAATGTTCAGAATAATGGAGTAGAATTTATAATGAACCAACGAGTGAAAAAAATCAAAAATATAAAAGACGAAATAGAAATAAGTACAACAAATAATAAATTTTCAACAAAATTTGTAATAAATTGTGCTGGTGTATATGCAGATACTATAGCAAGATTAATGAATATAAAATTAAATCACCATATTATACCATTCAGAGGAGAATATTTTGAATTACCAAAAAATAAATCACATTTAGTAAGATCAATGGTATATCCTATACCTAATCCTAATTTACCATTTTTAGGAATTCATCTAACACGAACAGTAAACAATAAAATAATTTTGGGTCCTAATGCAGTACTAGCACCAGGTAAAGAAGCATATTCAAACAAAAACATCAATGTGAGAGAATTAAGTAATATATTACTATACAAAGGCTTTTGGAAAATGGTTTATAATAACTACAATATAATTGAGGAAGAAATACTTCAATCAATTATTCGAACTAAATTTTTAGAAAAAGTATGCGATTTATTGCCAGGTATAAAAATAAATGAATTAATAAAAAACTCTTCAGGAATTAGAGCTCAGCTTGTTGGAAATAATGGCGAATTAATGGATGATTTAGTGGTTAAAGAAGGAAAAAATGCTTTACATATTCTCAATGCAGTATCTCCAGGAATGACTTGTAGTCTACCATTTGCAGATTATTTAGTAGAAAATTATGTGAAGAAATATAATTTTGAGAAAGAAAAGAATTAAACAAGTGACCAAATAATGGTATGTAACGAAAAATGATTAAAATTGATGAATTAAAGATATTTGAAGAAATCCGACAGCATAAGCCAAAGAAAATCTGTCTAAGTGCTCCTGATGGATTAATGATTTATTTGGAAGACATTGCATCTCGAATTACAAAAGAATTTAATATTGACGTATTTATCATGGGCGATACTTGTTATGGAAGTTGTGATTCTACAAATTTTGAAGCAAAACGAATTGGAGCTGAATTAGCTTTCAACATAGGTCATACAATTAGTTTTGAAAAATTAGGAGATAGAACAATTATGATTGATGCATTTGATAATATTAGTTTTGATGAGGCGATAGAAAACTCTATGGATGCACTCAAACAATTTAAAAAGATTGGAATAGTAACTTTTAGTCAATATTTACATCAACTTGAATCAATAAAAAGAAAGTTTGAAGAAAATGGGGTAAATGTAATAGTGGGAAAAGGCGGAGGCCAATTAAGAGATGGACAAGTTTTTGGTTGTGAATTCTATCCTGCATTTTATATTCGTGATGAAGTTGATGCTTTTGTTGTACTAGGAAATAGTAACTTTCATGGAATAGGTGTATCTTTATCATCAGGAAAGCCAACATTCATGATTGATCCGTATTCTAAAGAAATTTTGGATTTGGAAGAAATATCAAAAGATAGAGAGAAAAAAGCAATTTTATCAATTTCAAAAGCACGATATGCGGAAAAATTTGGTTTAATATTGGGTTTAAAAGAAGGTCAATTTGATACAAAAAAATTATTAAAGATAAAGAAAAGACTAGAAGAGAAAGGTAAAACAGTACAATTAATTGCCATGAGAGAAGTTACAAACGAACGAATGGCATATTTTAAATCTATTGAAGCTTTTATTCAAATGTCATGTCCGCGAGTTTCGATTGACGGGTATACATTCAACAGACCTGTATTATCCGCTCCACAAGCTGAAGCATTATTAGACTTATTAGACGGAAAAGAATTAGATGATTTTTTGGTAAAACCACATTGGCTATAGTACGAAGTTTAAATATTCTCAAATCAAAAAAGAACTATGGAAAATAAGAGTATTAAAAAAGGAAAAGTAATGCCAGGAGATGAATTGGCAGTTATTGAAGAATTTGAGTCTGGGAAGGGAACTTATGAAATAAAGGGTCAAATTAGAGCATCAGTTTTAGGAGAAACAACTGTAGATAATAAAAAGAAGTTTATTCAGATCAATAAATCAATTAAACGTTCACTTTTACCAAAAGAAAATGATCAAGTAGAAGGAATTTTAGAAACTGAAAAATTTTTACGTATACGAAAAATAAATGGAGAAATGTCATTTTCATATTTAACAGGTTTAATGGAAAGGACAAAAATGGTAGATATATCAGCAACAGATTATATTCGAGCGACAGTAGTAAGTTTAATGAATGGCGTAATACATACAGCTATAAGACAGGAAAATGACGGAGTTATCAGGTCTAAGTGTTTATCGTGTGCTGGAAAAGTAGTAAAAGTACAACGAGGTGTAAAATGCGTTGAATGTGGATTGTTTAGATTTAAAAAACTATCATCAGATTTCGAATAATAGGAGCTTTGTTTTTAAAGTTTTTATAGAGTTTTATATCTAACCGGGAGATAGATTATGGCAATTCAAGAACCAGATTATGTGTGGATGGATGGTAAATACGTTAATTGGAAAGATGCTAATGTACCAATTTTAACCCATGCAATGCATTATGGAACAGCAGTGTTTGAAGGAATAAGAGCGTACCCATCAGAAGATAATTTATTGGTTTTTAGATTAAAAGAGCACCTAGAACGTCTAGTAGAATCTTGTAAAATATTACCATTAGAACATAAATTTTCTGTGGATGATTTAGAAAAAGCAATATTAGGATTGTTAAAGAAAAATCAACTAAAAGAATCTTCATACATCAGACCTATAGTTTATGTTGGATATGGCGGTATTGGATTAAATTTCACAGGGTTTCCAATTAATGTTGCAATAGCTGCATTTCCATTTGGAAAATATTTCACTAATCCAGAAATTAAAGTATGTATATCAAATTGGAAAAGAATTTCCGATGAATCAATGCCTCCACAGGCAAAAGCGAGTGGAAATTATCTAAACTCAGTAATGGCAAAATTAGATGCGTTAAGAGCAGGTTTTGATGATGCCATATTATTAGATACTAAATCGTCGGTTAGTGAAGGTACAGGAGAAAATATTTTTGTTATAAAAAATGGGGAAATTGTAACACCTCCTACGTCTGCGTCAATTCTTGTCGGAATAACTAGAGGCTCTATTATGAAAATAGCTCAGGACATGGGTATGGAAATCAAGGAAAGAGATGTATCTAGAGTTGAACTTTATCAAGCGGATGAAGTTTTCTTTAGTGGAACTGCTGCAGAAGTAACAGCAATTGTTGAAATAGATAACAGAAAAATAGGAACAGGTAAAATCGGAGAAATAACGAAGAAAATTAGAGATTCTTATGCGGAAATTGTCATCGGAAATAATGAGAAATATAATAATTGGTTAACTGAGGTATATTAAATTATTTTGGTAAATAATTTACCCAGTGTTGGGTTTCAGGGAGAAAAGGGTTCATATAGTGAAAAAGCAGTTCAGTTATATTTTTCCAAATCCAATAACAAATCATATACATCGTTTTCTGATGTATTTTATGCTGTAGAAAATAACAAAATTGAATTTGCAATTGTGCCAATTGAAAATTCAATAGAAGGAAGTGTAAATGAAACATATGACTTGCTCTTAAATTCATCTATATCAGTAGTTGGTGAAATTAATGTAAAAGTTAATCATTGTCTCATTACTCACCACAATGTCAAGAAAGATGATATAAACATAGTATATTCTCATACTCAAGCATTAGGTCAATGCAGTAATTATTTAAGAAAATACAACAGAGATGCAGTTTCGACATATGATACTGCAGGAAGTGTAAAGATGATCAAAGAGAAGGATATAAAAAATGCAGCGGCAATAGCCAGTAAAGAAACTGCAATATTATATGATATGCAAATAATTGATGAAAACATACAAGATCACAAAGATAACATTACCAGATTCGTTTGTTTATCAAAAAAGGAAACTAAGCCGACAGGAAACGATAAAACATCAATAATCTTTTCAGCAGGTCATGTTTCAGGAGCACTACACAAAGCATTGGATGAATTTGCCAAACGTAGTATTAACTTAACGAAAATTGAATCACATCCCACTAGAAAAAAAGCATGGGAATACAACTTTTATTTAGATTTTGAAGGTCATATTGACGAGAAAATTTGTCAGGACGCAATTAAAGGACTAGAAAGTACAGGAAGTGCGATAAAAGTATTAGGATCTTATCCTAAATTAAAGGATAAACTTTGAATAGTTGGAATTATTAAAGGAAATAGATAAAATTGCAAGTAAAAATTAATAAAAAGAAGTTCCGAGTCAAAATTGAAATAGAAAATGAAGACATAGCATTAGGACAAATTTTAAGGAAGGAATTAATTGAGGATAAAGAAACTGCATTTGCAGGGGTAGTAAAGCCACATCCATTAATCAATAAATTCAATGTCCAAGTAGAAACAAAAAAAGAAAACCCCATACAACAAGTAATTAAAAGTGGAAATGCAGCAACAAAAGTAGCAAACGAATTATCCGAAAAAATTAATAAATCAATAAAGAAATAATTTTTTCGTGTTAACCGGTGAATAAAGTTTGCAATTCTGTAAAACTTGTGGAGGAAGAGTAATGCCGATGACAAGAGAAGTATATACAAAAAAATTTCCTGAAAAAATTATTGGAGAAGACGACACTAATCAAAAAATAACAGCTTGTATGAGTTGTGGTCTTTCTTTAGAATCAACATCTGTTTTTAAATCTATACAAGAGGAAAAAAGTGATAGTAAGATACAAGTATTAGAAGAAAATGAAATTCAGACATTACCAATAGAAAAAGAAAATTGTTCAAAGTGTGGAAACGAAGAAGCATATTCTTGGCAAAGACAGACTAGAAGTGGAGATGAACCTGCTACAAGATTCTATCGTTGTGTTAAATGTGAACATACATGGAGAGAATATTCGTAGGAAAATGATAATACTAACGGAAATATATTATTACGTGAACTAAAAAATGGGCTTTCTGGCAAAAACAAAATCTTCAACAGAATGGAAATTAATAACAAATGTAATTTCAACACTGGTAGAAGAAGCTAGTTTCGAAGCAACAGTAGAAGGAATTCAATTCAGAGCTATGGACCCATCGCATGTTGCCATGGTTGATTTAAATTGGCCAAATGCTTCGTTCGAAAAATATGAATGTGATAAACCATTTAAATTGACATTAAGAATTGAAGAATTATCTAAGCTAATCAAGCGTGCAAACCAAAATAATAGTATCTCAATATCAGCTGAAAATGATGAATACATGGCAGTTAACATAGAAAATGGTTATAAAAAGAAATTTCAGATCAGGTTGATTGAAAGTTCATATGTACCTCAACAAGTACCCAAATTAGATCTAGATTCCAAAATTCACATGGACAAAAGTATATTTGACAATACTCTAATTGATGTCGATGCAGTCGCAGATCACATAACAATTGAAACAACACAAGATCAAATTACATTTAGCGGAAATGGTGATTCAGGTAAAGCTGCTATTACGTTGAATAAAGAAGATAAAGGGATTAATGAATTAACTTCCAAAAAGGAAAGTAAATCAACATACAGTTTACAATATTTAATTAGTATCTTAAAGGCAATTGGTTCATCATCAGAAACAATTACAGCAGAATATTCCGAAGGAATGCCATTTAAAATGGAATTCAAATTAGGAGAATCTGGAGGATTTATTAATTTTTATCTTGCGCCAAGAATTGATAATAGATAAAAATAACTTTTTATATTTAGAAAATAATTAAATCACTAAAGCGGGTGAGCAGAACATCTCTGTCCGTTCCGCTATACAAATCCCGGTTAGAAGATGTAAAAATGAATTCAAAAGAAATATCGTTAATCTCAATATTTGCAGCATTATATGCAATTGGAGTAGTTTTTTTAGCTCCATTTAGTTTTTTACCAGTACAAATTAGAATTGCGGATTCATTATTACCACTTTCGATTATTTTTGGAATACCTGCAATAATTGGATTATCTCTAGGTACAATTGTTGCAAACATGTATGGGGGATTGGGATTTATTGATATCATAGGAGGAACATTTGCAAATTTAATTGCGACATTTGTTGCATGGAAATTATGTAAAAATAACAGATTTCCGTTCATTGTAGGTATAGGTTGTCAGATTATTATTATTTCAATAATTGTCGGCGTGTATATAGCTTATCTTTTTAATTTACCCATCATTATAGGAATAACTGATATATTTATTGGGTCTTTCTTAGCAGTGGGAATATTAGGTTCGTTATTATTAACTATAATAAAATATCGTATACAATCAAGTTAGCTTATCTTAAAAGAGAAATCTAATGATTTACTGGAATGAGTTAAACATCCCATCGATATAACATCAACTCCTGTTGATGCATAAGATTTTAGATTAGAAAAATCAATTCCTCCAGAGGCTTCTGTAATAATTTGTTTTGTAGGATGTGATTTTAGTATATTTACAAATTTTTTAATATCGTCAATTGACATGTTATCAAGTAATATAATATCAACTGCATAATCAATAGCTCGTAAAGCAGAATCTAGGGAATCCACTTCAAGTTCAATCTTTTTAGTAGAACCAATTTGATTACGAACGGATTGTATATTATCGCCTAAATTAGAAATTAGTTTAATATGATTATCTTTAATTAAAATCATTTCTTGTAGATTATTTCTGTGTGGTAGACCACCACCAACTGTAACTGAATATTTTTCAAATTTACGAAGTCCAGGAAGTGTTTTCCTGGTAGCAGAAATATTTGTGTACTTGTTTATATTTTTTACAATGTCTACAGCGTTACGAGTTGCAGTAGCAATACCACTCATATGACCTAATAAATTTAGGGAAACTCGTTCAGATAGTAAAAGAGATTTAGAAAAACCTTTAAGAGTTACAACACTAGAATCTTTAAGAATTTCATCACCATCTTTGTAAAGCCAATCTGATTCGATCATGAAATGATTGAATATTTGTGTAAGTTCATTCTTGCCAGAAAGAATACCAGACTCCCTACATATTATCTCCGCATTAGACGTTTCATTTGCATTTATAAACAAATCTGATGTTATATCTCCGTCAGCTATATCCTCTTTAAGAAATCTCTCTATTTCTGAATCCAATTATTACACTCTATTAGAAACAACACACAAAATATAAAACAAGCGAACTAGTCCTTCATATTTGTATAATTAATTGGAAGTTGATAACAAATAACCCAAATAATCTCAACAAAAGTAAATTTTCAAGATTCAATTAATAGCTTGCGCTCTAAAAAAAATGCATTAATTTTGTCACATAATTATCAAATACCTGAAATTCAGGATTTAGCAAATTTTGTAGGAGATTCACTTGAACTATCAATACAAGCTCGAAACGCCGACAATAATTTGATTGTGTTTTGTGGAGTTCATTTCATGGCAGAAACAGTATCAATTTTAGCCCCTAAAAAAACAATATTAATTCCTGATTTAGAAGCTGGTTGTTCTTTAGCAGAAACAATTAATGTAGAACAATTACGTAAATGGAAAGGAAAACATCCAGAAGCAGTAGTAGTTTCATACATTAACACATCCGCAAGGATAAAAGCTGAAAGTGATTATTGTTGTACATCGTCAAATGCAATTAAAATTATTGAATCAATTCCTACAAACAAAGAAATTTTGTTTTTACCAGATCTGTTTTTAGGTGCATATATAGAAAAAATGACTGGAAGAAAAATGCATATTTGGCCAGGAGAGTGCCACGTACATGCGCAACTTACTGCTGAAAAAGTTAATAATATTCGTGATGAATATCCAAACGCAGATCTCTTAATACATCCAGAATGTGGGTGTGTATCAAATGTAATGTACGATATGGTTAATGGAGATATATCAGATAATAAAACAAAAATTTTATCTACAGGTGGAATGGTTGAATATACAAAAAAATCAGCTTCAAAGGAATTTATTGTAGCAACAGAAACAGGAATTATATATCAATTACAAAAAAATAATCCTGGAAAAAAATTTCGTCCACTAAAGGACAATGCAATATGTGAATATATGAAAAAAATTACTGTAGAAAAATTATACAAGTCGTTAAATGAAGAAGTGTATAGAGTAAAAGTACCAGAGGAAATTGCAAAAAAGGCAATTAATCCAATAAATAAGATGCTAGAAATTAGTTAAATTATGTGTGGAGAACAATAATTTGTCAAAAATCCGTAAAGATTATTTTTCAGACAAAATTGTTTTTATTACAAATGAAAAATTGGGAAAAATAAATAAATTAAAAAAAATTGTTAAAAATAAAAATTGTTCTTATTGTCCTGGAAATGAAAGTTTAACAGAACTTGCTGATCCAGTTTTAGTGGCGAAATTAGGGACGTTAGCAAAACTATCTGATCAACCTGACAACTATGTAAAAAATTGGACTGTACGTGTCTTTCCTAGTAATAAAGCAATAGTTAGCCCAAATTTAGAGAAGAAATATAGTGAACATCCACAATACAGTGAACCTGCTTCAGGGTATCATTATATTGTTGTATTAAGTCAAAAACATACAATAAATATTTCTGACATTGATGGAGATCAATGGACAAATGTTTTAACAACAGTACAAGATAAAGTAAGATGGTTATATTCACAAAAAAATGTCGCATATGTATCAATATATATGAATCATGGAAAAGATGCTGGTTCAAATATAGAACATCCACATTTACAAATCGTTAGTTTACCAACAGTCCCTCCAATAATTGAAGCAGAATCAAAATTCATGCAGAAACCCTTACGTGAAAAAGGAATTTGTCCAATGTGTGAGATTATTAAAGAAGAGGAAAAAGGACCAAGATTAATTTCAAAAACTAAAGATTTTGTAGTATTTTCTCCATGGGCTTCAAGATATCCATATGAATATTGGATATTTCCACGTCAACATAAGGTAAGTTTTCTAAAATCTACACAAAAAGAAATTTCTGAATTATCAGATGTACTTCACAATAGTCTAAACGCATTAACTAAAACATTAGGCAATATATCATTCAACTTAGTTATTCACACATCACCGGAAAAGAAAACATCAAAACAAGTTCATTGGCATATTGAAGTATACCCAAGAATAACAATAGAAACTGGATTGGAAATATCTTCCGGTATTCGTATCAATAAAATTTCTCCAGAAGTTGCTTCAAAAAAATTATTAAAAAATAGTAATTAAAATCAGGTTCCCATAATTTGGAAAATTATTTTACGATCACGTCCTTTAATATCACATTCTAAAAAGATAACATGTTGCCAAGTACCTAAAAGTAATTTTTGTTTTTGAAATGGAACAGTTATACTAGATCCTATTAATGATGCCTTAACATGAGAACGTCCATTACCATCATGCCAAGTATTTTCATGTTCATAAAAAATATCGTCAGGTGCCAATCGTTTTAACATATTAGGAAAATCTTTCTGAAGACCAGGTTCAAATTCAATAGTAGTAATAGCACCAGTAGAATGTCTAGTAAAGATTGTAACAATACCGTCTTGAAGTTTTGTGGATTGTAATTCTTTAGCTATATCATCGGATAAATCAATCATATCATTCTCTCCTTTTGTTTTGAGAATAATCTCTTTAGTTATTACGTTCATTACAAATAAGATAAAACAACTATGAAATATTAATTATTTTGGTTTGGGTCAGTGAAATTGGATCTCGGTCTGTTAGATTGTTTACAGCAACAGCTTCAATTCTAAACTGTCCTGCAGAATCAGGATTCCAACTGTTACCAACTCGTCTACTTTCATCTGAATCAAGATTAATCTGGAAAGCAAATGTTTGAGCGACTACGTCTCCGGTAGCTACGTCAATTACGGTTGCCATCCAAGAAAAGGTCAATGGTTCATCTGTAATGTTTGTAATGTTTGTTTGAATGGTAATAAGTTGTCCAATAGGTGCAGGATCATCTATAGGTAATTCTGAAAGTCCTTGTACCAGGTCAATAGCTCCTAAAACAACTTTTTCGTCAATTTCTCCTTCTGCAGGTGCAGGTGCTGGTTCAGGTGCTGGTGCAGGTGCTGGTGCAGGTGCTGGTGCAGGTGCTGGTGCAGGTGCTGGTGCAGGTGCTTGCATATCCGCAATTTGCTTTTGTGCTTCATCTAAATCAAGTTGCACTTGTTCAAGTTTATCTTCTAAACTGTTTATAATCGCAACATATTCATTAATTTTATTTATATTTTTATCAAGTTCTTCTTGTGCAATAGCAAGGGCGTTCTCACTTGAAGAAAGTGAGCTTTTAACTCCACCCAATTCATTTAACTGGCCAGCTAAACGAGATTCAAGCTCTAACTTATCTTGGTTTCCTTTTTCTATTTCGTTTTGTAATTTGTTAATTGCATCATCATCAACAACAACTTCGGTTTGAAGTGTCTCACTATCTCCACCAAGTAATTGAACAGCTCCATAACCCACTGCTGCACCAATTAAAATACCAACAATCAAGAAGACAAACTTCGGAGAAATCCCTGAAACTTCCTGTTTAGTATCAATTTTTTCATTAGTAGAGTCATCAGGTTTAGAAGAAGAATCTTCTACATCGTCCTCTTGAGTAGCCCAAGGATCATATGCCATGATAATCAATTGAAGTGCCGTTTTAATTGATTTATATGTTATTGCATAGAAATAATATTTTTAAAATAGTGACAAACCATATTCAAAAACATCTTAATAGTGTAAATCAAACGTGTATATATATATGGAAAAGGCAGTATTCGGAGCAGGATGTTTTTGGCATGTTCAAGAGACGTTTAATAAAGTAAAGGGAGTAATGTCTACATCTGTTGGATATTCTGGAGGGAATGTAACTGACCCCAATTATGAACAAGTTTGTGCAGGAAAAACAGGCCATGCAGAAGTTGTTGAGATAAATTTCAACCCAAAGATTGTCTCTTATAGAGAATTATTAGAAATATTCTGGAATTGTCATGACCCAACAACACTAAATAGACAAGGACCAGATGTTGGTCATCAATATCGTTCAGTAATATATTATTTTAATGAGGACCAAGAAAAACTCGCAAAAGATTCACAAAAAATACTCGAAAAAACTGGTAAATTATCTGATTCGATAGTAACAGAAATTAAACACATTAAAAATTACTATATTGCAGAAGAATATCATCAAAATTATTTCGATAGAAAAAATTTTTTAACGGATTTAATATAAGGTTTTGAAATTGAAGTTTGGACTAACAATACCTGTAACTATTGGTAAAAATTGGAGAAAAAACCTATTAGATTCACTTCCAATAATTGAAAACAGTGGTATTTCTTCTTTGTTAGTATGGGATCACTATATGCTTCCAGAAAAATATGGAGAAGAAAGTAATAACACAATAGATGCATGGACATTATTATCTTTCATAGCTGCAAATACTACAAAGATCAAACTTGGAACATGTGTGACACCTATTCCTTTTCGTCCTCCACAAATATTAGCAAAAATTGTTTCGTCATTAGATAATATATCAAATGGAAGAATTATACTAGGCATAGGTGCAGGTTGGCACAAACCAGAATTTGATGGATATAGCGAGTGGAATAATAATAAAATAAGATTTGAAAAGACAGTAGAAGGGATTGAAATTATGAAAAAATTATGGACTGAAGATCAAGTAAGCTTTTCAGGAAAATATTATAAAATTGAAGATGCAATTCTTGAACCAAAACCTATTCAAAAACCATATCCAGAATTATGGTTTGGAACAACGGGCGATAAAATGTTGAAATTAATGGCAAAATATGGTGCGGCATGGATACCTGTAGGTATTAATTCAGAAAGTTACAATAAATTTGCAGAATATATTAAAACGATTTCAAAGAAAAAAATCACATTAACATATTATGATCATAGAGATATAGGAACATATAATATAAACAATAGAATTAACGAATATGAAAAAGTAGGATGTGAATATTTTATAGGATTATTAAGATATGAATCAGGAAATATGAAACAAAAATTAAAACAATTTTCAGATATAATTTCATCTTATAATTAATAATGGGCACGCCCGGATTTGAACCGGGGACCTTCGCCATGTCAAGGCGATGTCCTAACCATTCTAGGAATCTTTAGATTCAGGCTAGACGACGCGCCCCCCTGTTATTTTGAAAGGGGAAAGTTATTTAATTGTTCTAGTATCAAAATTATTTTGTCATCAGATTCTATAAATAGTATAAATCTGTATGTAAATTATGCTTCTTCATAGTGAGGTTGAGGCTCAAGCAGTAATTCCTTTTTTACGTACAACAGTAGCAAGGATATTAATTGACAAATATGGCTTAACACAACAACAAGCAGCAAAGAAACTAGGTATAACACAAGCTACAATTAGTAATTACAAAAATCGTAGTAGAGGGAATATAGAATTATACTTGATCACAAAACGTATACAATCTTATTCAGAACAAATAGCAGATGTAATTATGGTGGGTGAAAATGACATAATTATTACAGAAAATTTTGAAATTGCTTTAAAATTTATTCGTGAACAAGGGATAATATTTGATTTGCATAAGGAATTAGAAAACAATCATGTGGTAAAGGATTGTCCTTTATGTGCGACTAGAAAAAATGATCAATTATAATATATAATTATAAGGGGAAAATAATTGTCAGAACATATAGTTAAAAGTAAATATTTTTTCTATTTGTTACAATTTCAGGTATTTATATCTGGCGCTTCAATTATGGCATTAGAATTACTAGGAAGTAGATTATTAGCACCTTATTATGGAAGTACTTTATTTGTGTGGGGAAGTCTGATTGGAATAACATTAACTGGATTAAGTGCAGGGTATTCCTGGGGAGGAAAAAAATCAGATACAAAAGCATCTTATCAAACGTTTTCGTTATTAATTTTTATTGCAGGAAGCTATGCTTTACTTACAACTTTATTATCGGCCGATATTTTGAAAATGATTTTAGTATTAAAGATTGGTGATATGTATGGGCCATTACTATCCAGTGCAGTATTTTTATTAATACCAACATTTTTGTTAGGTGCAGTAACACCATTTGCAATAAAATTAAGTGCAAAATCACTTCAAACAATTGGACAAACTACTGGAAATTTATATTCATTATCAACACTTGGAAGTATTTTTGGAACATTTGCAACTACATTCATGTTAGTTCCAATACTAGGAGTAAATGTAATTCTTTATTCAATAAGTTCAATATTAATAATATCATCAGTAATTGGTATAACAAAACAAATAAAATTTATAGCAATAATCCTAATTGCCATATCTATACATTCTGCAGTGGTAGTACAACCTCCTGTTGCAGGTGTAATTTTTGAAAAAGATACACTGTATCACAAAATATTGGTACATGATGATTCAGTAAATAATATAAGAACATTAATCTTAGACAACAATTTTCATAGTGCAATGGATCTAAATAACCCAGAAAGAATCGTGTATGAATATACAAAATTCTTTCATTTGGGTTTACTGTTTGTAGATGAACCTAATAATGTTCTATTTATTGGTGGTGGGGGATTCTCTGCACCAAAAAAATTCTTTGTTGATTATCCGGAAATGATAGTTAATGTAGTAGAAATAGATCAAGAGGTTGTTAATGTTGGAAGTGAATTTTTTGCTGTACCTGAAGATGAACGTTTAAAGATAAGTACCAATGATGGTCGAATTTTTTTAAGAAATACTAATGAAAAATATAATATAATTATATTAGACGCGTATGATAAAAGCTATGTTCCATTTCATTTAATGACAAGAGAATTTAATGAATTGGTTTATGAACATCTAACGGAAGATGGTGTATTTATTTCTAATATAATAACTTCAATAGAAGGAAATTCTGCTGATTTGTTTTTAGCAGAAATAAAAACAATGAAGAGTGTTTTTCCGAATGTTTACATTTATCCGGTAGTTTCTGATCAACAAACAGTAATACAAAATGTAATTGTTGTAGCTCATAAACAAGAAGATAGTGTTACAAAATTTGAATTACTAGCCAGACAAGATAATGCAAGTGTTGAACTTGTTCAAGCAATAGAAAATGAATATAAAAAAAATATTAATCTTGAATCGTATAAAATTTTAGATGATAATTTTGCGCCAGTTGAAAATTATTTAAATCCATTAACTGGAAAACAGTTTATTAAAAGAATTATTTCTGAAGACGGAGAATTAATTTTATCAGAAAATAACTCATATGATTTGTATCATCCAACAAATCAGAACAAAATTTTTGTTGTGTTTTTAACAATTATATTATTATTATATTCGATTTATTCATATAGGGATTTAAATAGAAACTAATTAGGGTGATGTAAAATATCAGAATTTCAGGTTGTAGTAATAGGAGCTGGTCCAGGAGGATACGTAACAGCGTTAAAATTAGCTCAACTAGGCCAAAGTGTAGCATTGATTGAGAATGACAAATTAGGAGGTGAATGTCTGAATTATGGCTGTATTCCTTCAAAAGCTATGATCAATACGAGTGATTTATACCATAATATGAATGAATTAGCAGAACAAGGAATTGAACTGAATTCATCAAAAATAAATTTAATTACATTTCAGACATGGAAAAATTCAGTTGTTAAGAAATTAAGGGGAGGAATTGAATTACTTTGTAAAAATTATAATGTAGATATTATTTTCGGAAGAGCTGAAATAAAGAATATGAATTTAGTAGAAATAACTCAAGGAGATAAAAAATTTGAGATTTCTACAGAAAATATAATTATTGCGACAGGTTCACGTGCAAAGGATTTAGAGAATTTAAAATTTGATCACAAGCAGATTGTTTCTGCAAAAGATGTTTTAGAATTTGATAAAGTTCCAGAAACAATGTTAGTAGTTGGTGGTGGAGCAATTGGTTTAGAATTAGGAACATCATTAGCAAAACTAGGTACTAAAGTGACTGTTGTAGAAATTGAAGATAAATTATTACCAGGTATAGAACAAGATTTAGTACAAGTAATGGAAAAATCAATTACAAGTATTGGTGTCAGGGTTATGTTAAATTCTAAAATTACAGATGTAAATAAAAGTTCTTTGAAAGTTGTTGTAAGTATCAATAATAATGGTGAAGATATAGTTGAAGAATTTGATAAAATACTAGTAGCAGTTGGTAGACAAGCTAATATAGAGAATTTAGGTTTAGATGAGAATAAAATAAAAGTTGAAACGAATGGATTTATTCAGGTTGACGAGTCATTACAAACAAATATTCCAGGAATATATGCAATTGGAGATGTTACAGGACCACCTTGGTTAGCACATAAAGCTTCTATGCAAGGAATTAAATTAGCATATCAAATTGCTAAAATACCAACAAAAATCCAAATAAAAAATATTCCATATGCTATCTATACAGAACCAGAAATTGCATCAGTAGGATTAACAGAGGAAGAAGCAAATATAAACAAACTTAATGTTAGTGTGGGAAAGGTCCAGCTTGCCGCAAATGCTCGTGCATTAACAACAAACCAAACTAAAGGATTTGCCAAGGTGATAGTAGACAAAGACACTCATAAAATCCTAGGAGTGCATATTGTAGGAAATAATGCTTCAAATCTAATTAGTGAAGCAATATTAGGCCTAAACATTGGAATGAGTGTAGAAGATATCGAAAGTACTATTCATCCTCATCCAACGTTAACTGAAGCATTATTTGAAGCAGCACAAGCAAGCCTAGATCGCTCAGTTCATACATTTAGAAAGAAGACTAGTTAGAAATAAATAAAAAAAATAAAAAAATTTAGGTGTTCACCAATTATACGTTAGTAATTTTATTTTAGTAAAATTAAACTAGCGTCTACGTTTTTTTGCTGCTTTACGCTTTGGGGCTGCTCTACGCTTTGGGGCTGCTTTCTTCTTGCCGCCACCTTTCTTCGCTGCTTTGCGTCTAGGGGCTGCTTTCTTCTTGCCGCCACCTTTCTTCGCTGCTTTGCGTCTAGGAGCTGCTTTCTTCTTGCCGCCACCTTTCTTCGCTGCTTTGCGTCTAGGAGCTGCTTTCTTCTTGCCGCCACCTTTCTTCGCTGCTTTGCGTCTA
>NZOP01000032.1 GCA_002693165.1 Nitrososphaerota archaeon
AAACTATTACATGCTATGAAATAACTTTTGTATATAATTATGATATTGTTTCTTAGTTTATCGGTCTTGTTCCTAGAACTAATTCGATATTCATTATTTCTCCATTTCTTACCAGTTCTATTGATATATTTTCATCCGGTGTAAAGAAATGATGTAAAACATATGATATATCGTGTTGTGCTCTTAGTGAATATCCTCCCATTGATATTATTATATCGTCCTTTTCTAATCCATATCTCTCTGCTGCAGAATTTGGACGAATATTTTGTATTTCTAGGCCTGAAGTTATTTCTTTAGGTACTGATTTTCCTCTGATTTGTATTGGATCTAAAAATGAAGCTGAAATTCCAATAAATGGATGTTTATGTTCTCCTTCTTCTATCAAATTTGGAATTATTCTTTTTGCTATACTTGATGGTATGGCAAATCCTAATGCTTCAAATTCTCCTCCTCTATATCCCATTGAATTAATTCCTACAACTTTACCTTCTGAATTTATTAATGGACCTCCTGAATTTCCTGGATTTATTGACGCATCTGTTTGTATCATTGGTAATATTGATAAGCCTGTTCGATTTGTTTGACTAATTACTCCCGCTGTTATTGATCCTACAAGTCCTACAGGGCTGCCTATTGCAAATACTTGTTCACCTATTGNTATTTTACTTTNTAATTCTAATTTTTTGACAGAATCTGGNAANTCTGTTTTTAATACAGCTAAATCTCCTAAACTATCNTNACCTANTACTTNTGCTTCACTCATTGATCCATCAAAGTATACNACAACAAAACCNNATCCANCTTGTATTACATGGTNATTTGTTATTATATGNCCTAATTCATNATAAATGAANCCNGAACCTATTCCTGTTTGTTGTTCTAANTCATTTGAANCATATACCTTGATNGATACTACTCCTGCTTTACTTTCTTCATAAACTTTTTGTGCATAATAACTTGNGGAAAATCCTTTTTGTCCTTCTGGTCCTGGCATTCCAGGTTGTCCATCTGGTCCTGGCATTCCCGGTTGCCCTTCGGGTCCTGGCATTCCCTGTTGTCCATCTGGTCCTTGAAAAATTGCAGGGTTAATAATAACTGTATATAATAATAATATTAACGTAATACTGCTAATAATTAAAGAAGAATAAGAAATTATTTTTGTATTATCTTTCACAATATTCATTAAAATCAATTATTTCTATTTAAATTGATATAAATAATTATTTTTGTTATCCTTATGGAAATAATTATCTATAAGTTGATTGATTTATTATTATGGAAATTTCAATTGAAAATTCTCCCGAAGAATCTGAATTAAAATTAATGGGAGTCTATAATTGGCCAATCTGGACAAAAGAAATTTCTGAATTCCCTTGGGAATACGACGTTGAAGAAATATGTTATTTNATTGAAGGNAAAGTTATTGTTACTCCAGAAAATCAGTCTCCTGTAGAACTATCTCAATATGATCTTGTTACATTTCCAAAAGGTATGAAATGCACTTGGAAGATTCTTAAAAATGTAAAAAAGCATTATAAATTTAGATGATGATTGTTTTGAAATCTCGAAAAAATATATCTCGAAAAAATATATTGTTATTGATAATTGTATTTTCTCTTCTTTTATACTCTTTTCGTGATTCCTCTATTTTTTATTTTGGCCCTTCATATGATAATGGATCTCTAGTACCTGGAAGAAATCAGATAATTATTGAACATGATGGTCTTAATCGTACTTTCTGGGTAGAAACTCCTTCTTCCTATTCTCCTGATCAGAATTATCCTGTTCTATTTTATTTTCATTTTCTTGGAAGTACTGGAGGAACAACTACTATGGAAAATCTTGTAAATGGCGAAAATATTATTGGAGTTTATCCTGATGGAATAAATAATACTTGGAATGCTGGATTGATTAATTCTGATCAAGGTGGTAGTTTTGCTGATGATTATGGATTTACTTTGAAAATTCTTGATTGGATGAGAGATAATACGAGAATTAATGAAAACAAACTTTATGCATTTGGAGTGTCTGCAGGTGCGATTTTTCTTTACGAACAAATTGCATCAAGACCGAATGACTTTGCCGCATTTGCATTANTTATGGGNAATTATTTNGATTGTGAATCTTCATCATATGATTTTCAACGATGTGTGGAAGGNAGACCANTNATTGATTATGANNGAGGTGTATCNATTTTACATATNCATGGTTTCATGGATNGANCAGTTCCTTATTATGGAGGACCTGTCGGTGGTTANGCTGATGANAAACTTCATTTTCATTCTGTTGATTTTGCTGTAGATCTATGGATTGATCATAATCAGTGTACTGCTAAACCACATATTGACGAGTTTCTTATTCCCGGTGTTGTAATTTCTACATATGGTGATTGTAATGACTCTAGTGAAGTGAAATTGTATGTGCTATTAAATGCAGGACATGGACAACTTGAAGATCATCTTCCTGAATCACTTGATTATGGACCTGTAATTTCGATTGTTTGGGATTTCTTCGAAAAACATCCAAAAAATAAATTATTATAATATCATTATTAATTAATTGTTAGATAATTCTTAAAATTGAAATAAGTATTGCTAATGTTGTGAATATTATTCCAATTAATAGAAATGCCATTTCTGGTCTTTGATATTGTTCTTTTATTTCTGCATAATCACTCCGATATTTTTTCATACCCCTGATATTTATTATCGTTCCACCAGTAATTACTACATAAGCTAAAACTGGACTTGTGTTTGTTCTTATTCTTTCAGGAGGTTCTACATTCCCTCCCGGGCCTAGAGGTTGTTCAATTTCTGTTTCTGCCATAGTATTTCTTATTGTTTCTAAAGGCATTGCTGATAAAATTAAGAATAATCCAAGAAATAATTGAATAAAATACCTTCTTTCCATTCTTACATGTTGTTCTTTTGGACCTCGATATTTTTCCATTAATTCGTAATAAATTGTTGTCTCTAATAATGTTTTTCTGTGTTATGATGTAATANAATTAATATATAAAATGAAAANTGACGTAAGTGAAGAAATAATTATTGATTTATTTAATAGACTAATTCCTGCTAATAAATNAGTGTTACTTGACGATGATGTTTCTCAAATTTCTTTGAGTAATCCTAATTTAGTTATTAGTTCTGATATGTTGGTGGAATCTACTGATGTTCCTGCAGGTATGAGTTTGAAACAAGCATCGCGAAAATCTATTATTATGACTGTTAGTGATTTTGCATCTAAAGGAATTAATCCAAAGTATTGTATTATTTCAATTGGCATACCTAAAGAATATTCTATTGAAAAAATAAAAAATATTGTTGCAGGTATTGAAGCAGGTTTGAANGAATTTGACATTATTCTNATTGGNGGAGATACTAATTCAAGTATGGANNTAATTATTGATTGTACTATGATTGGTTCTTTAGATTATGATATTCCTAGTCGTAAAAATGCAGAAATTGGAGATATTGTGTATGCATTGGGTGAATTTGGTTTTACTGGCGCTGGTTTGTTTTTATTATTAAATGAAAAAAAACCAAGTAATGAATTTGAAAAGCATGCAATTAAATCAATTCAAAATCCTNATGTCAATTTAAATATTTTTGTTAAATTAGTGAAAAAAAAATTAATTAATTCAAGTATTGATTCAAGTGATGGTTTATGTTTTTCTCTATATAAAATTGCNGAGTTATCAAATGTCTCAATTCATGTTGATCGTTTTACATTTTCTAATNAGTTGAAAGATTTTTCGTCAAAATATAATTTTTGTATTAACGATTTAATTTTATATTCTGGTGANGAATATAATATTATTTTTACTGTTAGTCCCGATAANTCGAAAAAACTTGAAACTATTTTAAACAAAGATAATATTATTTATANAAAACTTGGTAAAGTTAAATCAGGTTCGCCTGTTGTTTATTATAATGATAAAATTTTAAAACGAAAAGGTTGGGATGGGTTTAATGNATGATTAAGAAATCTAATAATTTTAAACCAACTTATGATTGGTCTAATCAAGAAGCATTAGATATGTTTAATAATTCTTCTTTTTCTTTTCAAATTGANAAAATTTATTATAATGATTTTCTTAATTCTGTAAATATTATTCCTGATAATTCTGTTAATTGCATTATTGCAGATCCGCCNTTTGGTATCTCTTTTTCAGGTAAAGAATCACTTTATAATAGAAAATCTACAAATGTTCAAGAAGGTTATGTTGATATAGATGGGGATTATGGCNTTTTTTCTCAGTCGTGGATTAGTAATCTTTCTCGAATTCTTAAAGANGATGGATCTGTTTGGATATTTAGTGGNTGGAGTAATTTAAATTCTGTTTTAAATGCNATTTCAAACACAAATCTTAATTTAATTAATCATATTATTTGGAAATATCAATTTGGTGTTTATACTAGAAGAAAATTTGTTAGTAGTCATTATCATTTGTTATTTTTGACTAAATCTAAAAATTATTTTTTTAATAAAATTACAAATTATCCTCTTGATGTTTGGGAAATTAATCGTAAATACTCTCCGAATGAATTAAAAAACGGTACTAAACTTCCAAATGAATTAGTAATGAAATGTATTGATTTTACAACAAAACCAGGTGATTTAGTTTTTGATCCATTTGTTGGTAATGGAACTACCGCTGTTGTTTCTAAATCTTCATATCGTCATTATCTGGGATTTGAAATTAACAATAAAATGAAACAAATAATTAATACTAATATAAAAAAAACTGTTCTTGGTAGTTCTTATGTTCCATATAACTCNCGTTTAATTGAATAAATTATTTTAANACTTTATCAACATTCGTGTTAAATGCTTCAGATTGAGTTATTTGATTTTTAAACAACTTTTGGAATAATTTTCTATCTTTGTTAGTATTTAATATTACATTCGACGACGGAAAAATTGAATATTTTTCATTAGGTAATAATTTCGAAAGTGAATANTGAGAATTGGAATCTATATATGCTGGAACTCTTATGTAGTTATTCCCAATCATATTCTGTCCATCTTTAGAAAGAATATAGTCAATGAATAGTTTNGCAGATTCTAAATTATTGGAAGTTTTTAGTATAGAAGCTGCAGTGGCTGAAACAGATACAGGAATATCGGAAAGTACAAGTCGATTAANAGGTAAATTCTTGTCTTTTGCACGGAGATATTCATAAAGCATTACAGTTAAACCAATGTCACTTTTTCCCAGACTAACACTTCCCAGAACGTGTCTGAATAAAGGCCAGAGTTGNAGGTTTTGTTTAGAAAGTAGATTTACAAACGTATCCCAGTTTCTATTAATTATACTAGGTCGAAGAGATGATAACCAATTACTTCCAAATGTGCCGAGAGAAACATCATGTATAGAAATACGGTTTTTCCATCTATTTTCAAGTAGATTTTNAGAACTAGTAGGAATGTCATGCTTATCAATCAAATCGCTGTTATAGATTTGTATAGTAGGCAAAAGGACAACAGANGTCCACAGTCCTTCAGAATCTTTAAAAGATTTAGAAATATTACGTCTTTCTTTAGAATCATATACTTGAAATAGATCTTGATTTAACATTTGTAGNTGAGGNGATATTGCACTAAGAATTATATCTGCCGAGGAACCNGTTTCAGACAAATCCTGTTTGATTTGATTAGACATTGGTGGAGGAGTTCCATACACGTATTTACGTGAATATTCAATTTTTATGTCGGGATNGATTTTATTGAAACCATTTATCCAAGAGTTGAATTCCCAAGTTTCAATGGTCCCNTATATAATTATTTTTTGAGTCAATTTCTAAGCCTTCTTCTAGTAATTATTATAGCATAAACCAATGANANCAATGTAATTGCAAACAACAAATAATCATATGATGAATCNGATGATTCGGAAACAGACATAGAAACAAGAATTCCAGGATTATTACCTGTAAGTGTTCCACCTCCAATTGGAAATACAATCATCATTGAACCATTTGCATCTGCACCAATAGAAGGNCCTGCAGAACCAATTGAATTAAATGGTATTGAAGTAAGAATACTTCCATCTTCAATGTCAATTGCGTAAAATACGCCACTACGATCTATAGAATATAANACACCTCCACTAACAATAAGAGAAGCGCTCTGAATTCTATCAGTTAGATTTGTTTGCCATTTCAATTCAGTAGTGGATAAATCAATAGCATAAATTGATCCATTAGTGGTTCTATTAAGATCAAGTCGATAAACATATCCGTCAATAACTTCGCCTTTGTATTCAAGCTGTCGAGTAATAACAGTACCACAAACATTTTGAGATGGGATATACGCCACGTTATTAGCAACTGACATTCCAGCAAATACACCTCCTAATTGACTTGGGCAAAAGATTTCACCAATGTACTTGGTTTGAGATGCAAACATGTCTGATTTATTTTCTGTATTTACATTTGTGAGATTATAACTATCAGGTCCAAAGTGTATTGGTTCATGGATGAGATTACCAGTTTGAGCATCTACAACATATAGATAATTACTTTTTGACGCAGCAATTATTGCTTTACGTTCAACATCATCGACCAAGATAGTTGTATAAACAACTTTCCAACCAGGATCATTATTATTAATATCATGAGTACTCATTTGATAATACCATTTTAGAGTTCCAGTATTAATATCAAGCGCGACAATTGAACTGGAAAAGAGATTTGGACCCGGTCTCAATGCTGCATCAAATTGGTTAGCAGGTTCACCAGTCAACAGAAACAATGTTTCAGATTCTTCATCAATAGCAAGTAATCCCCACGAAGTACCGCCTGCGATATAATTAGTATAACCCCAATCATCTTCAAACGGTAAAATATTACCTAACTTTGCTTGATCGTAACCCCAGTTTAATTCACCGCCAGCAGGAGGAGAAGAAAACCATTGCCAAACTAAATCTTTA
This sequence comes from Nitrososphaerota archaeon, assembly GCA_002693165.1. The sequence continues at coordinate 6,938 of NZOP01000032.1, forward strand.
GTATCCAAATTATAAGCTGATACAAATCCACGTCCACCAAACGCATTTCCTTGTGCCCTGGTAATTAGAAGATTTTTATAAAAGGCAGGTGCAAAAGGGGAAAAATATTCTCCATTGTTTCCTGGAATTTTAGAACAAGTTTCAGGTAATTCAAAAACTACATCGCCAGTCATTAGATCTAATCCATAGATAGAACATTCACTAGTTTGAACATATATTGCGTCTTCATGAATTGTAAGAGATCTCATAGCTAATCTTTTTGCCCAGACTTCAGTATTCTTGAAATTATTAATATCAGGTTTAAAAGACCATAATGGACTTCCATCTTTAGCATTAATTGCATAAACCTCATTATAACCAGTTGCTACATATACAATTCCTTGATAAATCAAAGGAGTTGTTTGAATTCCTTCAGGAGGAACTATGTCATCATCTAGTGGGTCAACGCCATCAAAATGATAAACCCAATTAAGTTGTAAATTCATAACATTATCCTTAGAAATTACTGTTTGTGGACTAAAACCTGTATTATCTTTATCAAATGCAGAATATTTCCAGTCAAAGGAATCTTCCATGGAAATTATTGCAGGGATATTGCTGATAATAAATAATAAAATAACGCCAAATGATATTATCTTATTCAATGCACTTTTAAGCATAAGATTGAGCAATAAAGTTTCACATTAATGAGAAAAAAAGTTCATTTTTGGTTAACTAAATCAATATTTACAAGAGAATTACATATTGGAAGTAAAACTAGATCTAATGAATAAAATAAATTGTGGCGATATACTAGATTTAATGAAAAATATAGAATCTAAATCAGTACATTTGGCAATAACGTCACCACCATACAATGTAGGAAAAGATTATGACAATCATAATGACTTGATGAAATATGATGAATATTTAGACTGGTTATCAAAAGTCTGGATTGAAACAAAAAGAGTATTAAAAGACGGAGGAAGATTTGCATTAAATATCGGTCCTACAGGTATAAGAGATTTTAAACCTCTACATCATGATTCAGCAAATATATTAAGAGACATTGGAATGATATTCAGAACAGAAATAATATGGTATAAACAAACAATGTTAAAGAGAACTGCATGGGGAAGTTGGAAAAGTCCAAGCAATCCTCACATAATACCATCTTGGGAATATGTATTAATTTTCAGTAAAAACTCATTAAAGCTTGAAGGAGAAAAAACAAAATCAGATATTACAAGAGAAGAATTTCTTGATTTTTCAGATGGACATTGGAATATACCCCCCACGACAAAAAATAGAAAAGGACATCCTGCACCATTTCCAGAAGAATTAATTTATAGGCTGATTAAATATTATTCATATACTGAAAATGTTGTTTTAGATATGTTTGGTGGAACTGGAACAGTAGCATATGTCGCTGCAAAAAATAATAGAAATTTCATTCACATAGACATATCCGAAGACTATTGTAAAATTGCAAAAGAACGACTGATGACAATATAAAAAAAAATAAGAGAATAATATATTGAACATATGATTAAGCAGTAAGTTATCCGGAGAATTATGAATTGAACAAATATCCAATTATTTTAAAAAAAAAACAATATATGTTTATTATTATATAAACCAACATAACAAGAGTTATATTTCTTAGACAGACATATTTATTGTGAATCATAAGCAATCGCTCATAATACTAGCATTCGCCATGGCGGCTCTGATTTTTTTCTCGCCAATCGTCACAATAGGTACTGCTAAAATAGGAGTAGAAAATGCAGAAGCGCAAAGCCTTTCTAGGTGGGAGCGTAATTGGGAACTGATTAATCACGATGATCGTGGAACTAATCATAACCCTCAAACACAAATCAATCCTGACAATATTCAACATACGGAATTAAAATGGATCTTTCCCGTACCATCTCCTGATGTAGTTGGTGCAGATGGATTACAAGGATTCTCAGCAACACCAGGAACTATAGCACCTCCTCTAATTGTAGATGGTGTAGGTTACATGGTAATGAATTATCAAACAATTTTCGCAGTTGATATGACTGACGGTTCAACTATATGGACACGTACAGCAGAATTTGATTTGGAATCAGCAAACGCATGTGGAGCTGCATACGTTGACAATAGAGCTAAACTAGGAAATTGTCTTCCAATATATAACGCAAACGCACATACACATTCTGTTTATTATCAAGAACTGCATGGAAGAGGTATTCTCTGGCTTAATGCATTCGGATGTACAATCATCGGAGTTGATGCAGAAAACGGAGAAGACATTCTCAGAGTAAATGAATTCTGTAAGGATGTTCCTACAAATTCAGGAATTTATAACGGTCAAGGATCTCATGCTCCAGTAGTCGATACAGTTGGAGATCAATTGATACTTGCAATCGGAGGACATCTTGAAGGAACATGGGGAGGAAGAGCATTTGTAGCAGCTATTGATATGAGTGGTTGCAGAAGCTTCCCTTGTGAAATTGATGGATCTGATCCGAGCAACGTAAACTGGAGATTCTTCTATCAACCACCTAATGGTGAATTATTCCCTGCGGAATACAAAGCATGGGGTGACTGGTTAGTAGACACTTGTAGTGTAGGATGGCTTGAAGGCATCAATGCATGTGATGTTAATCCAGACTTTTTGAGAAGAGATTGGGACGGAGGTAAAGGCCCAATGCCTTTCAATGCAGGAATAAGCAACATCTGGGGTGAAGTTGTAGTAGACGAAGAAGACAGAAGAGTGTACTTCGGTACTGCACAACCAGGACCTGACTGGAATGCTTCATATACATTTGGACCAAGACTATTTGGTTCAGCAGTAATGGGTATAGATGCTGACACTGGAGAACTTTCTTGGTACTTCCAGAGTACTACACGAGACCTTTGGGATATGGACTGTTCATGGAATACATTAATGGGAGAAGTTAACGGTAAGAAAACTGTCTTCAAAGGATGTAAAAATGGACGAGTACATGCATTTGACGCAGATTCAGGCAGACCTCTTTGGATCACTGAAGTTCCAGGACTAAGATTGTCTCAATTCTGGTGTAATGACCAATGTACTAACGCAGCAGGACCTCTTGGAGGACTTAGAGGACGAGGAGTATTACACTCTGATGCATTAGGAATTGACGGACTAGGTGCCAATAATGATTGGTTCATGTTAGACCCAAGAGTTCTAGCAGATATGGACAAAGATTGGCAACATGAACACACCAATATAGGTGGAGGAGGATTCTGGCAGAATCCACCAGGTGCTGGCTGTATAGAAGCCGATATGGCATTTGATGGAAACAGATTATTCGCTTCATGTAAGAACGACCCTTCATACTATGCAATCGCTGCAGTAGAAGCTAGAGGAAAATATGGAATGGCACCGGGTAGTCAAAGACCTGCACCACCATATACGGCAGACAATAATCACACAATCACTGCAATAGATGCAAAAACAGGTGCAGTAGATTGGACCTTCATGGTTAAAGGTACACCTCATAGAGGAGGAGTAGTATCAAGTGGAGGACTTATCTTCTGGAACGGATTTGACGGCAAGCTACGTGTAGTTAGTGCAGAAACAGGAGAATTCTTGAAAGAATTTAATCTAGGAACTGCATTAGACGTCATGCCAGTAATCGGAGCAGACTCCAATGGAGAAGTCCGGATTCTTCAATCATACGGCGGTAGATCTCTAGCATCAATAGGTGGAAGAGATAGAGTGCCAGGAGCTCTCAATGCATTTGGTTTGGCGGATAATATACCACAACCTGAAATCATTGAAGTAGTGAAAGAAGTTCCAGTCGAAGTAGAGAAAGTCGTTGAAGTCGAACGAATCGTTGAAGTCGAAAAAGAAGTAGAAGTAATCCAAGAAGTCGAAGTAGAAACAATTAGTCCAATTTCATATGTTGCAATTGGCCTAGGTGTTATTCTAGTCGTCATCGCTGGTGTACTCTACCAACGAGCCTCTAAATAGAACTTAATGAATTTGCTGCCCAAATGGGCAGCAGTTTCTTTTTTTTCTATCAAAAAACATTAATAATATAATTATAATTGCTTAGTGAATTGTCTAAAGTTAATCCAAAATTAATATTAATTATTATTCCTGTTGTATTAATTATAGGATATTTTGTTATTAGCGGACTTGATAATGTTGAGCCTCCTGTTAATTCCGGTGGAGATGAATTTGGAGGTATATCTAATCCAGAAGCTGCTGTTGTAGAACCAGTTCCAGAACCTGTTGTAGAACCAGTTCCAGAACCTGTTGTAGAACCAGTTCCAGAACCTGTTGTAGAACCAGTTCCA
>NZOP01000033.1:0-18846 GCA_002693165.1 Nitrososphaerota archaeon
GTTACCTCCATAACTCGATCTACTACCTCCGTCACTGGATCTGGTACCTCCATAACCTTCTCCTCGATTTCTTGAAAACGACCTCGATCTTCCACCTCCATAACCTTCTCCTCGATTTCTTGAATTAGATTTGGCTTCCTCTAATGGAATTTGGTTTTCGTATGTTACATTCCCCTCAAAATTTTTTATTAGACTAGTTATCTTTCTTTTTAATTCATGAAATTCCCTTGTTTCTCTACCTGCGATTATTGTTATTGCTTTTCCTGTATTTCCTATTCTTGCTGTTCTTCCAATTCTATGAAAATAAGAATCTCTATTTTTTGGTACGTTGTAATTTATTATATAATCAACATTTTCTACATGTATTCCTCTACTCAATAAATCTGTTGCAACAATTATTTTTGTTCGTGTTTGTTTAAAACTATTCATTGATCTGTCTCTCTGGTTTTGACTCATATCTCCATTAATTACTACTGATCTTACTCCCATATTTTTTATTAGTTTATGAATATGGTACGAATCTTTTTTTGTTCTACAGAAAATAATTGTTTTTTTAGGTTCTATATCATTAATTAATTCCACTAATAATTCTTTTTTATTTTTTTCACTTGAACACAAATAATATTGTTCTAATTTATCTTCTGCAATTTTATTATCTTCATTGATTATAATTCTTTTTGCTTGATTTTGATATTTTTTTGTTAATTCTATTATTGGTTTAGGGAATGTAGCTGAAAATAATGCTGTTTGATGTTTATTTTTTATAGATCTGATGATAAATTCTATATCGTCAATAAATCCCATTTCTAGCATTGTATCTGCCTCGTCAATTACTAAAAATTTAATCCAATCTAGATTAATTACTCTTCTCTCAATGAAATCTATTAGTCTTCCAGGTGTAGCAACTACTATACTTGGTCCTCTTTTTAACGATGCTCTTTGTATATTGGGAGACTCTCCACCGCAAATTTTTGTTACTCTCAATTGTTTGTATGTTGCTATTTCTTTAAGGTCTTTTGTTACTTGTTGTGATAATTCTCTAGTTGGAACTACTACTAGAGCTTCTATTTCTCGAGTTTTTTCTTTAATATTTTGGACTATTGGTATGCCAAATGCTAATGTTTTTCCTGTTCCTGTGTTTGATTGAGCAATTACGTCCTCTTTTTCTATTAAATATGGAATTGCTTTCGCCTGAATTTCTGTTGGATTGGTAATTCCTATTTCGTCGAGCGTTTTAATTAATTCTCTATCGATTTTCTCTTTGTCAAAAACTAATTTTATATCCACTAATATTCGATTTTACCAACTTAATCGTTGCTTATAACAATATTAATATTTACCAAATTAGAATTTCTATACTAATGTCATATGATTATGATGTAATAGTTGTTGGGGCTGGACCTGCAGGTTCTGCTGCCGCTTACAATTTAGCAAAAAATAACTATAATGTGTTAATGTTAGAAAGAGGTAAGGAACCTGGTTCGAAAAATGTATATGGAGGTAGAATTTACCCCTATTCTTTATCCAAATTGATACCAAATTTTCTTGAAGATGCTCCTATTGAAAGAAATGTTACTAGAGAAAGTATTATGTTTATGACTGAAAAAGCTAGTTTCCAAACTACTTTCTCATCTGATAGTTCTATTAATCATGGTTTTACTGCCTTTAGATCTGAATTCGATAAATGGTTTGCAAATAAAGCAGTTGAAATGGGTGCTGAATTATTTACTGAAGTCAAAGTTGACAATGTAGTAACTGATGATAAAAACTGTATTATTGGAATTAAGAGTGGAGATGATGAGATTACTTCTAAACTTGTTATAGCTGCTGATGGAGCTACTTCAATTATTGCTAAAAAAGCCGGTCTGAGAAAACAATTTCATTCAGAGTATTTTTCCGTGGGTATTAAAGAAGTTATCGAACTTTCAGATAGTATAATTAATGACAGGTTTTCTATTTCTGATAACAATGGAGCTGCATTAGTTTGTGTAGGTTCTCCAACTAATTACTTGCGTGGAGGTGCTTTTATTTATACTAATAAATCGTCTCTTTCTTTAGGTTTGGTTGTTAAAGGTGTGGATCTAGTTGATAAAAAGATTCAAGTTTCATCACTCATGAATAATTTCAAAAATCATCCAGATATCCATAATCTCATAAAAGATGGAAAAATCTTAGAATATAGTGCACATTTAGTTCCTGAAGCTGGTTTCAATATGATGCCCAAATTATTTAATGATGGTATATTGGTTTGTGGAGATGCTGCTGGCATGTTGTTGAATAATGGATATACATTCCGTGGAGTTGATCTTGCAATCTCATCAGGTATTGCAGCTGCAGAGACCTTTATATCATCAAATCATGCAAATGATTTTTCTCATTCATCGTTGTCTACTTATGAAAAACTGCTTTATCAACACAACGTACTTACTGATATTAAAAAATTCAAAAAAGGTCCTAAATATATGGAAAATCCTCGACTATATTCTGATTATCCTAAACTTATTTGCGATATATTTGAAAATCTATATAATGTTGACGGAAATTCTCAAAGCCTTGTTCGTAACATTGTACGCAGTTCTATAAAAAATAACAATGTTTCTACAATTAATTTAATTTTGGATTCTATTAAAGGAGCTAATTCACTTTAATTATATTATTTTTTTAATTCACTAATCAATTCTGGAATTATCTCAAATACATCTCCTATTATTCCATAATCTGCAAATTTGAATATTGGAGCATTTTTGTCTTTATTTATTGCTACTATGCATTTCGAATTAATCATTCCTACTTGATGTTGTATTGCTCCTGATATACCACATGCAATATACAAGTCAGGTGAAACAATCTTACCTGTCTGACCAACTTGTTCTGAATGCGGTCTCCATCCTGCGTCAACTACTGCTCTTGACGCACCTACTGCTGCGTTAAGTAGTTCTGCTAATTCTTCAATTAGTTTAAAATTTTCTGGTTCCTTCATTCCTCGACCTCCTGATACAATGATTGAAGCTTCTGATACATCTAATGTTTCTTTTTGTGGATAAATTATCTCTTTTAGTATTGGTAGTTTGTTTTCATTTATTATCTTATTATTAATTTGATTTATTGAAGGTTCATTGGTTTGCACTCTTTCAATCTTGAATGTATTTGTTTTTAAGGAAATTACTATTCCATTTTCGTTAATTTTTAATGTTTGAATAATTTTTCCTGCAAAAATTGGACGCTTTATTTCAAATCCATCAGATTTTATTGAAATATCGATGCATTCTGTTACTAGATTGTATTTAATATTTGCAGCAACTCTTGGAGCTAAATCTTTTCCAATTGAAGTACCTGAAAATAATATAATTTCTGGTTCTAATTGATTGATAGCTATTAATATTGCATTTTTGTATAATTCGGGTGAATATTTATCTATGTTACTTGTTGCTCCACTTAACAAAGAATTTATTCCAAATTGATTTAATTTGTTTAAATTCTTTTCATCTAATTCTCCAATAATTATTACATTATTCTCTAAATTCTTTTCTGATGATATTTTTTGACTTTCTGATAATAATTCTAACGATGAATTCTTTACATCATTATTTTTTGTTTCTATTACACTTAATATTCCCGACATTTAATTCACACTATATTAATTTTCTTTCTTCTCGTAGAATTCTTATTAATTCTGGTACTGCTGATGTATTTCCACCAATTATTATGCCTTCTTCTCTTTGAGCAGGATATTCTAATTTGATTAGCTTTGAGTTACTTTTCTCGGCAGTATTTACATTGACTATGTTGATTGTCTTTTTCTTTGCGGCCATTAAATCCTTTAATGACGGATATCTTAATTCATTTTTTCCTTTTTCATGCGTTATAATTAATGGAAGTATGCCTTCAAATACCTCTATTCCACTTTCTGTTTCTCTGTTTGCTGTTATAGTATTGTTATTCAAACTAAATTCTGAACAATTCGAAATACATGGAATTTTATTTATTTCACCAACCATTATTCCTATTTGATTGTTATCTTGATCTACTGATTTTTTCCCGAATAATATTAGATCAAATCCTTGTTTATTGATTTCTTTTGCGATTGTATCTGCTATGAAATCCACATTATCAATATCTTCTTCAATCAGTATATGAATGGCATTATCTGCTCCTGTAGCTAGAGCCTTAGTTAATGATTGTTTAACTCTTTCCGGACCTGCTGAAATTATGGTTATTTCAACATTTGAATCTTTATCTTTTATTTTTAAAGCCTCTTCTAAAGCATATTCGTCATACGGATTTATTTCATATTTAATTCCATTTTTATCAATTGTTTTATTATCGTCAGAAATCTTTAATCTTGTTGCTGTGTCTGGTACTTGTTTAATACAAACTGCTATCTTCATATCTTTATTTTCATAAGATGTATTTGCATTTAGCATTTGCGATAGCGTTTTATTTGTTATTTTCTAATGTATAATTAAATATTGACTGACACGCACAAACTTTTTGGAACGAATGGAATAAGGTTTATTCCAGGAGATGAATTCGATCTTGATTTTGTAATTAAGATGGGCCTCAGCACCGGTTCGTTTTTTCAAGGAAATAATATTATTGTTGGATATGATGGTCGTATTTCTAGTCCATCTTTAGCTAAAGCAATTTCTGCTGGTTTGATGGAGTCTGGAAAAAACGTCACTAGTGCTGGTATCGTTCCAACTCCTGCTCTTCAGTTAACTGTAAAAAATTCTTTTTATGACGGTGGTATTATGATTACTGCATCACATAATCCTCCAGAATATAATGGCATCAAAGTTATTTCTTCTACTGGATTGGAAATATCACGAGATGAGGAAACAATCGTTGAAGGAATTTATTTCAATCAAAAATATTCTAGACAGGATTGGAAATCAGTCGGCACTATGAATTCAAATACTTCTGTTATTGTTGATTATATTTCATCCATACTGAAGAATGTTGATATTGAATCTGTAAAAAAACGTAAACTTAAGATAGTTATTGATTCAGGAAATGGCACTCAGTCGTTAAGTGCACCTTTTGTAGCAGAATCTCTTGGTTGTGAGGTTCTTACAATAAATAGTCATATTGATTCTAATTTTTCAGGGAGAGGAGGTGAACCTACTCCGAAAACTTTAGACATGCTTTCTAAATACGTTGTTGAAAATCAAGCTGACATCGGAGTGGGTTATGATGGAGATGGTGATAGAAGTATATTTTGTGATGAAAATGGCGTTGTTTTCTGGGGTGATAAATCTGGAACACTTGTTGCAAAACATTTAATTCAAAAAGGTATGAAAACTCCAATAATTACAACTATTGCTACTTCTCAAATAATTGATAAAATGGCTTCTGATTATAATGTTGACGTTTATCGTACTAAAGTAGGTAGTGTTGATGTATCTCATAAAATGCAAGAACTTGATTCTAAATTTGGTTTTGAAGAAAATGGAGGATGTCTTTATACGCCTCATATCGAAGTCAGAGATGGAGCTATGGGCACTGCCTTATTACTTGAGGTCTTATCGACAGATACTAGAAGTTTATCTGCCCATGTTGAAGATCTTCCTAAATTTTATCAATCCAAAACAAAATTTTCTTGTCCTGTTGAATTTCGAACTTCAATTCTTGATTATATACATTCTCAATTGGACGAAAAATCTGACAGAACTGATGGTCTTAAAATTTGGTGGAATGATACAAGTTGGTCTCTAATTCGTCCTAGTGGGACTGAGCCTATTATAAGGTTGTTTAACGAATCTGATGATGAATCTGAACTCGAGAATATTAATAGAAGGTGTTCTACGCTACTCGAAGAGCAGATCAAAAAGTTAATTTAATATTTTTTTAATTGTCTGTTCATATTTTTTAATTAACTTGTTTACATCATTTTTGCTTTTCGCTTCTGCTGATATCCTGATACATTTTTCTGTATTTGACGGCCTAATTAACACCCAACTATCTTTTGTTTGATTAATTTTTATTCCGTCTATCGATGTAACATTTTTATTTTTTAGAAAATGTGTTTGAATCATACTGAAATTACTTGGATCGGTAATTATTTTTATTCGACTTTGATTAAATTTTTCAATATCTGAAAATATATTATCTACACTTCCAAATTTCTCTACCAAATAAGATGTCATTAATGCTAATAGTATTCCATCCCTGCACAAATTAAAATCTGGATAAATAAAACCTCCGCTGCTTCCTTCTCCTCCCAATTCACATTTCTCACTTAGTATTTTGTTCAATACGCTGCCTTCACCTACTGGAGTGGTTATAATTTCACAATTTATTTTCTCTAAATATTTTACAATTGATAACGAACTATCGATACTTATTGCTGCTTTGCTTAATTTCTGTTTAAGCTCTACATATTTTATACCTGCTAGTAGAGAAAAATCAGGAGCTATTTTTTCTCCTTTTTCATTCATGATTATTAATCTATCTACATCTGCATCAAATGCAAATCCAATTTTACATCCATTTGATGTTATTAATTTTGATAATGAATCTAGTGAATCTTCTGTTGGATTAATTGTTCTAGTAAATATTCCTGGAAAGTCATTTATTGCGTATACTTCACATCCTAGTTTTGTGAAAATATCTCTCACAAAAGTACTTCCTGCTCCTCCTCCAAAATCCATTGCAATTTTTAATTTATGAAATCTGTCTTTGTTAAAAAATTCAATTAAATCTGAATCATAACTACTGGATGATTCTTTTATAGTTCCTGTGAATTTGTATTTTCTTATTGATTGTTTAGTTAGTTCTGTAGGGTTGATTATTCTGCCTGGTCTTATAATTAATTTTAATCCATTCCAATCTTTAGGATTATGAGATGATGTTATACAAATTCCTCCATCCAAATCATTTTTCTTTACATGTCTGAACACTGATGGCGTTGACGTAATTCCTAAATCTTCTACGTGACATCCAAGTGCCATAAGAACTGAAGAAACTGTTTCATGTATCATGTTTGATGTGGTTCTCGTATCTCTTCCTATCGCACAAGTTTTTATATTTGAGGATAAAATAAAATCNTATAATACTTCTGTTATATCATNATTGAAAAGATCTTTTCCAATAATNCCTCTTAGTCCTGATATTGATAATACTGCCACAAATNCGTTATGTATGNCTTNATGTTAACTTTTTTTTTATNTATTNTTTTATAGTAACATTTTTCATNAATTATATTGTTGTAAATACATAATGAGCAAGTCTCCATTTAATACATATTCAAAGTATTTCTTNGTCTTGACTAGTGTGATAATCATTAGTACAATAATTATCATGATTATGAGATTTCAAAAAATGGGTGGATTTTACGCTGTTATTCTTAGTATTNTGACAATTTTACTATTCTTCTATTGGGCTAATTATTTTAGATNGCTTCTTAAANAACAACCNGGTCTAGGAATTNTTCGTTCTANAAACAAGATAAGACANGAATTTATCAAAAAACCTAATGGCCTTGATTTTATTGCACAAATTCCTGGTCAAATTACANATCTTCGTGTTAATATTGATGGAGGNAAACTTGTTGTTTCTACTGNAAAAAATAATTTACTCAAAATTAAAATTCGTGCAAATCTGATTATTGAAAATNATACATTTAAAAATGGAACTTTGATTGTAAATCTAAGAACAAAATCAAATAAATAACATTTCAATGAATGCACCGACTAGTAATAATGTAAAATTCATTATTATTACTACTAGTGTTCTAATAAATTCATTTTTTATTAATTTATTCCTTAGCCCATTTAGTATGAAAATTCCTTGAGTCATACTTGCTGAATATGCAATAAATTCCAACCAAAAGAATGGTGTTAATGCAGTTAATAGATAAAAAATTATTCCATGAGCTCCTGTTATACTTGCAACAGCTCCGAATGCTGTTCCTGTTTGAAAAATTACTAATGTTCCAAAGATTAATCCTATAAATGGAATCATCATTAATAATGCAATTTTATAATTGTTTATGAAAATTGTTTTTTCTGAAATATTTTCTGGAATAATTTCTTCTAACTGATCAAGAATTTCTGTTGTTTGTTGAGTATTTAATGGAATTGAAGAACCGATTAAACCAAATAAAAAAATAATTACTAAGTTGATAATAAACAGGTTTGTCCATTTTTTGGTGAAAATTTCTTTTAATATTATTTTCATTGTAAATTTCTATAGATTTAAAATAACATATAGAAGTCCAAGTGTCAAGGTCATTGTAATTAACGTGGCTATTACAGCAGCTCCTATTCCTTTTGGCTGTGGTGTGCCGCCTTTTAATATGCCTCCTGGCACTAAGATTAATCCTAAGACTAGAACAAACATCGATGTCGCATGTAGGCCTTGAATAAATGTTTCTGCTGGAAACAAGAAATTAGTGTCAAATGATATCCATATGCCTGCTGCTCCTGTTATGACAAATGCTAATCCAGGTAAGAGTACTTCCCAATCCATAAGGAATTCAAGTAAATGAGATAATAAAAATATTATCTTTTAGTAAAAATTCTGCTATTTTCTATTATACATCCGTTTTTATACAGATATCTGATATTTCTTAGAATTATAAATGGAGATGAAATTAATAACAATAATGTTATTATAAGAAAAATCTGTTGGTATTGACTACCATATGACACTATTGTTGCTAATATTAAAGATCCTGGTAATATATTTGATAAAAATAAACCTGCACATGTTGAACATCCGGTAAATAATCCTGTTAATGTGCCTGCACTTAAAATCCATTTTACGTTATTTTTTGGACGATTTTCTATTGCAAAAGTAATTAACAATAAATTTATTCCAACAAGACTTGAAATCGCAATTAGTAATATTACGTTTAATGGGAATAACATTATTCCGAAATGTTCTGTTATGTATAATGCTGCGTTGGGATATTGACCTATTCCTCCACAACAATAAATTAATTTAATTGACGGTATTAATACTGAATATTCCTGAGAAAAATCTATAGTTGGTTGATATACTATTATTCCTGAAACTACACTAAAAATTATTGCATAACCAAATAATGAAATGAAAAATACATTTCTGTATTTCTTTTTCATCATTAAATCATAAATTAATGATCTTAGATCAAGCTCAATTGGTCTATTTGTAGACAATAGTTTTCTTTGATTTAATATGATTCTTTGAATTTGTATACCTATTATTAATAGTCCTATTAGTATACTGATAATGTATAATAATCCAATATATCCAGTTAAAAATGAAAGATTCCGGAAATAGTTGTTAATTAATATATTATAACCTAGAGAACTTCCTATAATTATCACGAGTCCAAATATAAACCACTCGTAATTATCATTCAATAATGATGTTTATTTATCATCATTTAAATAAGTACAGAAAATCTAATTAATATTTAATTACTAATGGATATAATGGCTAGAAATTGGTTAGAACCCTTTAATTTTACTTTTGCTCTGTCCTTTTTATTCACTGGGCTGATATTTCCTTTCCCAGCATTAGATAGTGCTGATATATTGGTTCAAGCGTTGCGTTTTGGTTTAATTATATTGGGGGTCTATCTTATGTTTGGAGTTATAAAAAAACGCCGAACTATGAATTAATGTAGTTAAATTATTTGAATAATTTGATTTGTTTTGTAATTAGATATAATATGTACCCAATTGATACAAGTCCCAATTGTGTTATTATTGTAAAAATAAATATTGGCAATATATCAAGTCCTGTAACTGTGACTCCTACAAATGACAGCCAAAATGATGTTAATAAAACAAATATTAATGGACCTATTATATTTCCTGGTTTTTTATACTGTCTTATAAAGAATAAACCTAAGAATGTAAATAATGGAGAGAATAGATCTATTGCTCCAATTTTTGACGTTGTAGCAATTACCAAATGTCCTAATGTTATTCCAAATATAGCTGACATTCCAAAGAATGCAATAAATGGTGCTAAAATGAAACCTGGTATTATTGTTAATAAAATATTAATTTCTTCTGATGCAATTACAGCTCCTGATGAATCTATAGCATTAAGTATGTTTGCTGGCAATAAACTCAAAATTGAAGTTTCAGGTAGGCCTAAACTTCCTGCTGCAGTTATACCTGCAGTAATTACGAATAAACCAAATCGAGGTATGTTAACAATTCCTTTTAGTGGGTTTGCTTCTTTCGACAAATTATGCTATCGCCGCCTGAAAATAAGATAAACCGTCTTGCCACAAAAATGCAAATAAAAATAACCAAACAATATGAACAAAATGCCAGTATGTTCCAGCTGCTTCTAAGAAACCATGATTCTCTTCATCAAATTGATTTTTGAATGCTTTGATTGTAACAATTATATTTGCAATAACTCCTGCAATTACATGAACTCCATGAATTCCTGTTAGTAAAAAGAATGACGCGCCAAATAATCCGTCTTGAGGAGTTAATTCTCCTGATGTTAAAAGATGTGGCCATTCGTATCCCATTTGGATAACTGCAAATCCTAATCCAAGAATTACCGCTCCCAGAAAACCATATTTTACTGCAGTATTGTTTCCTTTTTTTACACCTGCTGTTGACCACTCAATCATTATACTACTAGCAATCAATAATGCAGTTTGAATACTGGGTATTGCAACATCAAGATGGTGAATCCCCTCTGGAGGCCAAATTGCATACGAAGATCTCAAATAAAAATACGCTATAAATGCTCCTCCAAAAAATGCTATCTCCGACAAAAGAAACAAAGCAGTAGGAAAACCTACGTCTCCAATTTCATGGAATTTTCCAGGTGTGCCTCCTGCTTTCACCATGTGTTCTGAATCCTTTGTTATTTTTGGCCATCTTGGAATTTCTCCTACTATGAAGATAAAAATTAACAATACAAATAATCCTACTAGAGCTGCTCCTAGTTGCAAAGAAAAACCTTTTAGCATAAATATTACTCCTGCTGCTACAAATACTCCAGCTGCTAAACCAATCAGAGCTGGCATATAAGAATGAACTTCTTCTGTATTCACATGATGCTCAAATTCTACTTTCTCTTCATTATCAGACATCTTTAAGTCAAAAAATTTATGATTATAACCACATATTAACTTTTTTTTTAATCAATATGTTATTAATTTTCTGTTCTTTAAATATACTTTAATTACGTGAAATGATAACAACCTTGTTGAATCGCTCTTCATATCTTGCTGAATTAGAGGAAGTTAGACGTCAGAAAATCTCTAATCAAGTCTCTAAATATCGAAAATTTTCAATTATTCTTGCTGTTTTGATTCATATTTTTGCATTTTTTACCGGNATAGTGTTGTTAGTNGTCTTTTCATATCCTTTCACTNCNATGCTTATTTTTCACGGGATTATGCAAATATTAGCTTATTTAAATATATATTATGGTCCGAAATTATACGAAAGATATCTTAGAAAAAAAGTAATTGAACCGGATCTATTGATGTTAAATCAACTAAAATAATTGTTATAAATTCTCAAATCTGGAAGGAGCAGAAATCCTAATATATTAAATCGATGCACTAAGATTTGAGTATAAATTGGGAATACTTTCTACTTTTGATAGAATTGTCTGGGGATTTACAATTATTATTACTTTTGTTGTGCTCTTTATAATTGGCGGAGGTTGGTTGTTATCTTGGTATCCNGATCCANTTTCTGCTCGTGCTGCATTAATTAAACAATATTATGATTTAGTATATNTTTCTGGAATGATTGTTTCAGCATTGTTTGTAGGCACCTTTTTTTATTTTATATTGAAATTTTGGGATAGANATCAACCTGCNGGACTNGATTGATTATGAATACTTTAGAAAAATTAGAATGGGCTACGATTGTTGGTGCTACTGTTTTGTTATTCGGTTTAGGCACATTAGCTGTTCCTGTTTTACAAGCACTTGATGATCCTGATTATTATGGCGAACCAGATTATGTTGTTAAAGTTACAGCAGAGCAATGGGCTTGGAAATTTACATATCCTGATGGTTCTGAATCTGGAGAACTGATAATTAAAAACGGAGATCTAGTGAGACTGGAACTAGAAAGTCCTGATGTAATACATAGTTTTTATGTTCGTGAAATGGGTTTCAAGGTTGATATAATTCCAGGTAAAACTAGAATTCATATAATCAACGCAGAAACTCCAGGAGAATACTGGATTCAATGCGCTGAATTNTGTGGCGCATATCATGGTGGTATGAGAACTAAACTAATAATTGAGGAATGATATTATGCAAATAAAAGAAACTATTGAAAAACAAGAACATAAAGAACATCANTTCTATTCTAGNTGGAAGACTATTCTAACTACTACCCATCATACNGATATNGGTATTATGTANCTAGTNTTTTCTCTTTTCTTTTTCTTTATGGGTGGATTTGCATCTTTACTTGTTAGATACGGATTAACTAGTGGAGGTTCTATATCTCCTGAAGCATATTCTAGTTTGTTTACAATTCATGGTGTAAGTATGATCTTTCTCTTTGTAATACCTGCTTGGGCTGGTTTTGGAAATTATCTTGTTCCAAAATATATTGGTGCTAAAGATATGTATTTCCCCAAGCTTAATGCATTGGGATTCTGGTTATTGCCTCCTGCAGGGTTCTTAATTTGGGCTGGTATGCCAAACGTCGGCTGGACNGCATATGCTCCTCTCTCCGTTTTTGTTGAAGGGTGGGGAATGGATATGACTATCCTTGGCCTTCACTTGTTAGGAACATCGTCGATTATCGGCGGTCTTAATTTTATAGTTACAATCATGAAGATGAGGGCTCCTAGTGTTACCTATAGAAACATGCCTTTGATGGTCTGGACACAACTGACTACTTCTTTCTTACAAGTTCTTGCTACACCAGTTCTNGCCATGGCTTTGACTTTATTACTATTAGACAGAAATCTTGGAACAGGATTCTTTAACCCTGCTCTTGGCGGTGACCCAGTCATGTGGCAACATCTATTTTGGTTCTATTCTCATCCTGCTGTATATATTATGGTACTGCCTGGTATGGGATTAATTTCACAAATTTTACCAANTATGTCTAGGCAGAAGATCTTTGGTTATACCTCTATTGCAGTTTCTACTGCACTTATTGGCTTCTTAGGCTTTGGTGTCTGGGCCCATCATATGTGGACTAGTGGTTTATCAATTAGTGCACGTGTGCCTTTTATGTTTATGACAATGGCTATAGCTATTCCTTCTGGTGTTAAAATATTTAATTGGATAGCTACATTGTATGGAGGAAAGATTAAACTTAGTACTCCTATGCTCTTCAGTTTAAGTTTCATTTTAAGCTTTATCATTCAGGGAGTTGAAGGTGTCTTTCTTGCAAATATCCCGTTAGATTACCAGTTACACGATACATATTTTGTTGTTAGCCATTTACACTATGTTTTATTTGGTGTATCTGCCCAAGCTGTTTTTGCAGGAATTTATTATTATTTCCCATATATGACTGGTCGAAAGTATAATGAAACTCTTGGACAAACTCATTTCCTGCTTACTACTGTAGGAATGTATACTTTGTTTAATGCTATGTTGTTTCTAGGACTTGAAGGAATGCCTAGAAGATATTATACTTATCTTCCTGAATTCTTTACCTTGAATGTTGCTGCTTCATTTGGNGCTGTATTGATCGCAGTTGGNGCATTGGTATTTGGATATAATATGTTATCAAGTTGGTATAGAGGACCTCCTGTGGAGAATAAAGATGATCCTTGGAAACTCTCNGAATATGGCATGAAAGAATGGCCTGAATAATTCTAACATGAATATCTTTAAGTTTTTAGCTATATCTTCTGCAATAGGTGTTTATATCCTGATTGTTATAGGAGGTATTACTACTCAGACTGGATCTGGTATGGCTTGTCCAGATTGGCCTTTGTGTTTTGGTGAATTCTTTCCAAATCTAAATACTAATGTCATTATTGAAATGACTCATAGATACGTTGCTACTTTTGTTGGTTTTTTGATTTTATTTACATTTATTCTTGCNTATNGAAACCATAGAACTTCAAAATTTTTGGTAATTTCATCTGGGATTTCTCTCATTTTAGTTGCTTTACAAGGCTATATTGGAATGCTTACAGTTACCAGTATATTGGATCCTGCGATAGTTACTCTTCATTTAGCATTATCCACTGCGTTATTTGGTTTTTCAGTAATAACTGCTATATTGTCTTTAAAAACTAATTAAATTAAACTATCGTATAATCATGCAATATATAGATTCTATAATTTATTCTGAACGAAACTTTAAAGATGGATTACTAAAAATTCTTTTAGGCAATGCACTGATTTTTCTTTTATTATCTTCTACATTTGAACGTTATGAAATGGAGAATCTTTTTTTCCATCTTATGATTGAGCATCTTTTGTTTCTTGTAGTTGGTTTTCTTTTTGGTTCTGGTTCAGATTCAATAATAAGATCTTTTAAATCAAATCAATCAATTTATGGTAAAAATATTATAAAATTTTATTCAAAGTATCTTGCGTTCAATAATCNATATAATCCATTCGGCCTAACTACTGGATTGTTATTTATTTTTATATTATTTTATTGGCACTTTCCTTCTAATTTCGACCAAGCAATTGTTAATATTAATATGCATCTGTTTATGCATGTTAGTATTATCTTTTCTGGCATTTTATTATACTCTAGTTTTAAAATGATTTCCCGTATACAATCCCTTGTTTTTATTTTATCAATTGATAAAATTATGGGAATTTTAGGATTCTTTTTAGCAGATGGGGATNCTATGGTTTATCAGACTTATCCGTTATCCGTTCAAATGACATCTGGGTTTTTTATAATATCTATGATGTTTATAATTGATTTAATCTGTATTCTGTTAATTTTATTAACTTATTTTAAATCTTCGAATATATAATCGCTTCATTTAAAAATAGCAATATACATAATTAANGTTATGTTAAATGTATTGAATTCTNTTTACATGATTTTTGCTCTTTTGGCTCAAACAGAAGACCCTGGAAATCAGAGTACTAAAAAGTTGATTTTATCTCTTNCTGTGGCCTTTCTTGTTTTTGGCATAATTTACCTTTTTTGGCAAACATTCTATAATATACCTCCAGAATAATTACGGTTGAATTTTTAGTTAAAAAAGTCAATTTTATATTCTACAAGTAATTTTGTTGATACATCGAATGTCATCTAATTCCGCGTCAATCAATTATCGAACTCTTGTATCTCAGTTGATAGAAGTTTCTAAACCNTCGATAATCTATCTTCTCGATTTTGTGGCTATTTCGGCATTATTGATTGCTTATCTTGATACAAATTATGTTACTGATCCAGCTAATTTGTCTTTAACAACTATTGAAGGTTTTACTATAGTTATTGGNCTTNTTTTTGCAGGAACTTTTTCTTCTGCAGGTTCTGCTGCATTAAATTGTTATNTTGATAGAGATATTGACATTAAAATGGAAAGAACAAAAAATCGTGCTAGTGCTACTGGTCAACTTCCTCCTAATATTACTTTGATTTATGGAATAATTATGATTGTCCTTGCTGCAATTATTTCAACTATCTTTCTTAATTTATTGACTACAGGAATGATTTTNTTAGGATCATTTTTCTATGTATTTGTTTATACGATTTGGNTAAAACGAAAAACTACTTGGAATATTGTAATTGGAGGTTTTGCAGGTAGTGCTGCTGCATTTGCAGGATGGACTGCTATTACTGGACAACTCGACCTTNTTGCTATTCTTATGGGTTCGTTAGTTTTTATATGGACACCATCACATTTCTGGGCATTAGCTTTATTGAAAGACGATGATTATACAGAAGCAGGTATTCCTATGCTTCCTGTTGTTGTTGGGAAAGTAAAAGCTGCACAATACACTATTATCAATACTCTCTTGTTAATTCCATTTTCATTAGTATTTGTATTATTTGGTTTTGGTTATGTCTATCTAACAATTTCTGTTATATTTGGAATTCTTTTATTATACAGTAATGTCAAATTACTTCAAAGCCCTACTGATAAAAAAGTGGCTCTTACTGCATTCAAATTTTCTAGTCCATATCTTGCAATAATTTTCATTGCATTGATACTAGATGTTTTATTTAGAATTCCTATTTTTTAGTTAGTTGATTCTATTGTTATTTCTTCTTTATGTTTTTCTTCTACTGCATTTTTGACTTCTTGTAGGCTGGTATACATTCCTTTGATTACATATTTTCTTAAACGTATACGATCAATTATTACTCCAATTATATAATATGGTAATACATAATCAGCTTCAAATGTTACTTTTGTTGTATTGTTAATTTCTTCAAATTTTACAGTTATTACATTCTTTTTAAATGGACCATTTAATGCTTTTGAGACAATTTTNTTATTTTTTGTTACTTCACAGGTTATACTATCCCATTGCATAGCTCTTCCGCCAAATTCTCCTATTATTCTCATTACCGTTCCGACTCCCCATCCTTCTGTGATTTTAATTGGAACAACTTTCATTTTTGATTCTTTAGGAAAATGACCTGCTACGTGTTCTGGTCTTGCATAGTACATGAAAACATCATCTACAGGAGCTTCCATAATTATACTTGTAGATACTTTACCCATTTTAAACAATATTCTAGAATCATTTTGAATACTTATATCTTTTGGATATTCTCATTTTGGGAATTGATTATTCAATCATCTGAAGGTCTGATATATTTCCGGATATATTGTTTAAATGTAGTTTATATATGTAATTTTCGTCACTTGTTCTTTGTTTTGCAGAAAATTTTACTATCCATGTTGAAGATTCATTNTTATAGTATATTTCNTTTAGATTTTCCCATTGTATATATCCAAATGAATTAACATATTTTNCCGCTTTTTTAATTACGTCTTCTTCTTTCATTTTTTTAATTTTATTTAAATATCTTTTCTANATTATTCATTATTTTTGCTAATTTAAAATCAAAATTACTTATTCCNTTTATATCGTGAGTAGTTAATTCTACATCAATTTTATTATAAACATTAAACCATTCTGGATGGTGATTAATTTTTTCTATTTCTATTGCCATTCTAGTCATAAATGTAAATGCGTCGGCAAAATCCTTGAATTCAAAGGTTCTTTTTATTTTATTTTTGTCTTTAACCCATTTATCTAATTTTGATAATTCTTCGTTAATTTCTTCATCATCTAATTTTCTATAATTTTCTTCCATATTATACAATTATGACGGTAGTTTTTTATTGTTTATGGTAGTTACTTAATTCGGTCTCGCGACCAGTGGTATGATCTTATGATATACCACAGGCCCGCGGTAGCTCAGCTTGGTAGAAATATTGCCAAAAGCTTCCGGCTGTAGGGATAAGCCTTGGCTTGTCCGAACAGTTTGCCAAGCACACAGGAACCGGACTGTCGTCGGAAAGATAATACTTGACGAATTCAAATTGGCTATANGCCATGAATGTCCGACCCGCGGGACCATAATTTATTTTTCAAGAACGATAAAATATATATACAAAAGATTATTACAGTGAATCATTAAGGTAGTATTGTAAAAATGGCAAATAAACCGCATCTTAACTTAATTGTTGCTGGACATGTAGACCAGGGTAAATCTACTATAATTGGTCATCTTCTTGTTGATCTAAAAGTTATTGATGANAGAACAATTGAAAAGTATGCTGAAGAATCAGAAAAAACAGGCAAAGGTGATACCTTCAAGTATGCTTGGGTTATGGATAATCTAAAAGATGAAAGAGAACGAGGTGTAACTATTGATCTTGCTTTTAAAAAATTCGAANCTAAAAAATATGATTTTACGCTTATTGACGCACCTGGACANAGAGATTTTATTAAAAACATGATTACCGGTGCTTCTGAAGCTGACGCTGCAGTTCTTTGTGTTTCTGGTAAACCTGGAGAAACAGAAATTGCTATTGGAGTTGGAGGACAATCACGGGAACATTGTTTCTTGCTGAAAACACTTGGTGTTAAACAAATGATCGTTGCAGTCAATAAAATGGATGCAAATGAAGTTGGTTATAAAAAAGAACGATATGAAGAAGTTAAAGTTGAAGTTGAAAAATTGTTGAAAGGCGTTGGTTGGGATATTACAAAGACACCAATTATTCCTGTTTCAGGATGGAAAGGTGATAATCTTATTNCTAGAGGAGAAAATCTTGCTTGGTATGATGGTAAAACAATTTATGAGGCGTTTGATGACTTTGAAATTGAAGCTCCTCCTGTTGATAAACCATTAAGACTTCCTCTTCAGGATGTTTATTCTATTACTGGTGTAGGTACTGTTCCTGTTGGAAGAGTCGAGACTGGTAAATTTAAAGTAGGTGANAAAGTNATTATTATGCCAAGTGGNGCAACCGCAGAAGTNAAATCTATTGAATCTCATCACGTTGAAATGCAAGAAGCATCTGCTGGTGATAATATTGGTTTCAATTTACGTGGAGTTGATAAGAAAGATATCNGACGAGGTGATGTTATTGGACCNNTNGANNNTCCTCCTAAAGTTGTAAAAGAATTTACTGCACAAATTATTGTAGTACANCATCCAACTGCTATCGCACCTGGATATACTCCNGTNATTCATGCTCATACATCACAAGCTGCAGCTACTATTTCGACATTAGTATCTAAACTAGATGCAAGAACTGGTGGTGTGCAAGAAGAAAATCCAAAAGCACTNAAAACTGGTGANGCTGCTATAGTTAANATTCAACCACTTAGACCATTNTGTTTGGAATCGTTTGGAGATTNCCCNCANTTAGGTAGATTTGCACTCAGAGATATGGGTACAACTATTGCTGCTGGTGTAGTTAAAGAAATCAACGCCGAATGGGAACAGA
>NZOP01000033.1:18851-20773 GCA_002693165.1 Nitrososphaerota archaeon
ANATTCTTTTNTAAGTTTATTTGAANAATTTATNNNAAAAATTTATNTGAAAANNNTATTAATANNTTAATAAGATNTCGATAATATTTATNANANGTTNTTTATTTNTTANANTTATGGTTAANGTCTCAATNAAAAATGNAAGTAAAACTTTTGTAAATTCTGATACTTCTGCTGTTACAAATGTNAATTTAGANNTTAANGATAAAGAATTTCTTGTTATTTTAGGTCCTTCNGGNAGTGGNAAGTCGACATTATTACGTTTGATTGCTGGTCTTGAAGAACTTANTANTGGGGATNTATANTTTGGCCCTGAACTCATGAATGACGTTCAACCACGAGATCGTAATATNTCTATGGTATTCCAAAATTTTGCATTATTTCCACATATGACTGTTTTTGATAATATTGCTTTTCCACTAGTCGCATCTAATACTGACACACAAACTATTACTTCTGAAGTTAAGAGAATTTCATCTCTACTGAAAATTGATGATTTGTTGGAAAGAAGACCTTCAGAACTTAGTGGAGGTGAACAACAACGTGTATCACTTGGACGTGCAATCATCAAGAAACCCCAGNTTTTCCTTATGGACGAACCATTATCAAATCTTGATGCTGCCTTGCGTTCCGNATTACGTACAGAAATTAAAAAATTACATGAAGAACTTAAGATTACATTTATTTATGTTACTCATGATCAAACTGAAGCTATGACTATGGCTGATCGAATAGCTATAATAAAAGATGGTANNGTTTTGCAGGTTGATAATCCTGAACAAATTTATGATTTCCCAAGTACTTCTTGGATTGGATCATTTNTTGGTTCGCCTCCAATGAATATTATTAAAGCGAAATCAAATAAAGACTCTTTAACTATTGACTCTCAAGAATTTAATTTCAAGAATTCTTTATCTGGTAATGTTATGNTTGGTATAAGACCTGAAAATNTCAAAATAGTAAGTNNAGANGAAGGNAAATTATCTGGTACTGTATTGTTTGTTGATTATCTTGGTGATAGTAACGTAGTCAATATTGATATTGAAAATCAAATAATTAGAGCCAAAGTCTCTGACTCTGACTTAAATGTTGGTAGTAAAACCTCAATTACTTTCAATGATGATGATATTATTCTATTTGATGATAAAGGAAATTTAACGAAGTGATACCTTGAGAGTCCCGTATCGGTTCCTAATACCTGTTACATTAATAATTTTCGTTGTTGGAATAGGCCCTGTCTTACAATCTTTTCTTCTTAGCCTTTCAGAATTTTCTTTATTAAATCCCTCTATGCAACCTGTTGGATTCCACAATTATATTACATTATTCTCTGATTCAATTTTCTGGTCTGCAATCCAAGTTACTCTTTTACTAGTAGCTGGTTCTGTGATTCTTGAATTAGTTGTTGGTATCTTTCTTGCATTACTTATAACGAATTCTGGACGAAGAGCTAGGAGTGTATTCTCATCAATTTTTGTTATTCCTATAGCTATTGCTCCAATTGTTACTGGTATTTTATGGTCCCCTAATTCTGTGTTTGACGATCTTAATACGTTATTATATTATGGTTTGTCTCTCGGTACCTATATTGATACGAGTAACCCTAGAACCTATTATTCATTAATTATTATTTCCGACGCATATATTTGGGCGCCTCTAATAATGTTGGTTACAGTTGCAATTCTGAGATCTATTCCCAAGGAATTATACGAAGCTGCAGATGTTATGGGAGCTTCATCTTGGAAAAAATTCCAGAAAATTACTTTTCCCGCTATAATTACTTCGCCAATCTTGGTTGTTACATTGTTACTTCGTACCGTTGATGCTTTTAGAATGTTCGAAGTTCCATATGCATGGAGTTTCTGGTTAGGCCAAGATTCACAACTTGGTGCTCCTGTCGACACTGTTAGTGTTTTGATGTG
>NZOP01000034.1 GCA_002693165.1 Nitrososphaerota archaeon
TGATTTACGTAATCAACCAGGCAATTTTCAAAATCAAACTATCCAAAGACTAATAATAAGAATGCAGAATGACAATGACCGAGATAGAGAACTTCTCCCTACACTTGATGCACAATTTGAAATTCTTCAGTGTGACCGCGTTCCTAGAGATGAACAAGAAAGACCTGAAGCAAGACCAACAGACCTAGCTGCAGAATCATTTCAACGATCACATATATTGGTTGTAGGAGAGGGCAGTCCTTCTGGATTTATCCCCAATTATCAATTAACTGGCAGTAATCTATATATGGAAAAATCCGAAACCCTCGAATTAGCAATCCTTGAACCGACTGATGGCTTTCATATTATAAGTGGTTCATATGGCGCTATTGAATATCCTAGTGTTATTTCTCCTGGATCTGAATATATAATTAGATACAATAATACCGTTGAAGATTTTGATCCATCTGGCGAAAGTATTGAATTTGTTCTTGAAACTACAAGAAAGTTGAGAATCGATTCTCATACTGCAGATCTTACTACTAGTATTGAGAAAAATGGAACAATTGCTTCCACTACACTTAATCTCCCTAATGCTCAGACTGGGTATTTTCAGATAAATATCCCTGAGATAGGCGAATCTGAAAACGGCGATTCACCATTACAGTACGGCCTACATTTCTTCCATATCCACTCTAATTTCGTAGGAATCGGAACTCTTGACACATATCTTCCAGTTTATGTTGTTCCATCTGGGGAGTATAATCTTGTAGGATATTCTATGGCATCTGAACCTGATTTACGTATTAATCTTGCTGATTATGTGCCAAATGCCCCTGAACTTTTCATAATTAGTAAATCCAATGACGTAACCACGTTTATTGAATCTCAGGAAATCAACATTCCTGTAGCTGTTATCTCTGTATCTGATAATCTTGGACCAATTAATCTATACGAAATTGTTCTCGACGCCGATTTCATTACAAGTTCTTTTGATGGAAAAATGTATGTCTTGGCCAATAGCGCCACTGATACTTTTTCAATATCTAGCCTGAAAATTTTTAATTTTATCACGACTGATTTTAATATTATTGATAGCACTGACAAAACTAAAACATACACCAATAAATTGGGATTTCCTATTAATGTGGATCTCATGCTCGACATCAATACTATTGATATTTCTGTTTTCGATGAATTTGAACAACCATTCATTGACGGTCAAATAATTATACAAAAAGCAGATGAAGAATTCACTGCCGACCTTTTGGATATTCCTCGATTAAAGCTTCCCGACGGAAATTATAAAATTACTCATATTGTGGAAGACGAAATAAAATCCGAGCAAGATCTATCTATTAGTAGTTCTGGATTGATTCAATTTAATGTTAAAACATTGTTGTTGGAAGATCAAATTCTTACTATTGCAATAATTATAGAATCTATATTGATTGCATTCTTCACATTTAGAATAATGTCAAAGTACTTTAAAGGATAATTATCCGATTTCTGAACCTGCGTTCATTTCATTATCAGTTTGAAGTAGTGATACTTTGTCTCCATCAATTGNAGCTAGTANCATCCCTTGTGATTCCACTCCGAATATCTTTCTTGGTTCTAAATTTANTAAAACAATTACTGTTTTATCAACTAAATCTTCTAACGAATAATACTTTGCAATTCCCGCAACAATCTGCCTCTCTTCATCACCGATGTCTATTNTCATTTTNATTAATTTATTAGATCCAGTTACTGCTTCTGCATTGATTATTTTTCCAACTCTAATTTTTAGTTTAGAAAAATCATCGAAGTTAATTATATCCATGAATCCTTTTTTCATCTTAGAATAATATATGTATTTTTCCGGTAAGATATTTGTTAAATTTATGTATATTCTGCTTCCGGTGCAGTAAAATANGTANATGAAAACGAATTATATGAAATATTTTAAAATGCATTATATAGTATGATTGTACTAAGATTTCCATGAATCATAGGTATTGGCTTATATCTATANTAGCNGCTTTGCTGTTANTAACTTCANNTTGGGGATANGCTGCTCTTTCAAATAATAATGATACAGCAGTAGTTCCTTCAGTTGAAGCNGTTGGTCCAGGAAATTGGGAATGGATCAATTATGGACCTGATGGCGGAAGTTTCAGCCCTCAAACACAGATCAATAAGGAAACAGTTGCATATCTGGAAATGAAATGGATTTATCCATTCCAATCAGATGTTGAAACTACTTTCCCTAACTCTGTGCAAGAAGGTGCTTCTGCTCCCCCTATAATTGTTGACGGCGTTGTTTATGTCGCAAAGAACAAACAAGATGTTGTCGCAGTTGATGCAAAGACAGGCGAACAAGTATGGTACAGTGATGTAATCACTCAAGCTGCCGACTTTGACGCATGGCTTGCAGAATTTCCTTACATGCAAGGACANTATGGACATACTCATGCAATTAATTATTANGCCGACCGTAACGAGCTTATCTTGAGCTCCGCACCATGTTGGTTGAAATCATTAAATGCTGAAGATGGAANTATGGCATGGCAATTAGGACCTGAACTCCTTTGTGGTACACAAGCTGAAATGGGTAATCCATTAGGCGCAATGGGTACATTCAANAGTAAAGGTTACATGAGTGCTATTCAGAACCATCCTCCTCAAATAATTGACGATATTGTCGTATGGCCTTCATTCGGTGCAAGTGGTCGTGGTGGACGTTCCAGTCTTATTGGAATTGACATCAGTAANNCAGNTNCTCCANNTGAAGTTTATCGTAACTGGTTAATGCCTCCTGGTGACGGAAGTCAACCAACATGGGCACAAGACCAATGTGATAGAACTAACGGTCAAGTATGGTACTTTGAATATCCTAAATATATTGAATCAGGAGGTTCACATCTAGCAGTTAACTGCCGAGATGTACCTGTTGATGCAGTAAATAACGATTGGATTAATATGAAACCAGGTACTCCTCATTTCGGTGAAATACACACCGCAAGTGCATTCTCAGTAGTCTGGGGCAACATGCCTTACAGTGAGAAGACTGGTCTAGTATACATGGGAACAGGNGACGTAGGACCTTATCCTAACGGTACTCTCAGATTCGGACCAAACCTCTTTGGTAGTGCATTAATTGCTGTTGACGCTCGAACCGGCGAACTCGGTTGGGGATTTGCAGCTTTACCACACGATTTGTGGGACATGGACTGTTCATGGGGTGGTGCATTGAGAGANATAGGTAGTCAAGAAGNCTACATNGCATCTTGNAAGAACGGTATCGTTTACGCACTTNANTCAGCNACTGGTGAACCTATATGGATCATCGATCCANNAAGCATAGCTCGTAANATGCAAGGTTGGAACTATGGTGGTGACTCAAGCTTAGGTGTAAGTGGTAACGGTGGAGCTCAGGTAGTCGGCCCAGACGCATGTTGTGATATGACATTTGAACACATGAACAAGGACTGGATGAACCAGAACTCACCAGACTGTGCAGCAGGNGAANCTAATTCATGTACTGGTATTGCNGTGGGTCCAAACGCATGGGCACATATCGAATCAGACATGGCAATTGATGACAAANACATCTACATGGGTGTACAGAACTCTCCAAGAAGGTTCCAGATTAAACCTGTAACTGACTTTGGTAACCAGGGAAGTACAATTGAACAAGTAGAACCAAAGAATTCAACAATTCATGCATTCGACTGGAGAACCGGTGNAGAAGTATGGAGTACATACATTGAAGGCGTTTCATATAGAGGCGGTGTCATGGTTAGTGGCGGCGTAGTATATGCATATGCTAGTGATGGAAACATGTACATGTTGGACGCAGACACAGGTGAAATTCTTAACAAGAAATTGTTCGGAATTCCAGTAAGTGTTATGCCAACAATTGGTGCAGACAGTGATGGAAACTACAAAGTATTNCTATNCATTGGCGGTGGTGGAGGATTCTTATTCTCTAGTACAGCACTTCCAGGTTCATTAGCTGCATTTGGTAACCCAGATCAACTACCTGATGGTCCAGAGACAATAATTCAAGAAGTCGAAGTCGTCGTCGAACGAGAAGTCGAAGTCGAAAGAATTGTTGAAAAGGAGGTCATCAACGAAGTAATAGTTGAAAAGGAAGTACCTGTTGAAGTCGAAGTTATCAAAGAAATAGAGACAGAAGTTACTGTAACTGAAGAAGTCATCAGTCCAATTTCATACGTTGCAATTGGATTAGGTGTAATCTTAGTAGTAGTAGCTGGCGTTATCTACTCTAGATCAACCTCAAAGTAGTTATTTTAGANGCTGCCTAGAAATAGGCAGCTCTAATATTTTTTTTTATTCAAACANAACACCATCGTTAAGATTNTTTTCTTAACATTNNTTCAATATTTGGCGATTTTNATGNACTTCTTTATATNTNATTNCANNTTTTNTNTAATNTCTTAAATANANATNNATTNCTATACNGGTACTAATGAACCATAGANATTGGTTAGCATTNGCTGCCGTCCTNTTGGGTTATTTATTAGTAGCATCTACTNTNGTACTTGTTACACCTATNGGAACAGCTGAAGGACAAANCAATCTCAGCCGTGAAGAGCGAAATTGGGANTTCATGAATCATAATCGATTCGGAACAAACCACAATCCTCAAACACAAATCAATAAAGAGAACGCACAGTTTATAGAACTAAAATGGGTTGCACCTATGCCTTCCGTAACACAATTCGGAGCGGGTAGTTGGGGTAACGCAGAAGGTTCACAAGCTCCTCAATTGGTTGTAGACGGTATTGTCTTTAATGTCNTAAATCGAAANTCAATTCTNGCATANNATGCAANAGATGGANCTGTTGTNTGGCAATGGGAACATCCTGAATATGATCAAGATCAAGGACGAAAAGATTATCCTATCNCTNTNGATACAGCCCACACTCATGGTATGTATTNCAGNGATGGNTTCTTAGTNCAAACNGACTTTGGATGTAAATANACATTCAATGATCCAAAGACTGGCGAAGTTGTAAAACAACTTCTTCACTTATGTGTTGAAAATACAAATGCAGCTGACGGTTGGTATCCTGCAAGCAAATTAAATGCAGCTGGCTGGGGTATTCCAACTAACAGTGGCGAATACAGAAGTAGAGGAACACATCCTCCAACTACTTGGGTNGANGAAAATNTAATTTACCATGCACTCGGTGGTCATGCTGAAGGAACTTATGGAGGCAGACACTTTGCTTCTGCAAGAACTTATGACACTGGCGAATTAGTCTGGAGAACTTTCTTACAACCTCCTTGTGGTGATCCTACAACATGTGGTCCTGGTAAAGATGGCCCACTATTCGTAGAAGAGAAAGCCGCTTGGGGTCAATGGTTAGTAGATAACTGTGATAAGATCTGGATGTACTCACCAAAAGTAACCGAAGCTCCATTTGCTCACAAAGCTTGTGAAATGAACCAAGATATCCTTAGAAACGACTGGGGAGACATGCGTTCTAACTCAGGTATAAGCAATGTCTGGGGACAGATGCCTNTCGACAAAGAAAATGGTANAATCTACTATGGTACAGCACAAGCTGGACCTGATAGAAACGGTACTCATGCACCTGGTCCAAGATTGTTCGGAGCATCATTTGTTGCTCTTGACGCTAAAAATGGAGAATTCTTATGGGCATATCAAACAGCCCCACGAGATCTTTGGGACTATGACTGTTCATGGAATACTATGCTGGTAGACACCGTAGTAAACAATGAAGAGAAACGAGTCATTCTTGGAGGCTGTAAAAACGGTATAATTTATGTACTTGATGCAGAAACAGGCTATGCATACCATGCAATGGAATCAACATTCATTCAACGTTGTGCAGTAATCTGTGAATTATATGATCCATTAAGTGATGCAGATATGACAAAACCATGGACTAACTATCCTGACACANNACCATTCTGGATGAACTGTCAAACAACAGGTTGTCTTGAAGCTGACTTTGCATTCGATCCTGANNGAAACATGATNTATGCNGNTNTATACAANCTTCCTGAATGGGCATCAGTNGGTAANGCTGAAACACGAGGAGTAAGCCTTGCTGGTTGTAATGCAGCATGTCAAGAAGAACGTGGTCATCCAGCTGCACCTCACGATCCAATAATCAATTCTAGTATCGTCGCATTCGACGTCAACACTGGCGAAGAAAAGTGGAGATACTTTATTGACGGTTATGGATTCCGAGGCGGAGTCATTGTCAGTGGTGGAGTCGTATGGTTTGCCGCTGTTGACGGATGGGCAAGAGGCCTTGACGCAGATACAGGAGAACTTCTATACGAACACAACACAGGTTCACAAGCTGTAATTCAACCTACAATCGGTGCAGATGACGANGGTAACATGAAGATATTCAGAGTTATCGGAGGTCGTGCAATTCGAGGAATGGGTTCATCACAACCTGGTGCNATTATGGCATACGGTNTNNGNGANNNNTGGCAAGATNTAGCCNTTGAAATCAGAGAAGTTGAACGTGTAGTCGAAGTCGAAGTCGAAGTCATCGAAGAAGTCGAAGTCATCAGAGAAGTAGAAGTACCTGGTGCTGAACGAATCGTTGAAGTCGAAGTCGTCCGAGAGGTAGAAATACCGGTTGTTGAAGAAGTAGAAGTCGTCACCACTGANGAAGTNATCAGTCCAATTTCATATGTTGTAATTGGTCTTGGTGTAGTTCTCGCAGTAGTTGGCGGTGTACTCTTCTCTAGAGCCAACAAAAAATAGATAGATATATCTTAGCTGCTCCTTCGGGAGNGGCTAAATATTTTTTTTAAAAAATCTATTTNAGTTTTTCTTTTTGTTCANTGATTTCTTTATCTTCAATTTTTTTGAATAAAATNTCAGGCTTNTTTATTTTATGATTNGATTTAATNTNTAATTCTCCACAATTGTNCCAATTNANTGTTTTTTCTTCAATATTNATTGANTTNAATAATTTCTCTNTGCTNTGAGGCATGAATGGNTNNAGTAATATTCCTAAACTATGTACTGCATTTATACTCAAATAAATTGTATTNTCGCTATTTCCTTTCCATGGTTCTTTCTTTTGGAAATATCTGTTACAACCGTCTGACAAGTCTAAAATATTTTTCATTGCTCTGTCTACTTGATTGTTCTCTATATTTTCTCTAACTTTATTTTTTGATTCTTGAATTAATTTTATTAATTCTTGATCATCTTTATCGTATTCTTTAGGCTCTGGAATTGTATTNCTATATTTTGAATTTGTAAAACTTAATGCTCTATGAATAAAATTTCCAATACTTGCTACTAATTCATTNTTTATTTTTACTTGAAAATCATCCCAATCAAAATTTACATCNGATTGATCNTANGGGGTGATTCTTGTTAGATAATATCTTAAATAATCTGCTGGAAAATCATTCAAAAAATCCCTCAATCCGATATACATTCCTCTGCTTTTTGAGAATTTTTCTCCTTGCAGCATTAAATGTCCTCTTGTTGGAATATAATCTGGAAGTTTATATTCCTCGTTTAGGGCAAGTCTCATTGCAGTCANGAANAAATAATGATGNTANACGATGTCTTTTCCTATGAAATGATATATTGTAGAGTTATTCCAAAATTCTTTTCCATTTATTCCTTTTGACTCGAGATAATTGATCGTGGTTGAAATATAGCATATATGGTTGTCAAACCAACCATACAGGACCTTTCCGTCTGCTTCTTCTAGAGGAATCTTGACTCCCCATGTAATATCTCTGGTTATGTCCCAGTCGTTTAATCCATCTTCTATCCATCTGATTACGTAGTTTTTNACATCTTTNTGTAGATTATNATTNTTGTCGAGCCANGATNTTAATTTATNTGATAATGCTGAAAGTTTGAAAAAATAATGTATNCTTGATTTTAANACTGGTTGATTTTGNCATATGGCACATCTTGGTTTTAGAACTTCTGAATGATTGAAAGCNCTNCCACATTTCTCACACCCATCAGAATATTGATTATCTTCATTACAATAAGGACATGTTCCCAATACGTACCTATCTGGAAGATATTTCTCATCAGTATTGCAGTATAATTGATTAATTTCTTTTTTGTAAATTAATTCGTTATTATGAATCTGGTTGAAGAAATACTGAGTTAATTCAATATTTTTTTCTGAACTAGTATTCTGGAAATCATCAAACATAATTCCAAGATCTGTAAAATCCTTTAAATCGCGCTCTTTCCAATATTCGACATATTTCTGAGGTGTTATGTTCTGCTTTTCAGATTGAAGAAGTATTGGTGTTCCAAAATCGTCAGATGCACAAGTGAATACGACATTCTTTCCTGATAATCTAAAGAATCGTGATAGAATGTCTGCAGGTAAATAAGTTGATACTATGTGACCTAGATGAATCTCTCCATTTGCATAAGGTAGCGCACTTGTAATGACTATGTTATCTTTAACCAAATTTTCACGCAAATTGATATCTAATCATTCTAGTGCTATAAAAAATGTAAGGTTATAAGTATGTAATTTGATAGCCATAACAATTGAAAATATCAATAATTGTGCCTGCTTATAATGAAGAATTACATTTGCTTGAAAATTTAATAAAAATTAGAAACTCGTTTGAATCTAATCGTTTTTCTGATTATGAAATAATTGTCTGTGATAATAATTCCACTGATGACACTCAAATTATTGCAAAAGATTTTGGAGCTAGAGTAATTTTTGAATCATTTAACCAAATATCTAAAGCACGTAATAAAGGTGCTAGTATTGCAAATGGCGAATGGCTCGTTTTTATAGACGCTGATTCATGGCCATCTAAATATCTCGTAAAAACTTTACTTGATAAAATATCTCAAGACGACACAATTGCAGGTAGTTCTATTGTTCAATTTGTTTCTTCTCCATTTTGGTGGCGGGCTACTTGGAAATTCACTAATATCTCTATGCCTTTATTGAATCTTAACCCTACTGGCGCATTCATGTTTTGTAAACGAACTGTATTTGATGCAGTTGGAGGATTTAATGAAGATATCTTCGCATTTGAAGACCTAGACTTTTCATACGCTATACGCAAGTATGGTAAATCTAACGATAAAAAATTCACTGTCATTCGAGAGCCAATTTATACTTCGTCCAGACGTGCAAATAATCTTAAACCAAGAGATTTCGTAAAAATTGCCGTTCAATTATCTGCCCATGGAAAATCTACATTGAAAGATAAATCAAATTTCTCTCAATGGTATTCTAGATAAGTGAGATTTATATTTAGTAAAATGTTTTTCTAATTAAATTGAAGGCTTCAATATTCTATAAACATGGTTCTCCTGACGTTCTTGAGTTTGCTGATATAGAAGATCCAATAATCAATAGTAATGACGTTTTAGTTAGAGTTAAAGCATGTTCGATTAATCATCTTGATCTCTGGATTAGGAGTGGAAAAACAGGTTATTCTGATCTTAAATTACCACACGTGCTTGGATGTGATATATCCGGTATAATAGAGGATTCTTCCAATACGCCTGGAATTAGCGATGGCGATGAAGTTATTGTATCTCCAGGAACTAGTTGCGGTCGATGCAATCATTGCCTTCAAGGAAATGATAATTTTTGTAGAGAATATAGTATTATTGGAGGCTGGGCGAAGAAAGGCGGTTATGCTGAATTTGCTTCCGTACCTTTGTCGAATATTATACCCAAACCTAAAAATCTTTCATTTGAAGAATCCGCATCTCTTCCTTTGACCTTTCTTACTGCTTGGAATATGTTAGTTAAACGTGCACAGATAAAAAATGGAGAAACTGTATTGATTGTAGGTGGTTCTAGTGGTGTTGGAAGTGCCGCAATACAAATTGCCAAATTATTCAACTGTTATGTTTTTGCTACTGCTGGCACTGAAGAGAAATTAAATAAAATGAAAGACCTTGGAGCTGATTTTGTTATTAATCATAACGACGANGACTTTGGAGAAATTGTAAGGAACAACACTAATCGTACTGGCGTTGACGTTGTATTCGAACATGTTGGTGCGATTACTTGGCCTAAAAGTATAGATTCTCTTACTCATGGGGGTCGATTGATTACTTGTGGTACTACTACTGGTTCGGAAACTGATTTTGATATACGATTATTGTACCGCAGACAATTATCTCTTATGGGTTCATTCATGGGTTCAAAAGGAGATTTATTACATCTTCTTAAATTTGTCAATTCAGGTCAATTAAAACCTGTTATAGATAGTGTCTTCCCTCTTAAAGACGCAAATAAAGCTCATGAACTGATTGAAAATCGTCAACATTTTGGAAAGGTAATACTCAAAGTTTAATACTTTAATCGACATTTTTCATATGACATGAACGCTGATAAAAATGACCAAAAAAAATTGATTAGGACATCATATTCTAAAGATATTTCTGTAGATTTTGATAATAAAAATATCACTGTTATCGGTTGGATTGTCAGTATGAGGAAGCAGGGAAAAATTTATTTCATGATGTTATATGATTCTACTGGTCCACTTCAAATAATAATAAAAAAAGGCGTTTCTCCTGATGATATTTTCACTCAAGCTGAAACTCTGAAGGAGCATTCTTCTATTGCAGTTCGTGGGACGATTAAGAAAAATGAGAAAGCTCCTAATGGTGTAGAATTACATCCTGAAGAGATATCCGTTCTATCTACCACTAATAAAATTCCTCCTTTCTCACTTTATGGAGGTCAACTCCCAAATATAGATAAACGACTTGATATTCGTGCTATTGATCTAAGACGTCCTTCTGCTCAATCTATAATGAAATTGCGTGCTAAAACATTACAATCAATAAGAAACTTCTTCATTGACAAAGATTATCTTGAAGTTAATACTCCAAAAATTATTGCTACTGCTACTGAAGGAGGATCTGCTCTCTTCCCTATGCTTTATTATGATAAAGAAGCATTTTTGACTCAGAGTCCGCAATTATTCAAAGAACAACTAGTCCTTCCTTTTGAAAAAGTTTTTGAGATTGCTTATGCATATCGAGCAGAAAAAAGTAGAACNTTGCATCATATTAGCGAATTTATCTCAGTAGATATGGAACAAGCATTTGTAGACTACAAAGACGTTCTTAAAATTATTGAAGAGTTATTGATTGATCTTAAGGACGATCTTTTACAATCTAGCTCTGAACATCTAGATATATTGAATTCAAAGGACTGGACTAATTTTGATAGTATTCCTGCCGTTACATATAACGAAGCAATTGATATAATCAAAGCTGAAGATCCAAAAATTGAATGGGGCGATGATCTTTCTACCAAATCCATGGAAATCTTATCTAAAAAATACCCTTATTTCTATTATGTCACTGATTGGCCTTCTGCTGGAAAACCATTTTACATTAAATGCGAAGGTGATTATTCCGAGTCATTTGATCTAATGTATGGCAATAAAGAACTTGCATCTGGCGGCACTCGTGTTAGCGACAAAGACGAATTGCAAAATAGACTTCAACAAAAGAACCTCAATCCTAATGGATTCGAGTTCCATCTTAGAGTATTTGATTATGGTATGCCTCCTCATGCAGGATTTGGTTTAGGATTTGAAAGACTTATGATGATGATTGCAAACCAGACTAATATACGCGAGGTTTGTATGTTCCCAAGAGATCAACATAGACTTATGCCGTGATAATATATGGTTGATAAAAAAATTATTGATCCAAAAAAGTACTCTGAATTATCAAAGATTGATCTTTCTCCCCAAGAAATGGAAATATTAGATAAACAATTCCCCGAAATTTTGGAATATTTTGATTTATTATCTAAAGCTGATACTTCTGAAGATATTGATTCTCAAACACTATCTAACATCTTTCGTGAAGATATTCCTAAAGATTCTATTGCCGATGAAATTCTTGACGTAGTTCCTGAAAAGAAAGGTAGATTTGTCAAGGGCCCACGGATGATGTAAAAATTGAGTAACTTACTTGATGAATTTGAGGAAATAAAAGAAAAAAACAAATCTATTAATGCATATATCACTTTTTCTCAACTTGACGATTCAATNTCTGACGGTAAATTGTCTGGAAAAACCATAGCAGTTAAAGATACTATATCTACTTCAGGTCTAAGGACTACTTGCGCATCAAAAATGCTTGAAAACTACGTTCCTCCATATGACGCACATGCAGTTTCATTGATAAAAAAACATGGCGCAATTATTATGGGAAAAGCAAATTGCGATGAATTTGCAATGGGTTCAAGTACAGAACATAGTGCATTTGGACCAACACATAATCCTCATGATCTTGAAAGAGTTCCTGGAGGTTCTTCAGGTGGCAGCGCCGCTGCTGTCGCAGGCGGTATGGCAGACCTTGCCCTGGGCAGTGATACAGGTGGTTCTATACGGTGCCCTGCTTCCTTTTGTGGTATTGTTGGATTGAAACCAACCTATGGATTAGTTAGNCGTTATGGTTTAATCGCTTATGGCAATAGTTTGGAACAAATAGGACCTATGGCAAATAATGTTTATGATTGCGCATTATTGCTTGAATGTATATCTGATTATGATNATCGAGATGCAACCTGCGTAAATACAAAAAGAATTGATTACACCAGTCATCTAGAAGATGATATTTCTGGATTAAAAATTGCAGTTCCTAAAGAATTNTTTGGCCCTGGAACTGATTCANTAGTTGAAAAGTCTGTTTGGAATACAATCAAAAAACTTGAATCTGAAGGNGCTATTNTTGAAGAAATAAATATNGAATCTATAAAATATTCNCTTGCGGCATATTATATTATTGCGATGTCTGAAGCAAGCTCTAATNTAGCTAGATTNGANGGACTTCGATATGGNCTCCATAGTGGTAAATCTAAGGANTGGAATGAATTATTCTCAAACAATCGAAAGTNTGGNTTTGGTTTTGAAGTAAAANGAAGAATNATGTTGGGNACNTTCTCACTATCTTCTGGATATTTNGACGAATATTATATTAAAGCACAAAAAGTACGTTCTTTGATTACTAATGATTTCAAAAAAGTATTCAGTAAATTTGANGTTATAGTTGGACCAACAATGCCNACACNTGCTTTCAAATTGGGNGAAAAACTTACAGATCCNTTATCTATGTATATGAGNGACATTGATACGGTTTCTGCAAATTTGGCAGGAATTCCTTCAATATCTATTCCTTGCGGAAATTCAAATTCTCTACCTATTGGCATTCAATTGATGTCTTCTCATTTTAATGAAAAAACTATTCTTAATCTTGGTAATAGAGTAGAACAAATTGCAGGTGTACGATGATTGAGTAATTCTACTGACGGAGTAAAAATTGGACTGGAANTTCACTGTCAATTAACATCGCTTAACACTAAGATGTTTTGTAATTGTTCNGCTGATTACAGGGGNAANCCTCCAAATACNTTGTTGTGTAATNTATGTGCNGGNCTTCCTGGTTCCTTACCTGTNCTGAATAAGAGAGCGTTAGANGCAGCTATAAAAATTGGTNTGGCTATTAATTGTAAAATNTCNAACAAAAGTAATTTCTTTCGNAAAAATTATTTTTATCCTGATTCNCCAAAAAACTATCAAATTACTCAGTATGATAAGGCTGGNGGTATTGCTATNGCCAATGAAGGCTANGTTGAAACTAATCTAGGCGGTGTTNGNATAACACGTATTCAGATGGAAGAAGATCCAGGNAAGTTACAGTATGANGGNAGCATNACTACGTCTTCTAACACTCTTATNGATTATAATAGGGCNGGCATATCTCTTGTTGAGATTGTAACTGAACCTGACATAGTTTCCCCAAAACACGCCCGTGAGTTTCTTAATACAATTCAATCAATCGTTGAAGCTATCGGNGAATGTGATAGTAAGTTGGATGGCTCAATGAGAGCTGACGCTAATGTGTCAATTTCAAACGGACGACGTGTTGAAGTNAAGAATATCTCTTCGTTTAAAGAAGTTGAGCGTGCATTGAATTTTGAAATAACAAGACAGAAAACAATTCAAGCTGCAAGTAAGATGGAAACTAGACATTGGGATGATGTACGACGAGTTACCGTAACATTAAGAGTTAAGGAAGACGAAGAGGGATATAGATATTTTCCAGATCCTGATTTACCTCCTATGAATATATCCGATGATTATATTGAACAACTTAAGAATTCACTTCCAGAACTTCCTGAAAAGAGATTTATTCGTTTTACTAATGATATTAAACTTCCAGGGGAAATTGCTAGAATTCTTATTAAGAATAAAGTTGTTGCTGATTATTTTGAGGAATCATTGAAATATGAAAATAATCCTAAGTTAATTAGCAGTTGGATTGCTACTGATATAATGGGGTATTTAAATCGGAATAATATTAATTTCATAGATCTATCGATTGATGCAAAATCACTTGCTACTCTTGCCAAATCTGTATCTGATTCTCAAATAAATGAATATACTGCTAAATCAATTCTTCTGAAATCCATATCTTCCAATGAACACATTGATGATTTATTAAAATCTGAAATTAGTAATTCCACTACATCCGAAAACCTTCTAGAAATTATTGAAAAAGTACTTGATGATAACTCCAAGGCTGTGGCAGATGTTAAAAACGATCCACAGGCAATTCATTTCTTAATAGGGCAAGTGATGAAGGCCACTCATGGACGAGCAGATCATAGTAAAGTCAAAGAATTAATTGAAAAACAGTTAAAATAATTTATTTTTTTTATATATATTCTAAATAATCGTTCATTAATAACGCTAAATTCTATATAAATGTCTAGTAAATTTATATATTATTTATTCGTATGTTTACTGTGAACCATAAGCATATTCTAGCATTAACTGCTGTAATAATTGGTTACTTTTTACTGTCATCCGCATTAGTAGGTATGACACCAATTAGTTCAGCTGAGGGTCAGAATACACTTACCCGTGCCGAAAGAAACTGGGAATATATTAATCACAACGCCCTTGGCACAAATTTTAATCCACAAACTCAGCTTAATAAAGAAAATGTTAAGCATGTAGAAATGAAATGGATTTATCCAATTCCTGCTGCTGCACAGCTTGGGGGAGCTGGCTTAGAAAACTTCGGAATGACCGAAGGAACTACTGCTCCACCATTGATTGTTGACGGTGTTTCATTCATCATCTTGAATCGTAAAACCGTTATTGCAGTTGACGCAGAAACAGGAAAACTTATCTGGTCTGCAGAACATCCTGGAGCCGATAATGACGCAAATTCAGTACAATCTGGCGGCAATTTACCAATTACAGGTGAACTTGTACATACTCACTCAATGAACTATTGGGGAGGTCGATTGTGGTTTACTGATTTTGGTTGTACATTAACTGGCCTTGATGCAAAAACTGGAGAACGAGTCAGAGACTTTGAGAATCTTTGTTTAGAAAGACCTTTGGATCTAAATGATAAAGTTGGATACGGTCTTCCTGGAAACAGTGGTTTGTACGGAAGTCTTCAACCACATGCACCTATCAAATATGAAAAAGGTAATTTGATATTCTATTCTGACGGTGGCGCTGCTGAGGGAACTTGGGGCGGTCGTATGTATATGGCTGCTTACGATTATTCAACAGGTGATCTAGCATGGCGTACATATCTAATGCCTCCATGTGGCGATCCTATAACATGTGGTCCTGGTAAAGATGGCCCAATATTCGTAGAAGAGAAAGCCGCTTGGGGTGATTGGTTAGTCGCTAACTGTGATAAGATTTGGGTTCAACAAATCAAATCATGTGATATGCCAAGAGACATCTTACAAAACGACTGGGGAGACATGCGTTCTAACTCAGGTATAAGCAATGTTTGGGGTCAAAGTGTCGTCGATGAAGAGACTGGAATTCTCTATTTCGGCACTGCACAACCTGGTCCTGACTGGAATGCCACTTACAGCCCTGGTCCTAGATTATTTGGTTCAGCCGTAATGGCACTAGACGCAGACAACGGTGAACTTATATGGGCTCATCAAACTACTGCCAGAGACCTTTGGGATTATGATTGTTCTTGGAATACCATGTTGACTACAACTGTGGTTAAAGATGTCGAGAGAAAGGTAGTAATCAAAGGTTGTAAGAACGGAATTGTCTATGTATTAGACGCAGCAACTGGTGAAGCACTTCATTTGTTGGAGCCTCCATCTATCAAACGAACTCCTCATGCAATATTGTTAGATCCAATGAGCAGAGAAGATATGCTAAAACCATGGCAGAACGCTCCTGATACCGGACCTACATATCAA
>NZOP01000035.1 GCA_002693165.1 Nitrososphaerota archaeon
TAATATTCATTATGAAAATAGAAATAAAAATTTTAGATATAAATATTATTTGTATATTAAGAGACAATTTAACTGCAGATAAAATTGCATTGATTTTACCTTTAAAATCAAATATAAGTGTTTGGGGTGATGAAATTTATTTTCCTGTAGAAAGTATTAATTTGGAATTAGAAGATGATGCTAAAGATGTTATGGAATTAGGAGAAATTGCTTTTTGGATTCAGGGTAATTCAATTGCTATAGGTTTTGGTGCTACCCCAGTTAGTGTGGGAGATGAGATAAGATTGATTAATGATGCCAATGTATGGGCTGATGCTGTAGATTCAAAACAATTACTAAAATTAAAGAATATATCCCAAAATACTCAAATAGAAATTAGTCTTTTAAATTAATCGAAGATATAAAATCTAAATTATCTAAAAACCATTTACCTGTTTCTCTGACACCTTGTTCAATATTATATTTAGGTTGCCAGTTTAATATTTTTGAAATTTTAGTTATATCTGCAAGGCTATGTTCTACGTCAGAAGGGTCTCTTGAGATATTTTGAATAATAGCTTTCTTTTCCAACAATGATTCTATAATTTTAACAAGGTTATTTAAAGTGGTTGCACTGCCTCCACCTACATTAAATATTTCATAACCATTAAGCTTGGTTGAAGCAATAAGTGCATCTGAAACATCGGTTACATATGTATAATCTCTGCTAGATTTGCCATCACCATAAATAGTAATAGGTTTATTTTCTAAGATTAATTTTATAAATTTAAATATAACCATATCTGGTCTTCCAAATGGACCATATACTGTAAAGAATCTAAGAATTGCTGTGTTTATACCATAATGATAATGATAATTATATGCTAATAATTCTGCTGAAATTTTTGATGCTGCATAAGGTGATAAGGGATTAGATGTTGGAATTGTTTCATTTGTTGGAAGAGTTTTATTATCTCCATATACACTTGAAGTAGATGCGAGTGTGAAATTTTTGATGTTAGATATTTTACATAGCTCTAAAAGATTTAATGTAGCAGTCACGTTATTTTCCTGATATGCCCATGGATCAGATAAGCTTATCCTGACCCCTGCATATGCAGCCAAATGTATAATAGCATCTATCTTATCTTCATTTTGTAAATTTAAAACATCAGATTTATTTGTTAAATCTGTATCATGGAAATTAAAATTTTCATGCTTTGAAAGTTCTTTTAATCTAGCATTTTTTAAATTTATGTCATAGAAATCATTTATATTATCTATTCCTATGATTTCATTATTATTTTCAAGTAGTATTTTAGCTGTGTGATATCCTATAAAACCAGCTGCGCCTGTAACGAGGTATTTCATTTATATTTTTTGTTTATTATTTATTTTAATCCTAACCCATGTCCTTTTGGAACATTTATTTTGCCATTATGTATTTCTGGTAATGAATTATAAAAATTGAAATTAAAATCTTTTGGTACCCATGGGATTTCAATCCATCTGGACATAGGGGATGCAAAAGCCCAATGAATTGATGCGTATAATGAAGGTCCTATACTAAAATTATGAGGGCAAAGTGCAACATTATATAATTCGGTTAATCCAGTAATACGTTTTGCAGTTGTGATACCCCCGATTTTAGTTATTTCTGGTTGTAAATAAGTTACTGTATTATTATCAAGAAGTTTTTTAAAATCATTAATTGAGTATTCGTTTTCACCTGCTGCTATTGGTATTTTTGTTTTGATCCCTATTTCTTTTATTGCATTATGATCACGCATTGGACGTACAGGTTCTTCAAACCATGTTACATTATATTTAGCCATTTCTTTTCCGGCTTCCAAGGCTTCAATAAAATTATAATGTCCATTAACATCTACCATTATTTTCAATGATTCATCAAATTCTTTTCTTAATATTGATACATATTTTATTTCAACTTCATGAAGTTTTACTGCATTAATTCCATTTTCAATAGCTCGTTTTGTTTCATTAATTACCAGGTTAGTATTCCTTAAAGGTGGCAGGCTAGCATAACAAGGAAGAGAGTTGTGGACAGCACCACCCAACATTTGTACTACTGATATTTTTTTATTTTTGCCTAACAGATCCCACAAGGCTATATCAATTCCAGAAAGTCCCATCATATATATACCCTGATCACCATATCTATATCCNTAATCCCATAAATCATACCAATGTTTTTCAATNTCATCNGGGTTTTTNCCAATTANTCTAGGAGCAAGTATATTTTCGATTACACTNGCAATTGGTAGTGCAGTTTTACCAGGATTATTATTNTCAGGAATACCCCACCAAGCTTCACCAATTCCAAATTCTCCATTATCNGATGTGATTTTGACTATCACNTGATTTTTGGATTTGCTTGAGATTATATTTACTTNGATATCTGNAATTTTTCTCATAGANATATTATNGATAAAAAGAATTATAAGATTTGNGATAGAAATAATTTTGTTCTTTCTTCTTTGGGATTGGAAAATATTTGATCTCCNGTNCCTTCTTCAACAATTAATCCTTCATCAAAAAATAAGAAACGATCAGCCACTTCTTTTGCAAATCCCATTTCATGGGTAACACATATCATNGTCATACCTGATTCTGCGAGTNCGGTCATTACNTCTAACACTTCTTTGATCATTTCTGGATCTAAAGCAGATGTTGGTTCATCAAATAACATGATTTTAGGTTCCATAGCTAATGCCCTTGCAATTGCTAANCTTTGTTGTTGACCTCCTGATAATTG
Organism: Nitrososphaerota archaeon; assembly: GCA_002693165.1. The sequence goes on from NZOP01000035.1 coordinate 2,756, forward strand.
ACTAGGGAATTTACCGGCNTGTTCTGGAATCCCAACTCTTTGTAACAGGTTCATTGCTATTTCATCAGCATCAGCACGTTTTAATCCTTTTACTTTTTGTGGTGCTATTGTGATATTTCTTAAAACTGATAAATGAGGGAATAAATTAAATTGTTGAAAAACCATACCAACATTAGATCTTACATGCTGAAGGTTTTTGACATCATCATTTAGTTCAATGCCATCTACTATAATTTGTCCAGAATCATGAGGTTCAAGTCTATTTATTGTTCTAATAAAAGTTGATTTACCTGANCCGGATGGTCCAAATATAACTACAACTTCTTTTTCATATATTTTAGAAGTAATNCCTCTTAGAGCCTGAAATTTACCAAAAGATTTTGTTACTTCATCTGTTAATATAATTTCTTTNCCTATTTGTTTTTTTGATTTNTTTTGCATTTAATACTCCTTATAAATTATCTGCTACCAATTCCTAAAGATTTTTCTACTTTTGTACTNAGATTAGATAAAGATATTGAAACAATCCAAAACAAAAATGCCACTACGCAAAGGGCTTCTAATGCTTTGCCAAAAAACTCAGGGTCTTGTTCTGGAATTATTCGTCCTACCTGTAATAAATCTGTTAAGGCAAGAATGAATACTAAAGATGTATCTTTAAATACACCTATGAANGTACTAATCAATGCTGGTATTACTACTCTTATTGCTTGAGGAAGAATGATTAATGATATTTTAGTTCTGTAATTTAGATTCAAACTATCAGCAGCTTCAATTTGGCCTTTAGGAATTGATTGTAATCCGCCTCGAATAACTTCAGCTGTATATGCGCTGGTAAAAGCTGATAGTATTATCATAGCTCTAATTACAACACTNATATCATTAAGTCCCCAAAATGTTGGNAGGAATTTTGGTAATACAAACCAAGCAAGCAATAACCANGCTACAAGCGGAGCACCCCTGATAGTNTCTATATAAATTGTACATATGATTTTAATTACAGGNAGNGANCTTGCTCTTCCTAAAGCAAACATAATTCCTATAGGGAATCCAAAACNAATTGCTATGAAAGCTAAAATAATATTTAATAGAAATCCCCCCCATAAATTAGGGCTTGGGCCATCGCCAATAAGTAATAGTGTAAATATAATCGGNAGGAGTAAAATCCATAAAGTTTTTAGNNTGTTTTGGAAATATTTTTGATATGAACTTTTATAAATAAAGAATGAAACAGTATAACTCACAATGCAGATTATTAATGAAATGACAACGTATAAAATTGTTGATGATGTGGTGAAAATTAAACATATTATTAAACTGATAAATGATATGAAAAGTAAATCCCGTTTTGAGGGAGATCCCCAGGAATTAATTGAAGAAAAGATTAAGAAAGATGTTATCCATAGTATTGACCAAATTCTCCATTCATGTTCTGCAGGCATTCTGCCAATTAAAAGTAGTCGTCTATTCACAGTAACTACTTCCCATTCTGAGGTAGAGATAAAGCCTATAATATTATTAATAAGAAAAAGAAATATTATTACACTTAGAATTGTTACTATACTATTAAATACTGATCCGAAGAATGTGCCAAAGAACCATTTGATTGAATTATTATTCATTATGTTCCAATCCTTGTTACTCTACGATTTATCATATTCATNATTATTGATATAACTAAACTAAGNGATANNTATGTANNTAAAATNAAGAAAAANACAGGGAGAGCACGCCCGGNGTTATTCATAATTGTCCTGGAAACCATAAATAATTCTGGNTAAGCAATAACTACNGATAGGCTTGAGTTTTTTGTTAAATTTAAGTATTGGTTTGTTAAAGGTGGAATGATAGAACGCAAAGCTTGAGGTAAAACAATTAAAGTCATTNTTTGATAATTACTTAATCCAAGAGCTTGAGCAGCCTCAGTTTGTCCTTTTGATAAAGATTGGATACTTCCTCGAACAATTTCAGTNATAAATGTCCCTGTATACATTACAAGTGCNAATAAAATTGCTCCNAATTCAGGNGTAAATTCAAATCCGCCTGATTGTAAANATGTTCCTTTATNATTTTGATAAANACTGGGAAGATCTAAATTGAATGGTTTTTGCAATATAAAATATGTAGTGATAGTGATAGTAAAAAATAACAATATACTTAACAAATTACCATTTAATTTAAAATTAAATAGTTTAATGCTTTTACCTTCAAGGTCNTCTTTTTTATTTATGATATAACTTANAATTAAAGATAAAATCACAGCAATTATAATAATTGTTATCCAAATGTTCCCATTATCACCAGATGATGCANTAGGNAGTAGAATTCCTCTATTTGATATCACTACAGTATTTCCAAAAGTAANNGCTTCAGAAATCCTTGGAAGTTTAAGGAAAATTATTTGCCAAAAAATAATTTGAATTAATAAAGGAGTATTCCTTAATATTTCTACATATAGATATGAAATAGTTGAAAATAATATGTTTTTGGATAATCTTGCGACACCCATTATAGTGCCAAGAAGAGTAGCAAATAATATTGCAACTATACAAACTCTGATAGTATTTATCACTCCTGTAAAATAAGAAACCCATCTGCTGTCATTGCTTGTATAATCAATAATAAATGTATGACTTATTCCAAACCCAGCTCTGCTGTCAAAGTGACTTAATGTCATATCTAAAAGAATAGCCTTTGTAAATAAATAATAAATAAAAAGNCTAANAAANATCAGGAAGAAGAATTGAATTAACAGATTTCTGTTTTTTTGNGACCTGCTCCATATATANAATTTATTTACAAATAAATCCATGATTAAAATATATCACATGAAAACAATATGCCGGGTTTNAAAAACCCGGCATATTATATAAATCAAAGTTGAATTAATTAACGGAATGGAGGTGCGTAAATTAATCCGCCATTAGTCCATAAAGCATTTAATGATCCACTTCTTGTTAATCCAAGAGGTGTTAAATGTCTTTCGTAAATTTCACCATAGTTACCAACAGCTGCAATTGCATNTTGNANAAATGTAGGNTNNACTCCNAAANTAAAGTCTGNAACTTTTCCATCACCGAACGCNACACCTAGTANCCGAGCCATTCCTGGATCAGTAGGGTTAGCGGCCATAGCTGCAACATTTGCACTTGTTATTCCACTTTCTTCAGCCTGTATAAGACCAAATACAACCCATTGAACAACATCATAAAAATTACTGTCATTATCTCTGGTTAATGGTCCTAAAGGTTCTTTTGAAAGTGTCTCAGCTAAAACAACTAATGAATCTGGGCCACCAGCTGAAGCTGGAAATTCTGCTCTTTTTGATGCAAGACCAGATTTATCTGTAGTCCAGCCGTCACAACGCTTTTCTTCAAAAGCTGCTTGTAATGGATCATTTGTTTCGAATGTAAGTGGAGTNTANTCTAATCCGGCAGAAGTAAATCTATCATCAAGGTTTAACTCAGTAGTTGTNCCTTGTAATACACATACAGTTGCTCCAGCCATATCTTCAATAGTTTTATAACCACTATCGGCATATACCATCATTCCTTGNCCATCATAGAAAGTTGTAGCTGTAAAATCATTAGCTAAATCACGATCTCTGCTGGCAGTCCATGTTGTATTTCTGACCAACATGTCAATTTCTCCAGAGCCTAAAGCTTCGAATCTAGCTGATGCTGTTAATGGAACATATTCTACTTTGCTTGCATCGCCTAAAATTGCAGCTGCAACAGCTTTACAGTAATCAATATCAAAACCTTCAAATGTTCCACCGGAAGTAAGTACTCCGAATCCTGTGAGATTATCATTCACNCCACATTTTAATGTTCCACGATCTTGAACTGTTTTTAAAGTAGANTTNNCTTCAACCATAACTTCTTTTATTACTTCTACTTCTTTAGTAATTGTCTCAGNTTCAGAACTGCATGCAACAAATATTGCAAGTGACATTACTGATAAAAATAGAAGGCTTAACTTGAGTTTAGTCATAAGTTTCTCCTTGTAAATTATAATTTATTCCTTTTTGTCTNATGACCACGTAGTTAGCACCTTAAAAGGTAGAAGGTTGCTGAGCAAAATTGCTACTCTAAACGCATATATATATTATGCAGAATTTTTTATATTATTGCAAATTTTCGATTAAACAATACAATTATTTTTTTAAGGTTATAAGGGCTTGTATAAATAATAAATTTTTAACAATATTTTATAAAAATTAGGAAATTATATGAAAAAGATTTTAGTTACAGGTGCATCAGGGCAAATAGGTTCAGAACTTATTCCTGAATTAAGAAAATTAAATGGAGATGAAAATGTCATTGCTTCAGTAAATAAAACACCAATGACTGATGAAGTGCAAAATTCAGGACCTAATACTAAAATTGATATAAGAAATGTAGATGAGATAAATAGTGCAATTAAGAAATATGATATTGATACTATTTATCACTTAGGTTCAATTTTATCTGCTTCTGCAGAAACTAATAGAAAGTTAGCTTATCAAGTGAATTTCAATGGTTTAAATAATATATTAGAATCTTCGGTTACAAATAATGTAAAAAAAGTAATGTTAGTTTCTTCTATAGCAGCGTTTGGCCCAGATACACCAAGTGATAATACTCCAAATGATACAATTCAGAAACCTAATACCCACTATGGTATTTCTAAAGTATTTACCGAATTATTAGGAAATTATTTTTCTACAAAATTGAATTTGGATGTAAGAGGTGTAAGATTGCCCGGTATCATCAGTTGGAAAGTTGAACCAACTGCTGGAACAACTGATTATGCAGTTGCTATATTCTATGAAGCTATTAAAAAACAGAGTTATATTTGTCCACTTGAAGAAAATACAAAATTACCAATGATGTATATGCCTGATGCTATTTTATCCTTGATTATGTTGGAAAAAGCAGAAAAATCTAAATTAAAACATTTTTCAGATTTTAATGTCAACTCTATGAGTTTCTCCCCGAAAGATTTAGCTATAGCTATAAAGAAAAGAATACCAGGCTTTGAGATTAATTATGAAATTAATCCCATGTTACAATCTATTGCTGATTCATGGCCTGACAAATTGGATGACAGTGTTGCTCGTAAAGAATGGGGATGGAACCCAAAGTATGATTTGAATAGCATGGTAGATGATATGATAATTAATCTAACCAATAAGCTAAAAAGTTAATATTAATAAATGAGGTATTTATTATGGTGGATAAACATAATTTCAATAATAAAGTCGTAATAGTTACAGGGTCAGCACAGGGTATGGGGAAGGCCGTTGCAAAAAAATTTGGAGAATATGGTGCAAAAATTGTAATTAATGATATCAGTGAAAATAGTTTGAAATTAACAGAAAATGAATTTGTAAAATCTGGATTTAATGTTCTTGCTTTAACAGGTGATGTTACTCAATCTGGTGATGTTGAAAATATTGTGAATCAAACTATAAAGCGTTACGGACAAGTAGATATATTAGTAAATAATGCAGGAGTTTTAAAGCCAACAAAAGTAGTAGAAATAGATGAAAAGGAATGGGATTTTGTTGTGGGGGTAAATTTGAAGGGAACATTTTTGTTTTCTAAGGCTGTGATTCCAATTATGCAATCACATAATTGGGGAAGGATAATCAATTTTTCTTCTTCTGCAGGTAAAAACATTAGCACAGTTGGNGGTGCNCATTANACTGCNGCAAAAGCAGGAATACTTGGTTTTACCAGGCATTTAGCTAAAGAAGCAGCAGAATACGGTATTACTGTAAATTCAGTATGTCCAGGATTAATTGATACTGAAATGGTTAGATCTACCATAGATGATACTAGAGCTCAGGCTTATGCTGACAGTTTTCCAATTAATAGATTAGGAACAAGAGAAGAGGTTGCTGATTTAGTTATTTTTCTTGCTTCAGAAAATGCATCTTATATTACTGGCGCATCTATAGATATTAATGGTGGAGATTTAATGATATAAATTTATCTTCCTATTGCGTAAGCATCTCTTCGAGGATCTGCGCCTGCAGTTAAAGTTTTAAGATCATTGTTGATTTGAATTGCGCAAAGACCACCCGCAAGATATGATTTTTGATCCCATAATTTAATTTTATGACCAAGGTTAGATAAATTGTTAATTACATTTTCTTTTATATCATTTTCACAACTTAGAACACCTGGTTCGTAATTATTAATCATGCTAGTTAGAGGAAAGCTATAACTAGCAAATCTTGGTGATTCAATTGCTTCTTGAGGATTCATACCAAATTCTATTATGTTCAAAAATAGTTGTGTCATTGCCTGAATTTGAACATCTAAGCCTGGAGTTCCCAATATTAAGAAAGGTTTGTTATTTTTAAAAACCATTGCAGGGTTTGGTGTTAATCTTGGTCTTTTATTTGGTTCGATTGAAGATGGATGAATTGGGTCCATCCATGATTGGCTACCTCTTCCAGAAATACTTAAGCCTAATTCTGGTATGTAATTGTTATATGCATCACTAGGAGTAGCAGAAAATGCATTGCCCCATTTGTCAACGACAGCAACATAACTAGTATCTCCTTCATGTGGATTTTTACTTGGTCTAGGTGTTTCTGAAAGTATAAAATCTGGATTTTGTTCTTCTTGATATTTAAATGGATTTCCAGGATGAGGCATTTCTGTAAATGCAGAATGCTTATTTATAAGCTTACTTCTTTCTTTTGCATATTCTTTAGAAAGCATTCCTTTGAGCGGGACATTTACAAATTTAGGATCACCTAGATAAAAATGCCTGTCTGAAAAAGATAATTTTATTGCTTCAACTATAGTATGAATGTAATTAGCTGAATTATGCTCCATATTTTTTAGATCAGTATTTTCTAGTAAGTTTAAAACTTCGATAAAAATTGGCCCCTGGCACCAGGCTCCGCATGTAGCAATAGTGTATTCTTTATATGTGCCAATCTCAGGTTTTTCTATTTCCACACTAAAATTTTCTAGATCGAATTTAGATAATAAACCTCCATTTTTTTTGAAAAATTCATCTATTTCTTTTGCTATTTCACCTTTATAAAAATAATCTCTAGTTTTTCTTATGGCTTTGACTCTGCCTTCATTTTTATATTGGCGTTCGATGTCTATTAATCTGCTAAAAGTTTTTCCGAGATGCTTTTGTTTTAAAATTTCGCCTTCTTTTAATAATTCTCCATTTTTCATTAACAATGTTGATAGTTCGGGTGTTATTTCCATATCAGGTAAAAAATGAGCTAATGTTCCTTGAATGACGAAACCTTTATTGNAGATTTCTAAGGCTGGCGTCACCACTTCTTCAAATGACATAGTTCCAAAATTTTCTATTGCAGTAAGCCATGAATCACANGCAGCAGGAGTTACCGCTCTTTCGATTGNAGAAGGGACACCGTCTTTTGAGTTAGATTTGAAATATTCTATTGATGCTAACTCTGGCCATTTNCCTACTCCACTAATTGTTGATATCTCTTTAGATTCTGATGAATAAATCATAATTGGAGCTACTCCTCCGAAACTTACCCAATGAGGAAGAGTGATACCCAATACTATTCCTGCAGCCACGCCTGCATCTATAGCATTCCCTCCATTTTCAAGTATTTTATAACCTGCGGCTGATGCAAGATAATGCCCAGAAGAGATCATATGATTTGTACCACGTACTGGAGGTCTTTGCGTTGTAAATACTTTAGGCATAATTTATTTTCAATAGAAATGTTGATTGATTATAGCATTTTTAAAGCATAGTAATCATTTTTTATTTTTGGCTTTTGATTTTTCTGCCAACAGCAAAATATTCAAATCCCAAATCTTGTATTAATTTCTGATTAAGATAGTTTTTACCATCGAAAATAATTTTTGGATTTTTCATTGATTTATAAACTTTTTTCCAGTCTAAGTTTTGGAATTCACTCCATTCAGTCATAATTATTGTTGCCTGAACACCATTTATAGCATCATAAGGATCATCAAAAAAGTTAACAGTTTCTGGCAATACTTTTTTTGAATTGTTAATACTAACCGGATCATAAGTATTGATAATCACATCAGAATTGGAAAGTTGGTTTATTAGATTGATTGACGAAGATTCTCTTATGTCATCAGTTCCTGCTTTAAATGACAATCCTAAAACACATACTTTTAATCCTTGTAAATTATCAAATTTTTCAGACAAGTAAAAATAAGGCATTAATTGTTGTTTTTGATTCGTGGTAATTATCGATTGTAGTAGATCGAAACTTTGTAGATGTGTCATAGACAAATCACTTAAAGATTGTACATCTTTGGGGAAACATGATCCTCCNTACCCAACTCCTGGTATCAGATAATTGGGGCCTATTCTTGGATCAAGCCCTATCCCTTTGGATACATCATCTACGTAAGCTCCTAATTTGTCGCATAGATTAGCTATTTCATTTATGAATGAAATTTTATTTGCTAAGAATGCATTACTAGCAAATTTTATCATTTCAGAAGAAGTTATATCNGAGTGGACAAAAGGTGCAGTATAATTTTCATATATTTTTTCAATACATTTATTTCCTTCTAGGTTTTTAGAGCCTGAAATAATTCTATCAGGGTTTTTCCAGTCTGCTATAGCTTGGCCTTCTCTTAGAAATTCGGGATTTGAAATATATTTGTTTGCTAGCTCAGGGTATTGAGATATTAACTTTTCTCCTGTGCCGGGAGGTACTGTGCTTTTTATAATAATAAATGGTAGGTTTTGGTAATTTGATATTATCCATTTTATAGCTACTTGGATCTGNGAGATGTCTAAAGTACCCATATTAGAAAGAGGTGTTCCTACTGCAATTATGATCGCGTCTGCAAAAAGGTTCTCATATTTCTCAATTTTTTTTAATTCAAAAGTTTGTTTTTGAATGGCTAACTTTACCAATTCATTTAAATTAGGCTCATAAAATGGGATATCACCACTAGATATAGATTTCAATTTTTCAGTATTAGTGTCATATCCGGTTACATTGTGACCTTCTTCGGCCAAGCAAGCCGAAGCCACTAATCCAACATAACCTAACCCAATAACATCAATTTTCAATTTAAACCTTTTAATGAANNTNTATTTATATATTATTATTTATTATCGATACTTTTATTGATTNATTTCTAGTATTTCTAATGTGTTTCTATTGATAATTTTTTCTAAATCNATATCTGGNATNNNNGGTAAGTTATATTTGTCTGCAAATTTATTTAAGNTTCTNANTCCTGTTATATTNTCTNNTGGTGATGAAATTGGCCAATCNGATGCAAATAANATTTTATTNAANACACCCCATTCATAAAANAATCTCATTCCANTCCAANATGACCANGGNCTGTAGAATTGNGCNGANATATCNGCCCAAACATTTTTATGTTTNCTGATTACAGNAATACAGTCTGTATGCCATGGATGNNCAAGNTGGGCTAANANCATTTTTAATTTTGGAAATTTNATNGCTATTTCATCTATAACNAANGGATGTGCAAATTTTAATGGAGCATCACTCATTGGNGATGTTCCTTGGTGAAAAATNATAGGNTAATTATCTTTTTCTAATCTGTGATATAAATTGAANGCNTCTTTGGATAANGGATTAAAATTTTGATAATTTGCGCCTAATTTAATTCCTTTACATTTAAGATTTATTGTTGCTCTTTCATATTCGTCGTTCATATTTGGATCAAATGGATGCAAAGACATAAAAGGTATTATTTTTTCTGGAAATTTTTTATATAAATCATACGCTATATCATTATGATTTTTCCCATTTATTTCCATTTCATTTTTTGGTCCAACAAGAGATTTGTTTGGGTCCGAAGGACGAGGTGCAATACCAAATACAAATGCTTTGTCTACTGGTTCAAGAGCTTTGATATATTCATCAATAGTATTTGTGAGTTTTATTTCCTTGCCTGATTGATATATTTTGTCTTTTTTAATATCTTTTTTGGGCACTTTATGTTCATGTGTCGGCAAATGAGTATGTACGTCAACAATCATAGTTTTTCAATGTTGGAGAAAGTAAATATATCAATAGTATAATTCTTATAAATTTTATTACGATACATTATTCGATTCTTTTAGGTGGACTTATAATATTTCTATTTTCCACAGATAAAGTGGATTCTATTTTTTCTAGCCTTTTTTCTAATGAAATTGTATAAGTTAATAATTCGTTATATCTGTCGACTACGCTAAATAATTTTATATTATCATCAAGGTTTAAATACCTTCCATCGTGATGATGTGTTGAAGAGTTAGTGCATGAAATCATTAGTAGTAATATAAATGTAAATACCATTGATATTATAATTTGTTTTTTCATGGTAGACCTCGATTATGATTTATTTTATTGTTATTTTTAACGGATAATTTTAGATTTAAGTTATTTCAAAATTATACAATTTTATTTCTTATAAGTATTGCGGAGGTTAGAATGATTATTATTGATGGCGATTATCCAATGGCCCATAATGGCCTGAAATTTCAAAGAGATTTAACAAAACCACTTAGTGAAGTTAGAAGTGCTGGCATTATAAATTCAGAATTTGATACTAATGGACATAGTGTTATGGCTTCTTTACCAGAAATGAGAAAAGGTGAGGTGGCTGTTGCTATAGTCAAAGTTGTATGTTGTATTTTGAGGCCGGGAAATGATCATGGCGATGTACCTACTGACCTTCATGCATATGCTTCGGGTAAAAGTCAGATGGCTTATTATCATATGCTCGAAACTATGGGAGAAGTTAATTTACTTAAATTTAAAAAGGAATTTAAAGATCACATGGATCTTTGGTTAAATGAAGATGATCATATGGATTCGCCAGTTGGAATGGTATTAGGGATGGAAGGTGCAGATTCTATTACTACGCCTGACCAGTTACAAGAATGGTATGATGGCGGGTTACGTCTGATTAGCCTTTCTCATTATGGAGTTAGCAGATATTCTCATGGCACTGGAACAGGAACTGAAGGTGGACTAGTAGGGAGTGCTAAGGAATTATTACAAGAAATGGATTCATTAAATATGATATTGGATGTTTCTCATACTTCTGATGAATCCGTAAGGCAA
>NZOP01000036.1 GCA_002693165.1 Nitrososphaerota archaeon
TATAATTGTTTGGCCTGCATTTGGTCGAAGTGGTGGTGGTGGACGTTCCAGTATTATTGGAATTGACATCAGCGATCCTGCTAATCCTACAGAAGCATATCGTAATTGGATTATGCCTCCAGGTGACGGTAGTCAACCTACTTGGGCACAAGACCAATGTGCTATAACAAATGGAAAAGTATGGTACTTTGAATATCCAAAATACTTAGCCTCTGGCGGTTCACACCTTGCAATTAATTGTAAAGATGTGCCTGAAGATGCTGTTAACAATGACTGGATTAATATGAAACCAGGTACTCCTCACTTCGGTGAGATACACACTGCTAGTGCATTCTCAGTTGTATGGGGCAATATGCCATACAGCGCAGAAACTGGCTGTGTTTACATGGGAACTGGTGATGTAGGTCCATATCCTAATGGAACTCTTCGATTCGGTCCAAATCTCTATGGAAGTGCACTAATTGCAGTTAATGCAAAGACTGGTGATTTGTGTTGGGGCTTTGCAGCTCTTCCACACGATCTCTGGGACATGGACTGTTCATGGGGAGGTATGCTTCATGAAATCAATGGTCGAGAAGCCTACACTAAATCATGTAAAAACGGAATAGTCTACACATTAGATTCTGCAACAGGTGAACCTATCTGGATTTTCGATCCTCCAAGCATTGAAAGAGATATGATTGGTTGGAATTACGGTCTGGATTCGCAAACCGACAATGGCCCAGATCCTGAAGGACCTGACGCATGTTGTGATATGACATTTGAACACATGAACAAAGACTGGATGACACAAAATTGTAAATCTGCATGTACTGAAAAGGACCGTGCTGGTATTGCACAAGGACCTAACGCTTGGGCACACATCGAATCAGATATGGCAATGAATGACAAGTACCTCTTTATGGGTGTACAAAATTCACCAAGAGAATTCCAAATAAACAATGTACGTGACTTTGGTAATCAAGGAAGTACAATCCAACAAATTGAACCAAAGAACTCTACCATATGGGCAGTTGATCGTATAACTGGTGAACCTGCATGGAGTACATACTTGGAAGGTGTTTCATATCGAGGTGGTGTCATGGTAAGTGGTAACGTCGTCTANGCATATGCTAGTGACGGAAACATGTACATGATGGATGCTACAACTGGTGAAATCNTNGATNNNAAANTATTTGGTGTACCAATTAGTGTCTTNCCAACAATCGGCGCAGACTCTGACGGCAACTACAAAGTATTAATTTACATTGGTGGTGGTGGTGGATTCTTATTCGCTAGCAACAGTTTACCTGGTGCTTTAGCTGCATATGGTCTACCTGATGAATTACCTGAGATAGAGGTAGTTGTCCAACAACAAGAAGTAGTTCGCGAAGTTGAAGTCGAACGCNTAGTTGAAGTCGAAAGGCTAGTCGAAAATGAAGTAGTCAAAGAAGTTCAAGTCGAGAAAATCGTAGAAATACCTAAAGAAGTAATCAAAGAANTCGACGTTGAAGTAGAAGTCGTTACAACTGAAGAAGTNATCAGTCCAGTTTCATATGTTGCAATTGGTCTTGGNGTAGTTCTTGTAGTCGTATCTGGCGTTCTATACACTAGATCCAAAGGANANTAAAAATAACTTAATAGCTGTTCCATAATGGNNCAGCTATTAACACTTTTTTTTTAATAATTAATNTTCTAATGTATATTGTAAAAATTAATAAATATTTTTTTATATACTTGTTATTTTTTAATTGATTCTTTTCCCAATTTGTCTTTTTGTTTTTGAATCAATTCATTTTCAATTTTAGCAAATAAAATTTCTGGTTTATTAATTTTATGTCCTGGTCTTACCTTTAATTCTGAACAGTATTTCCAATTAATGTTATCTGAATTTATATCTAATATTTTAAATAATTTTTCAGTACTGAATGGGATAAACGATTGTAGCATTAATCCTAAATTATATNCTGCATTTACGCTCAGGAATATGGTATTATTGTTCTTTTTTTTCCANGGTTCCTTTTTTTGAAAATATTGATTACANNAATCTGAGAAATTTAGTATAACTCTTAATGCTTTATCAAATTGATTATTATTGATATATAATTCNATTTCCTTTTTTGTCTGTGTTAATTTAGTTATTAGGTTATTATCTTCTTCGTCAAATTCTTCAAATTCAGGTACTATGCCATTGAATTTTGATTCTGTAAAACTTAATGCTCGATGTATAAAATTACCAATGTTTGCNACTAGTTCATTGTTTATTTTAACTTGAAAGTCATCCCAATCAAAATTNACATCTGATTGATCATATGGAGTAATTCTTGATAAATAATATCTNAAGTAATCTGCTGGAAATTCTTTAAGAAATTCTCTTAGTCCTATATACCATCCTCTACTTTTAGAAAATTTTTCTCCTTGTAACATTAAATGTCCGCGTGTTGGTATATATTCTGGTAATTTGTATTCTTCATTAATAGCTAATCTCATTGCAGTTAGAAATAAATAATGATGATATACGATATCTTTACCTATAAAATGATAAATTGTAGAATCATTCCAGAATTTTTTACCATCTAAACCNTTTGATTCTAAATAATCTATTGTAGTTGATATATAACATAAGTGGTTGTCAAACCAACCATACAAAACTTTTCCATNTGCTTCGGCTAGGGGNATTTCTATTCCCCATGAAATATCTCTTGTTATATCCCAATCATTTAAACCATCTTCAATCCATCTTATTACATAATTTTTTACATTTTTTTGTAAATAATCNTTTTTGTCTAGCCAATTTTTTAAGTCATTGGATAAACTTGAAAGTTTAAAAAAATAATGAACNCTGGATTTTAATATTGGTTTAGTTTGACAAATTGAACAACGTGGTTCTAAAATTTCTGTATGATTGAATGCTCTTCCACATTTTTCACATCCATCAGAATATTGACCATCTGTATTACAGTATGGACATGTACCAGTTACATATCTGTCTGGTAAATATTTATTATCTGTTTCGCAATAAAGTTGACTGATTTTATTTTTATATATTAAGTCATTATTATAAATTTCTTTAAAAAAATGCTGAGTTAGTTCAATATTTCTATTTGAGCTTGTATTCTGGAAATGATCAAAATTTATTCCTAGATCCTTGAAATCATTCTGATCTCTATTTTTCCAATATTTGACATATTCTTTTGGTGTGATATTTTGTTTTTCTGATTGTAAAAGTATNGGCGTGCCAAAATCATCTGTNGCACATGTGAATATTACAACTTTATTGTTCAATCTTAGAAATCGTGATAATATGTCTGCAGGTAGATATGTGGATACAATATGACCTAGGTGTATTTCTCCATTGGCATATGGTAATGCGCTGGTAATAATTATTTTATCGTTATTCATTTAATTCACTTTAAATTCTATTTAGTCTTATTATTATTTTACATGAATTAAAAGTTAAATATGTCTTTTTTGATATGCATCATACTTGAAAATATCTATAATCATACCTGCCTATAATGAGGAAAATAATTTACTTGTAAATCTGCCAAAAATTAAAAATTCTTTTGAATCTAATAATTTTTCCAATTTTGAATTCATAGTATGTGATAATAATTCTACTGATAATACTTCTAAAATTGCTAATGATTTTGGAGCTAAAGTAGTCTTTGAACCAATCAATCAAATATCTCGTGCACGAAATACCGGCGCAAAATCCGCAACTGGTGATTGGCTTGTTTTTATTGACGCTGATTCATGGCCATCTAAATACTTAATTCAAGATTTAATTAAACATATTTCTTCAGATTTGTATGTTGGCGGGAGTTCGATTGTTCAATTTATTAACCCTCCTTTATGGTGGCGCGCTAGTTGGAAAATTTCTAATTTATCTATGCCATTATTTAATTTGACTCCTACTGGTTCTTTTATGTTTTGTCAGAAAAATGTTTTTGAATATCTTGGTGGTTTTAATGAAGAACTTTTTATTTTAGAAGATCTTGATTTTTCAAAAGATCTTCGTAAATATTGTAAATTAATTAATAAAAAATCTATTGTTATTAAACAACCTGCTTATACTTCTTCTAGACGTGCAGATAATTTAAAAATTCGACATATGATTAAACTCGCATATCGATTATCTAGATATGGTACAAAGACATTAAAGACAAAAAAGAATTTTGTACAATGGTATTCTAGATAATGAAAGCTGCATTATTTAATGAACATGGATCTCCTGACGTTCTCAAATATGAAGAAACGGATGATCCTATTGTTTCTAATAATGAAGTCTTAGTTAGAGTTAAGGCTTGTTCAATTAATCATCTTGATATTTGGATTAGACGCGGACGAACTGGTTATTCTGATATTCAATTTCCTCATATACTTGGATGTGATATATCTGGAACAATAGAGGATTCTAATGGCGCTACTGAAATAAATAATGGCGATGAAATAATAGTATCTCCTGGAATTGGCTGTGGAATATGTAATTATTGTCTTCAGGGTAATGATAATTTCTGTAGGAAATTTAGTATAATTGGAGGCTGGGATCGGAAAGGTGGTTATGCCGAATTTGCATCTGTACCTTTGCAAAATATTATCCCCAAACCTAGAAATCTTTCCTTTGAAGAATCTGCATCATTGCCTCTGACTTTCCTAACTGCATGGAATATGCTTGTAAAACGCGCACAAATTAAAACCGGAGAGAACGTTTTGATAGTCGGTGGATCAAGTGGTGTTGGAAGTGCTGCGATTCAAATTGCTAAATTATTTAATTGTTATGTTTTTGCTACCGCAGGTACTGAGGATAAATTGAACAAAATGAAAACTTTAGGTGCGGATTTTGTTATTAATCATACTACTGACGATTTTGGTGAAATTGTAAGGGAAAATACTAATCGTAATGGAGTTGATATTGTATTTGAACACGTTGGCGCTGCAACATGGTCTAAAAGTATAGATTCTCTTACTCATGGTGGTAGGTTGATTACATGTGGAACTACAACTGGTTCAGAAACTGATTTTGATATACGATTGCTTTATCGAAGGCAATTATCCCTTATGGGTTCGTTTATGGGATCTAAGGGTGACTTGTTACATCTTCTTAAATTTATAGATTCAGGTAAACTGAAACCTGTTTTAGGCAACACATTTCCACTAAAGGACGCAAGTAATGCTCACGAATTAATTGAAAACCGTCAACATTTTGGCAAGGTAGTCCTCAAAGTTTAATATCATTCAATCATATTTCACATATCGAAATGAACGCTGATAAAAACGACCAAAAAAAATTTATTCGTACCTTTTATTCTAAAGATGTTTCTGTTGATTTCGATAATAAAAATATTACTGTAATTGGTTGGATTGTTAGTATCAGAAAGCAAGGAAAAATCTACTTTGTTATGCTTTATGATTCTACAGGACCTCTACAAATAATTATTAAAAAAGGCGTTTCACCTGATCACATATTTACCCAAGCAGAAACTTTGAAAGAACATTCATCAATTGCTGTTCAAGGAACTATAAAGAAAAGTGATAAAGCTCCTAAGGGCGTAGAGTTACATCCTGAAGAAATTTCTGTATTATCAACAACTAATAAGATTCCTCCTTTTTCATTATATGGAGGTCAATTACCAAATATAGATAAACGGTTGGATATTCGTGCCGTTGATTTGAGAAGACCTTCTGCACAATCTATCATGAAATTACGTGCAAAAACATTGCAATCAATTCGAAATTTCTATATCGATAGAGATTATCTAGAAGTTAATACACCTAAGATTATTGCTACGGCCACTGAAGGTGGTTCTGCTCTGTTTCCTCTGCTTTATTATGATAAAGAAGCATTTCTTACTCAAAGTCCACAGTTGTTTAAAGAACAATTAGTTCTTCCTTTTGAAAAAGTGTTTGAAATTGCTTATGCATATCGGGCAGAAAAAAGTAGAACACTTCATCATATTAGTGAGTTTATTTCTGTTGACATGGAACAGGCATTTATTGATTATAAGGATGTTTTAAAAATTATTGAAGATCTATTACTCAATTTGAAAAATAATTTACTTGAAACAAGTTCTGAACATTTAGATTTCTTGAATTCAAAAGATTGGACTGGTTTTGACAGCATTCCTTCTGTTACTTATGACGATGCTATTGATTTAATTAAGGAAGAATACCCAAAAATCGAATGGGGTGATGACCTTTCTACTACGACAATGGATATATTGTCTAAGAAATACCCTCATTTTTATTATGTTACAGATTGGCCTTCATCAGGAAAACCATTTTATATTAAATGTGAAGGGGATTATTCTGAGTCATTTGACTTAATGTATGGTAATAAAGAATTGGCTTCAGGTGGAACTCGTGTTGATGATAAAGACGAATTGACTAATCGTCTTCAACAAAAAAACCTTAATCCTAACGGTTTTGAATTCCATCTTCGTGTATTTGATTATGGAATGCCACCACATGCAGGATTTGGGTTGGGATTTGAAAGATTAATGATGGTTATTGCAAATCAAACAAATATACGGGAAGTTAGTATATTTCCTAGAGATCAACATAGACTTACACCGTAGTGATAAATATGTCTAATAAAAAAACAATTGACGCAAAAAAATATTCAGAGCTTTCAAAGATTGAACTATCTACTAAAGAAATGGAAATCTTAAATGAACAATTTCCTGAAATTTTGAAATATTTTGATTTATTGTCTCAAGTTGATATATCTGAAAATATAGATACACAAACATTATCTAACGTGTTTCGAGAAGATGTTTCTGTTGATTCTATTGCAGACAAAATCTTAGATGTTGTTCCTGAAAAGAAAGATAGGTTTGTAAAAGGACCTCGGATGATGTAAAAATTGAGTATATTAGCTAGTGGATTTGAAGAAATAAAAGAAAAAAACAAATCAATTAATGCATATATCACATTTTCTAAACTGGAAGATAGTAATTTTGATGGAAGATTATCTGGAAAAACTATCGCAATAAAAGATACTATTTCTACTGCTGGGTTGAGAACTACTTGCGCATCAAAAATGCTGGAAAATTATATTCCACCATTTGACGCTCATGTTATTTCATTATTGAAGAAACAAGGAGTAACTATTCTTGGTAAAGCAAATTGTGATGAATTTGCTATGGGTTCTAGTACTGAACATAGTGCATATGGTGCCACTCACAATCCTCATGATCTTGAAAGAGTTCCTGGAGGTTCTTCGGGAGGAAGTGCCGCAGCTGTTGCTGGGGATTTAGCAGATTTTGCTCTCGGTAGTGATACAGGTGGCTCAATACGTTGTCCTGCTTCTTTTTGTGGCATTGTTGGTTTAAAACCAACTTATGGTCTTGTCAGTCGATATGGTTTAATTGCTTATGGAAATAGTTTAGAACAAATTGGTCCTATGGCAAAGAATGTTTATGATTGTGCATTATTATTAGAATGTATTTCTGATTATGATAATCGAGATGCAACTTGTGTTAATAATAAAAAAATTAATTATACAAAACATCTTAATGATGATATTTCAGGTTTAAAGATTGCAGTTCCTCATGAGTTCTTTGGTAGAGGAACTGATCCAATAGTAAAGAAATCTGTTTGGGATACTATTGATAAACTTGAATCTGAAGGAGCTATAGTCGAAGAAATAAATATTGAATCCATAAAATATTCTCTTGCTGCATATTACATAATTGCAATGTCTGAAGCAAGCTCTAATTTAGCTCGATTTGATGGACTTCGTTATGGTTTACACATTGGTAAATCTAAAGATTGGAATGAATTATTTTCTAATAATAGAAAATTTGGTTTTGGATTTGAAGTAAAGAGAAGGATTATGTTGGGGACTTTTGCACTATCCTCTGGTTACTATGATGAATATTATATCAAGGCTCAGAAAGTACGTTCACTAATTACTAATGATTTCAAAAAGATTTTTAGTAAATTTGATGTTATTGTGGGACCTACTATGCCAACATTACCTTTCAAATTGGGAGAAAAATTAACTGACCCATTATCGATGTATATGAGTGATATAGACACCGTTTCTGCAAATCTCGCTGGAATTCCTTCTATTTCTATTCCTTGTGGAAGTTCAAATTCTCTTCCAATAGGTATNCAATTAATGTCTTCACATTTTGACGAAAAAACTATATTAAATCTTGGAAATAAGATTGAACAAATTCGAGGTATTAAGAATGAGTAATGTTTCTATTGGTGTCAAAATTGGCCTTGAAATACACTGTCAATTAACCGCGTTAAATACAAAGATGTTTTGCAATTGTTCGTCTGATTATCGTGGTAAATCACCTAATACTCTATTATGTGCTGTCTGCACGGGATTGCCTGGTGCTTTACCTGTATTGAATAAAAGAGCATTAGAANCTGCTATAAAAATTGGTTTAGCACTAAATTGTAAAATCTCCAGTAATAGTAATTTNTTCCGTAAAAATTATTTCTATCCTGATTCTCCAAAGAATTACCAAATTACTCAATATGATAAAGCTGGTGGAATAGCTATTGCTAATGNTGGCACTGTTGAAACAAATCTTGGTAAAGTTCGAATTACTAGAATTCAAATGGAAGAGGATCCNGGTAAATTACAATATGAGGGTAGTATAACTACTTCATCTAATACTCTTATTGATTACAATCGAGCAGGTATATCTCTTGTTGAGATTGTAACAGAGCCTGATATAGTTTCTCCAAAACATGCTCGTGAATTTCTAAATACAATTCAATCAATTGTTGAAACNATAGGTGAATGNNATAGTAAACTTGATGGTTCAATGCGTGCAGATGCAAATGTGTCTATTTCTAAAGGCAGGAGAGTGGAAATTAAGAACATTTCTTCGTTTAAAGAAGTTGAACGNGCACTAAATTTTGAAATAACTCGACAAAAAACAATTCAAGCAGCTAGCAAAATGGAAACACGACATTGGGATGATGTAAGAAGGGTCACAGTAACTTTGAGAGTTAAAGAAGATGAAGAAGGATATAGATATTTTCCTGATCCTGATTTACCTCCTATGATTATTTCTAACGATTATATTGATGAATTACGTGAATCTCTCCCTGAACTTCCAGATAAGAGATTTCAACGTTTTATTAACGACATAAAATTATCCGAGGAAATTACTCGTATCTTAATTCGAAATAAAATTGTTGCAGATTATTTTGAAGAAACATTAAGTTATGAATTTAATCCTAAATTAATTAGTGGTTGGATAGCTACTGATATAATGGGATATCTTAATAGAAATAATATTAAATTTGTAGATTTACCTATCAAAGCTAAGACTCTTGCTTCGCTGTCCAAATCTGTATCTGATTCTAAAATAAATGACTCTACTGCAAAAGCAATTCTATTAGAATCTCTTTCATCTGGTGTTACTATTGAAGATTTATTAAAGTCTGAAATTGATAATTCTGTTTCATCTGACGATCTTCCTACAATTATTGATCAAGTTCTCAATGATAATTCTAAGGCTTTGGAAGATGCTAAGAATGATCCACAGGCCATACATTTCTTAATCGGACAAGTTATGAAAGCTACTAAAGGCAGAGCTAATCACGAAGATGTTAAGAATCTAATTGAAAAGAAATTATCTGAATAATNAAAATATTAATAATTATAATTTAATTATAACATTGTGAATAGAAAATCTCTGTATTACTTTATTGCATCTCTTATTCTTATAATAATTGCACCTGGTTTTCTAATCATTAATATTCCTGATGCAAATNTTATTGATTTGATTTCTGCATTTTTTATTGTATTTTTTTCATATTTATTTTTAGCGCTTGGTATATCTGATATACTCAGCTAATTATTTTACGCCNAAAGTATTTCCTATTCCAGCAATTATTATATTTTGATTATTTTCTGAATGTTGATTAATTGTTTCTTTAACTTTTTCTATTAAAAGATCTGTAGATTTTTTTATTTCTTCTTTCATTTCTGTAATTGCTTCTTTTTCAGTCATTTTTGTTACAAGTGCTAAATATTTAATTTTATTATTTGTCGCAATNTCCTCAATTTTATATCTCTCAATTCCNGGTCCTCCAATTGCNGCTCCAATTCCTTCGGCTATTTCTCCTGTTTCTTCTCCTTCTAATTTTAATGCCGCNTCAATTGTAATAATTAATGATATGTTTTTGTTATTTTCTACTATTTGTTTTATGGCTTCACCAGGTTTTCCAACATTTCCTCCGGGTCCTTTTGCTTTTACTACATATGCTTTTCTATTTTCTATTGTTATTTCATTTACAATTGTATTCTTAACTAGTTCTCTGCTTTCTGATTCTCCACTTAATTTTGANGCAATAAGAGGTCCTATTCCNTCGCCTATTNTTTTTCCTGATTTNAANTCTGGAATTGCATNATGATAGGCTTCTGCTTGTTCCATGATTTGATGTAAAATCATTTGAATTTGNNTTATTATAAGTGGACTTCCTGTTTTTTTTCCACTGACGTAAAAATGTCTTACATATTTGTACATTAAATTAATTCCAAGTGCTACTTCTACTAGATTCATTAATATGCTTATTTGAACTTCGTCTGCAGTTTTTGTAATTAATTTTACTTCATCTTCTAAATTATCTTCTTCTGTTTTGAGTAAATGTTCTAGTTTATCAATGATTCCTTTTGGATCCATTGCCACGGGATGTATTACAAATGATTGTAATATTCTGTCAAATCTTTTTTGTACAAATTCTTTATCTCCTCCATATTCTAGTAAACTCCCTAACACTTTATTTTTTGAATCTACATTCATTTTTTCAAGTTTTGATAAATTTTTTCCTATATTTCTTAACATTAAAAATATTTGTATTTTTTGACCATATAAAATTAGAAACATAAATAATGGCAGCCAAATTATACTTATTATTGATTCGGTGTCTCCTCCTATTATCAACATTATGGTCTCTCTTGTGTCTAGGTAAATTTAAGGATTGTATTGAATTCTGTCTATACTGAGCATATTTTCTAACTTTATTGTTTTATTCAAACTTTTTATATGGGTAACTGTGTAAACATATCGATTTTGCCAAAGACTAAATCTGTTATTAGTGTGGAAAATGTTGTTGCAACAGGAAATTTAAGTCAAAGTATTGATCTTGTTGAAATTAAAGATAATTTTGAAGAAACTGAGTATAATCCAGATCGCTTTCCTGGTCTAGTTTTTAGATTACCTTCTCCTAAAACTTCTACACTTATATTTCGAACTGGAAAAATGGTTTGTACTGGTTCTCGTTCTGAGGAAATGGCAGTTATTGCTATTAATAAAGTGGTAAAGGTTTTAAAGAAAGGTGGAATTAAGATTAAACGCAAGCCAA
>NZOP01000037.1 GCA_002693165.1 Nitrososphaerota archaeon
ATTTATAGAAAAAATAATGGTAAGAATTAAAGTATAAATCAATGTGTTCATATTCCCTAAATCATTAAATTTTGTATACATTAAAGTTATTACAATATGTACTTTAGGGTTAAGGAAGATAAAAATCATTCCATTAAAAAATGTTATACCAGATTCGCTTTTAGAATCAGATCCAAATCCTGCTTTTGTAATTTTAAATGCTATATATAAAACATATAAACTACCAAGGTATTTAAGTATATCAAGTATTAATTCAAATTTTGAAACAAAAAAATCAAACCCTAATCCGAAACAAAAAGTAAATACAACTATTCCTACATGATACCCAGCTATCGCAGGAAGTGTTTTTTTAAAACCTGATCTTGCAGTATTAACTGCAAAAAACATTACACCCGGACCGGGAGAATAAGCAAAAGGTGCAAGGAAAATGCATACTGCAATAATATTATTAAAAGTCATTTCGGAAAATCAGCCTATAATTTGTTTGAATACTCTAAAATAATTTAATCCTAATATTTTTCTGAGTTCTTCTTCATTGAAACCTCTCTCAGCTAATTTCAATGTAAGATTAGGCCAGTCTGTAAACTGTTCATAGCCAATTGTTTTATAATCATTATACTGCGGATATGGTAAGCCAAGCCCATTATCATTTACTCTATGTTCTTCTCTAAACCCACTCCAATTAAAATGTCCCGGTCTCATCCCAGGCATTTCTTCAGGATATTCAAATAATGTTTCAGTGCCAGGACCTGGGCCAAGCTTATCAGTGCCTATGCATACATGATCAATGCCCATAACATTAACAAGATTTTCTATATGAAGAGCCCAGTCATCTAAAGTCGCAGTAGGTGTTTCCTGAATAAACCCTGGTATGACTACTACACCGAAAAATCCTCCATTATCTGCTATGGCTTTAGCGAATTTATCACTTTTACCTCTGTCATGTTTTACAATTGCAGCACTTGTTGAATGAGTTACCACAACTGGACTTGAGGATATTTCCATAGCATCCCATCCTACTTGTTCTGAACAATGACTAACATCAACAATCATATTTTTTTCATTAAGTTTACTTACAAGTTCTCTTCCAAAATATGACAATCCACTTTTATGTATTTCTGTACATCCATCACCTACAAGGTTTCTTAAATTGTAAGTGAGCTGTACTACCCTTAAACCAAGATTATAAAAAAAATCTACTTTATTTAAATCAGTACCAAATGACAAAGTATCTTGGAAATCGAAAATTATACCTCCCTTACCAGTATCATGGGCTTCTTTTATATGATCTGATGTTGTTACAAGCATTAATTTTTCTGGTATTGAATTTATAATTGATACTGCTTCCGACATTCTTTTTACTGAACTATTATATGCGGCATCTATCCCAGCTGCTGGGCCAGCATAAGTTCCACTAGCAATATTAACGCCTGATTTTTCCCAAAGTTCAATATACTGAGCTTTTGCATCAGTGCTATTTTGAATCTCGCCAGGGATCATCGCTGATAATATGTTTGATGCTTCAGCTTTTGTCATTCCTTCCTTGAAACATTCATCCATTCTTTTTCTCATATTATCTGTAAATAAGCCACCTAAGGTTATAGTAGGAATCTGAGAATCAACTACAAGAGCTTCCTTATGTAATTGTAAAGCTTCTTCCTGGCTTAAAACCGGTTTTTCTCTATAAGACATATAACACCTCAATAAATATATTAATATTATAATCCAAAATTAGCTGGAGGAATCTCATCTAAAAGATGTTGAACAAAATAATCCCATCTTTTTCGCCAGAAATATTTCCAGGATTTTAATGAAGTTTCAGAATCTACAGGTGAATGTTCAATCTCTGGAATAATCAACATATCAAAGTCTTTATTATTTTGAATTAACTCATGAGCAAGTCTAAGAGTGTGATACATGTAGACATTATCGTCCATATCACCATGAATTAATAAAAGTTTACCTTTTAATTCTGATACATAATTTCTCGTCGCCTGGTCGCTATAAATTTCATCAGAAACTTTTCCCTGATACTTTTCTCCCCATCTAGAATTATACTCAAGATTGTCGTAATTACCCGAAGACGCGACTCCCACAGAATAAAAATCCGGATACTTCATTAATGCATTTGCTGTTGAATAGCCTCCGCCAGAATGTCCATACATTCCTACTTTTTCTATATTCATATAGGGTCTTGTTTTAGATATATTTTTTATTACATGAATATGATCTTCAATAGAACCATTATCTTCAAGTTGTCCATAAGAATAATCATGAAATAATTTAGATCTTTCCGATGTTCCTCTTCCTTCGATTATAACTATTACAAAACCTAGTTCTACAATCGAATTTACCTGCCCAAAACTTTCGTGTCCAAAAGAATGATCTCTCAAACCAAGTGATTGTGGTCCCGGATATATAAAATCAAGGACAGGGTATTTTTCGTTTTGATCAAAATAAGAAGGTTTAAATATTGCACCATAAACTGTTGTTTTATTGTCTGCTGCAAAGGCNGAAAAATACTCTGGATCNGTCCANCCNAGTTTAACAAGTGAAGAAACATCAGCCTGAATTAANTTTTTNCCAGNCAAATNATCAATATGTTTCAACATAGTAANCTGNGGCTGGTTAATNGAACTATATTGATCAANAAAATATCCNCTTTTNTTATTAAAATCAATAATATGATTAGCACTTTCTTCTGATAANAATTCCAGAGCAGAACCATCAAAGTTAACTTTGTAAAACGCTTCCCAATAAGGGTTGAATTCAGTTTCCCTGGCACCTGCAGTAAAATATATTACTTCTTTATTTTCATCAATATCTATTATTTCCCTGACTCTCCATTCTCCTGATGTAATCTGATATTTTTCTTCACCTGTATCCAGATCATGCATATAAAAATGAGCCCAATCACTTTTTTCTGAATACCAGATTAATTGATTTGTTTTAAATAAAGGTCTGATAGCAGGATAATCTGTTATTTTGGGAGCCATATCAACATAAGTATCAGAACTTTCAGTAATTATTTCATTAACTTTCCCTGTTTCAATATCAATCGTTTTCAATGTCATATTATACTGACCACGATCTGAAATAAGATAATAAAAATGTTTTTCATCTAGTGACCAGAAAAAATTATGCTGATCATTGCTACTAACGAAATCTACATGAAACATGCCGAAATAAGTAAAAGGTTTTTCATCATGTGTAATTCTTAAATCTGTTTCAGTGTCAAATAAATATATTTCATTTGTTGATATATTTTCACCAGGAAAACTATATGGTAACGAATGAACTTCAGGTCTTGCAGGTGAATCACCTTTTATATGCTGTATTAATGGTAATTCCTTAAGATTTCTTTCGTCAAGCTTAATGCAAAAAATATACCGACCAGATGGGGACCAGGCCAAAGCAGAAGGAAAAAGAGTACCATTTTGCTTTGCAAGAGTACTACCCTTACCTAGAAAAGATAATTCTCCATAACCGTATTTCTCTGTACCATCCATGGTCAGTGTAATGGAATCTTGGTCATTAATTTTCTTGTATACAAGATTGTTATTTTCAATCCATGCATACTTTTTACCATCAGGAGATTTATGAAGATACTTATCCTGCGGCATTAAATCTGATCGATAAATACCTTTAGAATTTAATATATTATATTCAAATACATGGTAAAGGTATTCAAAAGAAATTAAGCTTTTATAATTGTCATAAGAAATATTTACTGATGATTCTTTGATCTTCTTATTTTTGTTTGAACTTCCAACAATCTGATTTATAAGCTTATTTTCAAGCCCATACTCTGATAAACAATCCTTAAAAACAGATATTTTAATCAGATACCGAGGATCAGATTTTGAAACATTATATACCCTAACCTCATCTCCATCTTTAGAATTAGTAAAAAGTAAAAACTCCATTCCATCATCAGACCATACAATATCTACACTGTCATTCTTAACCAGTTCACCCCAATAAATTGGAAGTTTTTTTCTTGCCAAGTGATATCTTTTTTCAATATTCATAAAATAAAATCAATTTTCTCCCTCTTTACTTGGAAGTGCCATTAAAATAAACACAACAGGAATTCCTATACCAGTAAAATACAACAACTGCCACCATCCGCTTCTATTGGTATCATGTAGTCTTCTTGCTCCTACTGCAATACCAGGGGTGATAACAGCTACATTAAATAACAATCTCAAAGGTCCAGTACCTAACGTTTCAGTAAAACCAGGAAATATAACTGCATCCAGTATTCCTGTTATAACTCCAACAATAGCTGTAAATAAGAAAAACCACCAATATTCAGATCTTGAAGCTTTCCCTTTAAAATCTGCATATTTATTTAAACATGTTTGAATTGATTGCTGAAAAGTCATAATCACCTCAATATAAATGTATTTAAAACATTTTACTAAATTCTTATATAATTTAATCTTGCCTCATCTGAAAAAAGTATCTTTTTATCATAAAAATCAAATATATACTTAAACTTCATCAAATCAGGATTTTGTTTAATAAATTCTGAAAAGTTAATTGTATCTTTTAGATTTGACTTTATCTCATTAATCCAAAATCTTGTAATTGTTTCATGGTACCCAATTTCCATTTTCTTATCAGAATTAAAATTATTGTACTGTTTTATACCTTTAACTATCATTTCGGTACCAAGTAATTCCCCATATTTTTTTAAACTTAAATAAGCCATTCTGACATGGGCTATATGATTCCATTCTTTCCATGGCAAGGTACATTTCTCAAAACTTCCTAAAAAAATTTCGTCATTCATTATTTGAATTTAATTAAAATAAACCTGTTTAAATAATAATATCCAATTAAGCATATTTACATTCTATATATTTGTGATAGATTTAATCAGCTCTATTTAACTATGTACCTTTATTGAATAATAACAACTTACTTTTAAGCTCAAATTTTATAAAACTTTCAATAGGTGGCTTTGCCTCATCTATAGGATTCTGGATACAGATAGTTTTAATAATAATCATTATGTACAAACTGACAGAATCGCCTTTTCAGGTTACTTTTGCAAATATTATGTGGTCTTTACCATGGTCAATATTCGGGGGATTCGTCGGTACTTTAGCGTCTAAATATGATAATAAACAGCTAATGTTAGTCGGACGTACAATATCCATAATTGCTATTACNATATTATTCATTTTTTCCGTAACAGAAAATCTTAATGTTACAGTTATATATATAACATTGTTTTTTCATGGAATAGGAACAGTTATAGATTTCCCTTCAAGAAGAATGTTAATGTTTGANATTCTTGGCAGGGAATTCATAGTAAGAGGCAATGCAGTAGAGTCATTTCTATGGCAATTCAGCAAATTAATCGGTCCCCTACTTGCAGGATTTTTCCTAACATTTTTGTCAGATTCATATGGTATTTTATTAATGATTGTATTCTTTTTTATTACTCTTATCACAACAATAATGATAGATTATACACAGCCTGAAGCATACAANCCACAATCACAAAAAGTAAGGATAAAAGATTATTCCAATCTAATCAAAAACAATAAAATAGTCCTTGTTGTATGTGCANGTACAATAATTATGAATTTATTTATGTTTCCCCAGCAATCAATGGCTCCATTTATCGCAGTTGAAGTCCTAGGGAGATCAGCTGAATTTAGTTCTATAATCATAGCTGTAGAGGCAGTTGGAGCAATGATAACAGGAATGTTTATATTCGGAATGAATATAAAAAGAATAGGTATAATATTTGCAGTGTTTTCAGCAATTTCTCTTTTTGGCTTATTTATATATTCATTTTCTGAAAACTATATATTAAGCCTTGGAATAATCTTGTTTGTCGGTTTTGGTATAGCCGGATTCGGTGCAACTCAGGCATCAGTTGTACAACTATCCACAAACAATAATGAAAGACCTCTTGCTATGGGACTTCTATCAATATGCATAGGGTCATCACCTATCGGATCATTTTTATATGGAACAATAGCTGAAAATTATGGAGCACAACTAACTGTCAGGTTCCTTCCAATAACCGGATGCATAATTTTAGTTGCCATTGTTTTAATAACTAACGTTATACATAAAATAAGTTCAGAAGATAAGTAGCTATTCTGCCACACTTACTTTTAATCTTTGAGATTTAATTCTTAAAACTGCACTACCGTTAATTGGAAAATGTACTNCAGCTGAAGCAAACCCTACAAATACACAGATAAGCCACATCAGGTCATATGAACCGTACGTATCAAATATTCTTCCGCCAAGCCATGAACCAAAAAATGATCCCACATTGTGAGAAAACAATGCTACACCAAAAAGCATTGATGTATATTTCGGACCGAATACATCAGTAATAATTCCACTAGTTAACGGGACTGTAGATAGCCATAATATTCCAAGAAGGCTAGCAAATATAAGNACTGTAAATTCTGTTTTGGGGGAAAGGAAAAACACAAGAAACAAAATAGATCTTAAAGAATAAAGCCCGGTTAACAAATTCTTTTTAGAATAACTATCGCCAAGATATCCGTACATTAAAGTTCCAAGAATATTAAACAAACCAATAAGTGCAAGTGCCCATCCTGCAATCCATGCAGGTAAGAGCTGATCTTCAAGAAAAGCAGGTAAATGAGTTGAAACAAAAATTACGTGAAATCCACAAACAAAAAAACCAAGTGCAAGAAGATTAAAATTTTTATTTGATAATGCTTCCTTAATTGCCTCACCAACTTTCTGGCCTTTATTATCAGAAGCTTCTGAGGAGCCTGTTGAAAAACTTAAAAAATAACAAAACAATATCATTACTATAGTCAGATAAATCATATAATACAAAGAATCTACCCATCCAAACCTCTGAATTAGAAAATTTATAATTGGAACTATAATAAACTGACCAAAAGAACCTGCAGACATAATGATTCCAACATATAATGATCTATTTTCTCCTATAGCTGTTCTAGAAACAGCACCAAGTGCAATTCCCAAAAATCCTCCCGCACTAAATCCCAAAAGGAATAATGATCCGAACAAATCAAAAGTATTATCAATGTTCGCCATCCAGTATCTACTTATTATCAATAATAANGTGGCNAANAATGTAGTTTTCCCAGGACCATATCTNTCAGAAAGTGCACCAAAAATAGGAGCTCCAACACCTGCAAATAAAACCTGAAAAGCTATAGAAAGACCAAATAATTCTCTTCCAATATGAAGATATTCTGTAATAGGAATAAGATATAATCCAAGTCCGTGATTCATCCCAAGAGTAATCATAACAAGAGCACATCCTCCAATAAGTACTGTGAAGAATGTCCAGTTTATATTTTTGTAATCTGGAAGCAATTTATATCACTAAATGAAACACATCATGACAAATTCTGTCAGACTAAAATTAAAATAATTAATTACAAATGCAGAACCTGCAAACAAAAACAATGCAATGATTCTAAGATTCCACATAAACTGATTATGCGAAAAGCCTGAAGAAGTATTTGTAACCATTCTTGCTGAGATCAGAAATGTAATCTCAATAAATGCCCATACTGCTAAAAAACTAAATATAACTATAAAAAAATTCATAAGGTAATTGTACAAGAGTAAAAGGGTTAAACAATATTTATTTTAAGTTTTAAAACATTCATTTATAAATTCATTTAAGTTATATATCAATCTTTTATCATATGATCTGACTGCAAAGCATAATTCTTCAGGAAAATTCATTTCATGAATATCTGTCAAAACCAAAGGATTTGATCCGTCGTTACCTATATATCGTTCTACAAGAAATCCATTACTCACATCTCCTTCCCCAAAAGCATCTATTTCTCCGCTAAGTATCTGATTTATAATTTCATTTTGTGAAGGAACAACAGGGATTATTATTGCTCCATATGACTGATAACGTTCTATAGCATCAATATGTGCTGCAGATTCAGGAGTTACTACAATTTTTTTACCCGAAAAATCTCTNGGTTCTTTAAGAATATCTTTATCTGTATGGCGAATTAAAAGTGAACGTTTAACAGTTATGTAAGATTTACTCCATATACCTCTATTTCCAAGATCTCGTCCCTCTGACATCATCCCAGCTGCAGCTATATCGCATTTATCTAATCCAGGCATATCCCAAAGTCCATCAAATTGNTTCTCAATAATATTTGTATNAAGTCTCATTTCATCAGCGAAATTTTCTAAAAATTCAATGTCAGTGCCAACAACACTACCGTCTTTTTTATAAGAAAACGGTGCAAATTCTGAATATGTACATATAGTCAGAATATCAGGAACAATGGTTTGTAATTTAGTCATTAAACAACAGGTTTTTTACCATGCCATGGCCTTACAATTTCAAAAGCTCTTGATGCCTGTAATACTCCAACTTCATCTTCTTTAGCACCAGCTATCTGTAATGAAATAGGAAGACCTTTGGAAGAAAATCCGCATGGTAACGTTGCAGCTGGATTGCCTGAATAATTATAAATTGCAGTAAACTGGGATAATAAACCACCACCATTTTTATGTGAAGGATTGTCATCACCATAAGACGAAGACGGTGCCGGATCCTGTCTAACTCCATCGACTTCAGCAGGTGGGTTACCGCATTCATGAGCCGGAACTGCCATTGTAGGAGTAGAAATAAAATCGTATTTTCTAAAAACAGATTCCATATAATTTCTGAATTTAAATAATTCAGATTCTGCATTCATATATTCAGCACCCTGAATATCTTTCCCTTTTAGCAACGCTTTTTTGTAATAAGCCATTAATTTATCAGAATCCTCATTAAGCAAAGATCCATTTTTGCTATAAGCCTGAGAAGCATTTATAGGGAAAATTGATTCCCTTAATTCTGTAATGTTATATTCAAAATTAAAAGGTTCAACAATCGCACCCAATTCCTCAAAAACATTAATTGCTTTTTCAGTAGCAGTTCTTACTTCAGGATCAACATTAATACATCCCAGATCAACAGACCATCCTATTTTCTTACCTTNAATCCCATTATCAATATTACTTAAAAAATCAGGTGGGGCAGTCTGAATAGCTGTTGATTCTGCATCAGGATGAGGTCCGGACATAACNTGTAACATTATTGCACTGTCCTTAACATACCAGCTCATAGGTCCCATACAAGAAAAATTAACCGGATTCCAACTTTGTAAAGCAGTATGTTTTCTTGGAATTCTGCCCTGAGTACCCTTTATACCATAGATACCACATAATCCAGAAGGCATTCTTATTGATCCTCCGCCATCTGATCCCTGAGCAAGAGGATGAACTCCTGATGCCACTGCAGCACCTGCGCCACCACTTGAACCTCCAGAAGTACAGTTTAAATCCCATGGGTTCCTGCAGTCATCACCCAGTCTGTTATCTGTAGTTCCACACAATCCAAATTCNGGAGTATTTGTTTTTCCCAGTATCACTCCACCAGCTTCTTTTATTCTCTGAACACCAAGCTGATCATAATCTGCAATATTATCCTTAAAAAATAGTGATCCGTTTGTATGAGGCATCCCTTTTACAGGTTCAAGATCTTTTATTGAGGTCGGGATACCTCCAAGAGGTCCGATATCTTCTCCATCTGCAATCTTTTTATCTATATTTTTTGCCTCTTCAATAGCTGTATCTCCTGCAACNTATAAAAAAGCATTTGTTTTATCATTCGTCTCATTTATTCTTTGAATTGCCAGTTCAGTTAATTCTGTAGCCGAAACTTGTTTATCAGATAAAAGTTTCTTTAATTCAGTAACAGATTTATATAATAAGTCTTTATTACCCATTGCATNCTCCTATATATTTTTTAAGATAAGAATAGCACGAAACATTACATATGTTAAATGAATCTTTTTTAGAAGAATTTTTAAGAGGTTGCAATTATAGTTCTTTATATGTATATAATGAGCAATAAGGCAATTATTCTTGTATTGGAGGCACACATGGATACAGGTGATACTTCTTGGATTTTAACTTCAACCGCTTTAGTTCTTTTTATGACTCTACCCGGACTAGCTCTATTTTACGGAGGTTTAGTCAGTTCTAAAAATGTTATATCGGTACTAATGCATTGTATAGTTATTGCATGTTTAGCATCTATTTTATGGCTGGTTATAGCATATAGCCTTGCATTTTCAAGCGGTAATCCGCTTATAGGAGGTCTCGGTAATATATTCTTGTCTGATGTCAGTAAAGACACTCTTTCAGGAACAATTCCTGAAACCCTATTCTTTATGTTTCAAATGACATTTGCTGTAATCACCCCCGCTCTTATTGTCGGAGCTTATGTTGAAAGAATTAAATTTAGTGCTGTATTAATTTTCAGTGCACTATGGATAATAATCATCTATGCCCCTGTAACACATTGGATATGGGGAGGTGGCTGGCTTGCTGAACTAAATGTCATGGATTTTGCAGGAGGCCTTGTAGTTCATCTGACTGCAGGAGCATCAGCCTTAGTTTTAGCAGTGATATTAGGACGACGTAAAAATTTTCCTAATAAAATTTCCGCACCACATAATCCAAGCATGGTTATGATTGGCGCTTGTATGCTTTGGGTTGGTTGGTTTGGATTTAATGCCGGAAGCGCTCTTGCAGCTGATGTGAATGCGGGTATGGCAATGCTTGTTACTCATATTTCTGCAGCAACTGCATCATTAGTCTGGATGACAATTGATTGGATCAAAACTGGTAAACCTACAATGATAGGTTTAGTTACAGGAACAATTGCAGGATTAGCTTCAATAACTCCTGCTTCAGGATTCGTAGGACCAATGGGTGCATTAATCATTGGTATTTGTGCTGGTAGTTTATGTTATTTAATTGTTAATGTAGTTAAAAATAAATTCAATATTGACGATTCCCTGGATGTTTTCGCAGTTCACGGGGCTGGTGGTGTTATAGGAACAATTCTTGTTGCATTCTTAGCTCACGACAGTCTTGGCGGAGCTGGTTATGCCAGTGGAATGGATGCTATTTCCCAACTTGTAGCTCAATTAACAGGTGTAGTATCCGTATTAGTATGGTCTGTTGTTGGAACAATTGTTATAGCATTAATTATTAAACAAACAATTGGCTTAAGAGTAGATTCAAAAGCAGAAGATCAGGGATTAGATATGTCTGCTCACGGGGAAACTAATCAATAAAATCGAAAATTAACTAATAACCTAAAAGCAAATGGGTTAAAATTAAAGCATATAAAATAATTTATGATGCCAATCCTGGCTTTTTAAGTAATTTAAAGGTCTGTCATTTAGTCATATTGCTAACATAATTTTGAATTGATTAAATAATATCTAATGAAAAGTAACATACAAAACAATTATCACTATGAAAAAACGATATTTGAAAAAACTGATTTCAAAAAAAATAAAATAAAAAACAGTACATTTGAAGAATGTAAATTTAACAATATTGACTTTTCAGAATCTAAATTTATAAATTGCAAATTCACAGATTGCAAATTCACAGAATCGAATTTAAGTTTATGTACATTTACCAATTCGAAATTTGAAAATATAAAATTTGAAAATTGCAAAATAAT
>NZOP01000038.1 GCA_002693165.1 Nitrososphaerota archaeon
GAAAAAAATATCCCATTTAGTAAGTATGATGCAAAAGCACTTGTATTACGCAGTGATGACTCTGACGAATCAATTCACTCATCTTTTGGAACTTCTGTAATTCAAAGATGCATCAGTCATTATCGCGGTATGCTTATTGCACATTATTTTGAATCGAAACACTGTTTAGTAGTTAATAGTTCTAATACGAGTAGAATTTGCGGCAATAAATTCCTATCTACTTTAAAATTCGAAGAATTGGGTATAAAAACTCCTCTTACTTTATTCAGTTTTTCTGATAAATCTGCAGAAGATTCTGTCGATGAACTGGGATATCCTTCTGTATTGAAACCTATAGTGGGAAGTTGGGGAAGAGGTGTTGTAAAATTAAATGATAAGGATTCAGCGAAAGCACTTATTGAAATGAGATACAACGACGATGGATTATTCTCGAAAATTTTCTATGTACAACAGCACATCAATAGACCTCCTAGAGATATTAGAACTGTTGTTGTTGGAGATGAAGTTGTCGGTGCAGAATATCGTTATTCTTCTAATGACGATTGGAGAACTAATTTCTCACTTGGAGCAAAAGTTGAGAATTGTCCTATTACAAAAGAATTGGAAGAGATTGTTCTTAATGCAGCTAAATCAGTTGGTGGAGGAATACTTGGAGTAGATCTAATGGAAAGTGATGATGGATTACTCGTTCATGAAATAAACAATAATGTGGAGTTTAAAGGAGTTTCAAAATTTACCAAAGACAATATAGCATACAAAATTGTAGACTATGTTAATAATATCTCAAAGAGTTGATTTGTAATGAAAGTTGGAGTAATAGGTGCATCTGGTTATGTCGGCGGAGAATTATTGAGATTAATCATCAATCATCCTGAAGTTGAACTTTCTTTTGCTACATCAAGACAATATGATGGTAAATTCTTGTATAAGATTCATCCTAATCTAAAGGAATTCACAGATGTAAAGTTCTCATTATTTGATTCATCAAAAGTCGCCGATCAATGCGATTTTCTTTTTACTGCAGTTCCACATGGCAGCTCATATGAATTCATGAATGAACTTGTTAATTCTGGAGTAAAAATTGTTGACATGAGTGCAGATTATAGACTTTCAAATCCAGTTATGTATGATAAATGGTATGGACTTACACATCCTCTTCCTAATTTATTAGATTTGTTTACTTTTGGATTGCCTGAACTCCATAGAGATTCAATAAAATCAAGTAAGTTTACATCTACTCCTGGATGTACTGCCTTAACGTCAATTCTTGCTTTGGCCCCTTTAATCCATGATAAAATAATCAATTCTAACAACATCATTATTGACTCAAAAGTTGGTTCATCTGGGGCAGGAGTAAAGCCTACACTTGGATCTCATCACGCTAATAGATATGGCGTTATTCGTCCGTTCAAACCTTATGCTCATAGACATACTGCTGAAATTGATCAAGAACTTTCGAATCTATCTGAGAATTCTGTAAATGTATTGCTGTCTGTTCATTCAGTAAATCTTGTTCGCGGAATATTATGTACGTCTTATGCATCGCTTAATTCTGATATTACTGAGGTTGATGTATGGAAATCATATAGGCAATTCTATTCTGATTCACCTTTTATTAGATTGATTGGAGATAAGAAAGGATTGTATAAATATCCTGATCCTAAACTACTTGTCGGATCTAATTTCTGTGATATTGGATTTGCGTATGATAAATCTACATCTAAACTTGTTGTAATGTCTTCGTCCGACAATTTAATTAAGGGAGCTGCTGGAACTGCTATACAAAATATGAATCTTATGTCCGATTTCGATGAAATTACAGGTTTATGGACTCCTGGAATACATCCAATGTGATCTAGATGGTAACGATAGTAAAAATTGGCGGAAGCCTACATAGTAAAGGATTATCTAAAAATCTTTTTGAGGATATTAAAAATTTCTCAAAAACTGAATCATTGATAGTTGTACACGGAGGTGGAAACACTGTAACTGATATTGCAGAAAAATTAGGCAAAAAACAAAAATTCATTGTTTCTCCATCTGGAGTCAAAAGCAGATATACTGACAAAGAAACTGCGTCTATTTTTATGATGGTTATGTGTGGAAAAATTAATAAAGAAATTGTAGTATCATTACAATCTTTAGGTGTTAATGCAGTGGGTCTTGGTGGTGTTGATGGTAATATATTGAATGCAATTAGAAAGAAAAAACTCTTGATAATCGATGAAAGAAAAA
Organism: Nitrososphaerota archaeon; assembly: GCA_002693165.1. The sequence continues at coordinate 2,236 of NZOP01000038.1, forward strand.
GAAAACTTGCAATTGAAGGTGGATTCACCGGAAAAATACAAAATGTTAATACTGAATTACTTAATGACTTGATAAAATCAGGCTATCTTCCAGTTATATCTCCAGTAGCTCTTAGTGATGAATTTGAAGTCTTGAATGTGAATGGCGATCGTGCTGCATCTAATATTGCTGTTCATCTCAAAGCAGATCGTGTTATATTTCTAACCGACGTTGACGGTATATTGTTAAATGACAAGCTTGTAAATAATCTGACTCTTGCTCAATCTAAAGAAATTCTTCCAGAACTTGGATTTGGAATGGAACAAAAATTAATCTCGTGTATTGAATCATTGGATAATGGAGTTAATGAAGGAATCATTGCTTCTGGACTTATTGATAATCCGATTTCTTCTGCTGTTGCACATTCCGATTGTACGGTGATTACTAATGAATGATGAAGAATTAATTAATTCAGAAGATCAATATTTGGCTCCTGTTTACCAAAAATTTCCAATTGTTCTTGATAAGGGCGATGATTGTTATGTTTGGGATTCTTCAGGTAAAAAATATCTAGATTTAATGGGCGGATATGGAGTATCATTGTTAGGACACTCAAATAATAAAATTGTTCAAGCGATAAGCAATCAAGCAAAAAAACTAACTAGTTGTCATGGTTCATTCTATAATGAGGAAAGAGCAAAAGCTGTCTTAAACATAAATAAAATTACTCCAAACAATCTAGATAATATCTACTTATGTAATAGTGGATCTGAAGCAATAGAAGCTGCATTGAAATTATGTAAAAAACATTCAAAAAATAATATTATTTCTATGTCTGGTTCTTATCATGGTAAAACAATTGGTTCATTATCTCTTACTTGGAATCCTAAATATAAAAAATCCTTTCAACCTCTTCTTGATGACGTTGATTTTATCCCATTTGGAGATCTTGATTCATTATCAAATATTAATGATGATACTGGAGCTGTATTTCTAGAAGTTATTCAAGGAGAAAACGGAGTAAAATTTGCTTCAGATGAATATTTCAAGCAATTGCAAGAGCAATGTGAAAAGTATAATGTATTATTAGTCATTGATGAAATCCAGACTGGTCTGGGAAGGACCGGTAAAATGTGGGCTCATGAACATTATGGTTTGAAACCAGATATTTTATGTATTGGTAAAGGACTGGCAGGAGGAATGCCTGTTGGAGTAATGATTTCAAGAAGTGATATGACAAATTTTTCACTTGGAGAACATACTACTACTTTTGGTGGCAATCCCTTAACATCTTCTGCAATTAATGCATCTATTGAATATATAATAAATGAAAATATCATTACCAATGCAGAAAAAACTGGACAACTATTTCTTAATGGACTTGAAGAACTTAATTCTGAATATCATTTTATTCGTGATATTCGTGGTATTGGATTGATGCTTGCTATTGAATCAAAATTTCCAATTAAAGATATATTATTTAATGGATTGAATAATGGACTGATTATGTTGTATTCTGGCAGAACAATATTGAGATTCTTGCCTTCGTTAACATTGACCGAGTCCCATGTTAATTCTGCATTGCAAATTCTAAACAAATTATTTAAAGATTTTCAAAATAAGGTAGAATGAAATGGACGATATAGATAAGACTATAATTAAAATTCTTACAAAGGATTCTAGAACTCCTAATACTGAAATTGCACAAAAAGTCAATCTGTCTGAAGGCAGTGTTCGAGCACGTATTGATAAATTAATTTCTTCAGGAGCAATTAAAAATTTTACAATTACTTTGAGTAATCAACATTTAACTCTTCTCGAAGAATCTCTCAAGATTTATTCTCCTTCAGGACAAGAAAAAGAATTTTCTGATTTTTTGTTTAATACTGTGACTGATTATGGATTTTTAAATGTAACGCGAGATTCAGCTAATAATGTTATTGGCGAAATTGGTGAAGGTGGTCCTGTTCTATTACTTTGTGGACATATGGATACTGTTCCTGGTCTAATTAATGTTGAAATTAAAGATAATGTAATCTATGGAAGAGGTGCTTCTGACGCTAAATCTTCTCTTATTTCTATGTTGATTGCAGCTTCTTCTTTTAAAGATAAATTAAAAACTGGAAAAATTATTTTTGCAGCAGTTACTGATGAAGAAGGAACTGGAGCTGGAATTAGGGAATTAATAAAGGGAAATATTAAACCTGATTGTGCTATTTTTGGAGAGCCAAGCGGCATTGACAAAATTACTGTTGGATATAAAGGGAGATTTTCTGTAAAATTTAGTTGTAACACTCCTTCTGTACATGCAAGTGCCCCTTGGATGTCGTCTAATTCTATAGAATTGTTATTCAAGTTGTGGAATTCTTTAAAAAACGAACTTGAAACTAATGTGGATAATCATTATCAACAAGTTACTTCGTGTTTGACTCAGATTAATGGTGGAATTGCCGATAATGTTATGCCTGGTAAATGTGATCTGATATGCGATATACGATATCCGTTTAATTATGATTCTGATATAATCGTCTCAAACCTTGATAAAATCGTATCTGAATTTAATGCAAAAAATCATATTTATTCGTATGAAATTATAGATTCAACTCCTGCATTTGAAAGTTCTAAATCATCTGTTGTTAGTAGATCTGTTAGTAGAGCTATAATTAACAAATTGCACTCTAAACCGCAGTTTGTTAATAAAACTGGTACGGGNGATATGAATGTTCTCGGTACTTCATTGGAANTTCCCGTAATAACTTATGGTCCCGGAAATCCTCATTTGTCCCATACTTCTGATGAAAGTATAGTTATAGACGAGTTTCTTACATCTATTGATATTTACAAAGATTCAATTTATAATTTTTTTAACTTAATCCAAAGAATTTAATAATAGATATTTTTCATTAACTGTATCAGTGTAAATACATGCCAAAATACAAATCTACTAATGACATAATGAAAGTTATCGGCAACAAAGACCAAATTCGNAATTTNGGNGTTATTGCTCATGTTGACCATGGCAAAACTACTATGAGTGACAGTTTACTTTCTGGNTGTGGTATTATNAGTCCTAGTGTTGCNGGNGAAGCTCTTGCATTAGATACTATGGATATGGAACAAAAACGAGGNATNACNATTAATTCNACTAATATTACTCTNTATNNNGAACAANNTGGNANNCCNTANGTTTTNAANATGATAGANACTCCTGGACATGTNGATTTTAATACACGAGTNTCNAGAAGNCTTCGTGCAATNGANGGAGCNNTTGTTGTTTCTGACGCTGTNGAAGGCGTNATGACTCAAACTGAAACAGTTACAAGACANGCATTNGAAGAACGTGTTCGACCNGTTCTTTATATTAATAAAATCGATCGACTAGTNAAAGAATTACGATTGACCCCTGATAAAATGCAAGAACATCTTATGGGTGTAATAAGTGAATTTAATCAATTAATTGATTTGTACGCAGAACCTGAACTAAAAGATAAATGGAAAGTAAGTATTCAAGANAACAGTATTGCATTTGGATCTGCAAAAGATAGATGGGCATTCAGTGCTGCTACGTCTAAAAAGACTGGTGTAAACTTCAAAACTATTTTTGACGCATATAATAATGATAAAGTAGACGAACTTGTCGAACAATCACCACTACACGAAGCTATTCTTGGAATGGTAATCCAACATCATCCTGCGCCTCATGTAGCCCAAAAATACCGTATTCCAAAAATCTGGAAAGGTGATCTAGATAGCGAAATTGGAAAAGCGCTACTTAATTGTGATGAAAATGGTCCTGCCGTTATGATGATTGTCAATATTAATATTGATCCACATGCAGGTAGTGTGGCTACTGGTAGATTATTTTCAGGTACTTTGAAAGATGGTGATACTGTCGAACTATTGGGTGCAAAACGAAGTGGTAGAATTCAATCTGTAAATATGTTTATGGGAAATCAACGTGAATTGGTTGGTCAATTTACTGCTGGTAATATTCCTGCATTGTTGGGACTAGAACATGCTCGTGCAGGCGAAACTCTCAGTTCTGTAAAAGGCTTTGTACAATTTGAATCGATTGCGTATGTATCTGAACCTGTCGTCACTATTGCTGTTGAATCTAAACATCCTAAGGAACTACCAAAATTGGTTGAAGCCTTACGAAAACTCAATATTGAAGATCCAAGTCTTATTGTAAAGATTAACGAAGAAAGTGGTGAAATGCTCATTGCAGGAATGGGAGTACTTCATCTTGATGTAGCTACTAATCTGCTAAAAGAACAAGAGATTGAAATTATTACTTCCCCTCCACTTATTAATTATCGTGAAACAATTTCTGGTACTGCTGGCCCAATAATGGCCAAGTCTCCCAATCGACATAATAAATTATTCTTACGTGTGGAACCATTAAGTGATGAAGTAATTGGACTTATTCGTAATGGAAAAATTAATGATAATACTGATAAAAAAGAATTGGCAGAAATTTTAAGAAATGCCGGTTGGGATAGAGATGAAGCAAAACGCGTTGTTACAATTGATCCTGGAGGAAATATGTTTGTTGATGCTACGAAAGGTGTTCAATATGTTCAAGAATCAATGGATTCTATACGTGCAGGTTTTGCGGACGTTATGGAAAATGGTCCTATTGCATATGAAAATTGTCGAGGTATTAAGGCAATTTTTCATCATTATGTTCCACATGAAGATGTTGCTCATAGAAGCTATGCACAATTAATGCCTGCTACTAGAAGGGCTATTCTTGGATCACTTCTTTCTGCTAAACCAACACTTTTGGAACCAATTCAAGCAATTGAAGTAAAAACTCCTTCTGATTTGATTGGAGAGGTTGCAGGTGTTATATCTTCAAAACGTGGAAAAGTAGGCGAAATTACTCAAAAGGCTCACTTGTCTGTTATAATTGGCGAAATTCCTGCTGCAGAAACCTTTGATCTATCTGAAAAAATGCGTGGTGCTACTGCAGGAAAAGCAATTTGGTCTACACACTTTAAAGAATGGTCTCAAATACCTGCTTCAATGCTTTCTACTGTTATTACTGATGTTAGAAAACGACGTGGGTTATCTTCTTCACCTCCTCCAGCATCTGATTTTATCGATAAAGATTAATCGTTCTTTGTTTTACTTTATTTGTGGCTTTAAACACATCTATTAAATTTTTTCATCACAAATTTCACGATCTTTCTCTGGATGATTTATATTATATATTAAGATTACGAAGCCTTGTTTTTAATCATCAACAACGATTAGTTGATGTTTCTGATGGAGAATGTATTGAAATTGATGGCAGAGATGTATCTTGTACACATATAATTGGCAAGCTTCCAAATAATAAAATTGTTACTACTGCAAGATTATTTGATAACCACTCTCCATTGAGATTAGGACGATTTGCAGTTGACCCTGATTTTCAAAAACATGGTATTGGAACTAGTCTTCTTGATTATTTAGATTCAATTATTGACTCGAAACCAATAGAGATGAACGCACAATCTTATCTTGTTGATTGGTATTCGAAATTTGGTTGGTCTGTTTCTGGTTCTGAATTTATTGAATGTGGAATTAAACACGTGCGAATGATAAAAAATATATAATTAGTTGAATTGCACTAACTTTTCAAATTCACTATCAATTTTTTCGGGGTTAATGTTTAATTCATTAATTATTATTTCATTAAATACTTCTAATGCTCGTTTCTCTTCTAATGCACCAACTATTATTGATACCCCGCTAGACACAATACTGATTGTTATCTGTTCATTGTATTGTATGGTTGTACCTAATTCCCCTTCCCGAATTATTCTTAATTCTTTTTCCTCGATGATTTCATTTAAACGCTTCAAGTCGATATTGAGATTCTCTTTTGGACTAATAATATGAACTGATTTTCCTTCTCTTCCACATATGTCTTCTATTAATTTTCTCTTTGATTTTTTTGCTGTCAAATTTGCGTTAATTCCACATACATTACATTTGGGCTGTTTGATTATTTTGACTTTATCATAATTGAGATCACTAATATCGGCTAAGAATAGTTTATTTGCTAAATTTGGTTCTTTTCCAATTATTATCCTTACAGCCTCAGAAACCTGAACACTTGATATTGTGGTTAATATTGATGGATGGACTCCTTCTGTTCCGCATTTTGGCATTTCTTCGTCTTTTAATGATGGTTGAAAACACTCCAAACAAGGTGTTTTACCAGGAATTATTGAAGTAGATGAACCTGTCGTTACTATTGCAGATCCAAAGACATATGGTATGTTTAATCTTACACATGCTCTATTGATAGAATATCTTGCAGATACTGAATCTAATCCATCTATAACTACGTCTGAATCACTGATTACTTCGTCCACTGTATCATCATTAATTGATAGTGTTAAAGGCTCGACCTTCACTTGAGGATTTATTATTTTTAATCTATCGTGTGCTGCTTCAGCTTTTGATAATCCTACATCTTTATCTCCATATAAAACTTGTCTATGTAAATTCGACACTTCTACTACATCTCTGTCCACGATTCTTATTGTTCCAATTCCCATAGCTACTAGTTGTTGAGTTATCGGAGATCCTAAACCTCCTATTCCTATTACAGTTATTCTTGCATTCTTTAATTTTTGTTGTCCTTCAAAACCAATTTCGTCCATGACAATTTGTCTTGAATATCTCTCAATTTCTGTATCTGATAATTCCATTAATTTATCCACCACTTACTGCTGGCAAAAATAAAATCTCATCTTTGTCTTTTAATATTGTTTGAAGATCCTCGAGGAATTTTATATTTTCGTCATTGACATAAATATTGATTATTGGTTTTAATTTTCCATTATTGTCTATTACTTTATTCTTGAATCCGTCCCCATATTTTTTTGCTAATTCATCAATCACTTCAATTACAGTACTGCCTTCTATTTCCACTTCTCTTTCACCATTTGTAGAAGACGACATTACTGAAGGAATTAAGACTTTTACTTCTGTCATTTATTATCGACCTATTATGTTCAGTAATACTTCTCTCTTGGGTTCAACAATCTTTAATTCTGGTTGTTGAATAAATGGTGCATCTGGGGCTTTTAGACCATTTCCTGTTACATAGCATACTATTTTCTCATCTGGATCTACTCTGTTCTGTTTTACCAATTTCTGTAATACTGCAATAGATACTGCTCCTCCTGGTTCCGCAAATATACCTTCAGTACTTGCTAAAAGCCTAATGGATTCTCTTATTTCTTCATCATTTGCCTTTTCTCCATATCCTCCAGAGTTTTTTACCGTTTCTATTGCAAATATCCCGTCTCCAGGTTCTCCTATTGCAAGACTCTTAGCTAGAGTGTTTGGTTTCTTCACAGGTTTTATTAAATTACTGTTATTTTTTATTGCATCTACTATGGGAGAACAACCATCTGGTTGCGCGCTAGTGATCTTTGTTTTATTGTTTGATATTAAATCAACTTTATTAAATTCTTTTAATCCTCTGTCTATTGCACATAATAATGCACCACTTCCTGTTGGAACTATTACATGATCTGGGGCTGACCATCCTAATTGTTCACATACTTCAAATGCAAGTGTCTTTGAACCTTCAACATAGTATGTTCTTAAATTTACATTTACTATTCCTATGTTGTATTGATCTCCTGCATATGATGCCAATCTATTTGCATCGTCATAAGTTCCATTTACTGGTATTATATTAGCTCCATACGTCTGAATTTGAGATATTTTTGCTTTCTCAATGTTATGAGGAATAAAAATATAACATGGTATTCCTGCTCTTGCTGCGTGTGCTGCAGTAGCTGACGCTAAATTTCCTGTAGAAGGAGCTCCTACTGCTTCTAGACCTATTTCTATTGCTTTAGATACTGCTACTCCTGCAGGTCTGTCCTTAAACGAAAATGACGGGTTGACTGTATCGTTTTTTATATACAGATTATTTAATCCTAATTTCTTTGCGAGTTTATCTGCTTTGTGTAATGGTGTATATCCTGCACCTATGTCTATTATGTTGTTTTTGTTTCTTAATGGTAATAATTCAAAATATCTCCATAAACTTTTTTCTCTATTTTTAATTGTTTCTTTTGTTAGTTTGATTTTTTCAAAATCATATATTACGTCTAATGGATTGAAACAATCATCACAAACATATTTTAAATCTACATCAAATTGTTTTGAACATTTCCGACATTTTAGATATTTGATCGTCATACAAGTCTAAAAATACTTATTCATAAATAAATATTTTTTTGATAATATTATTCTTATATGAATAATTACTCTAGTTCATAAACAATATTGTCAAATATGTCTCTAGTTAGTTTGGAGTTTATCTTTGACTCTGAAGAACGTAGAAATTCTTTAATTGATTTTTTTGATAAATGTTCTTTGTATGCCAATAATTGCATCATTAATTCTAATTTATCTATTTCATGTACTAAAATAGCTTCTTTTGACTCTGATTTTTTTAATTCTTTCCAAATTTCTATATAATCATCTTGAATTTCTTTAGGCAAATTATTTATAATTTTGATCATTGCATCATTTTCTTCGCGAGATTTATTTGGATTTTCTCCAGGGAGCAAATCTCCAATAATCGATTCTGGTAAATCGTGTATTAACATCATTTTCATGACTTTTTCTGTATCCAATTTTAATATATCTGAACAAACCATTGCCATAGTTGTTGCAGAATAACTATGATCTGCAACAGATTCAACTTTTTTTATATCAGTTTTTATTAACCATCCTTTTCTATTAATTATTTTTAATTTCTGAACAAACATAAAGAAATTTTTTAATTTTTGATTGTTCATTTAAACCACTTATCTAAACTCTCTGATCTTTCTTCTTGTGTTTTTTCTAATTTATTTATCATATTTGATATTCTTTCTTCTGAAAAATTATTTTGATCACACAGAAATGAAATTAATTTATTTTTATTTATTTCATTATGAGATACTGTGTCAGGTTTTATTACATTTGGACTAAGAAACATTTTTCTCACTTCATCAATATTAATTAATTCTAATTCTTTTTGAATTGCAGGTATTTCTTCGATTTTTTTAAATTTTTTGATATATTTCATAGCTGTTTTTGGTCCTATTCTAGTAAATCCATTGGGATTGTAATCCGTTCCTATTAATATGGATATGTCAATTAATTGTTCTCTGTTTATGTCATTTAATCTTAAAAATTCTTTTAATTCAATCATTTCTGGTTCTACGTTGACGTATCTATTTGTTCTTGGAATTCTTCTTTTTCCTGATACTGTCAGATTTCTACACAGTTTTTTTGCCCCAAATAATAAAGAATCATAATCTTGACTAACTGAGTATTCTGCAATTCCTGTTTCTGTTAAATATGCTGCGGTTGCTTCTCCTTCTGAAGGAGCTTGCACATATGGTATTCCTAATAATTCCAAGATTTTCTTAGTATCGCTAATTATTTCATCATTAATTCTTATCATTGAATGTGAATATTTTTTTGCGAGTTCCTGATTGTCTTCTTCTATAGCTTTTAAATATTTTTCTTGATTTTTTTCTCTAATTTCTCTTCGTTTTTGAATTAATATTGATTTTAATTCTGGAGGTTTACCATCAAGTACGTATATTGGTTTTATTTTATTATTTAGTAAATTAATATTACGGTAAAATAATCCGGTTAAATGACTTGTTACTCTTCCTTTATTATTTCTTAATGGCTCACCTGTGGGACCTCTAATTGTTGTTAAAAATTGATAAATGATATTATATCCGTCTATTGCTATTGTATTTCCTGATAAATTCTCTATTTTTATTTTCTTTGGATCTGTAAAGTCTTTTAATTTTACTCCCATTGTGTTTTCTATTTGTTAGATATCTTTATTATTACTTTTCTAATATAGTAATATACATGACTTCTGAAAATGATCAAGATAAGACTTTGGAATCAAAATTAAGTCTATTATCGTTTGATTGGGATAGTTCTGAGTTTATTAAAGTTAATACTGAAATTTGCAAGACCTGTGTGAAAAAACCTTGTTTATATGTTTGTCCATCTCAAGTTTATACTCTTTCTGATGAAGAACTTGTTTACAATATTGAAGGATGTATTGAAATGGGTTTGTGTACTATTGTATGCGATCAACTTGGTAAGGGTGCTATTGAATGGAATTATCCTCGAAGTGGCAAAGGCGTTAGTTATAAATTAGGTTAATTTCAATCTATTTTTCATTTTACAAGTGAATAATTTTCAAGTAAAAATGTTATTACTCTCTGTTACTATTAGTATATTGAAGCGGGAAATAATATGTTAGACGATTCTATAGATCTAGAAAGTGAAGTTACAGAACCTGAAGAAGTTACAGAACCTGAAGAAGTTACAGAACCTGAAGAAGTTACAGAACCTGAAGAAGTTACAGAACCT
>NZOP01000039.1 GCA_002693165.1 Nitrososphaerota archaeon
CAATGTAAATTTCTATGACAACCTCTTAATTGTACTCACATCAATCTTGATTGTTGTATCAGTTCGCATGGTTGGCGTACTCTTAATTTCATCGTTACTTGTGCTTCCAATTCTAATTGCGCTTCAACTTACGAATAATTTCCGAAATACTATTTTTATCGCAATTGGAGTATCATTATTGTGTTCATTGTCTGGTGTAACTTCTTCGTATTACCTGTCAAGTCATCCGTCAATTATTCCGCCAAGCGGATTAATTGTTATAATTCTATCAGCGATATTTACGATTGTTCTAATCAAAAACAACCTCAAAATCGATAACAAGTTCGAGTCTAACTTTTAATAATTTTGTAACAGTATATCTACATAATGAAAAAATATCACTGCTTGAACTGTAATATCTGGTTCAATGAAGACGAATTTGAGACTGAATTATTGGTCAAAAAACGTTCTCATTGCATTGACACAATGGAAAAATCTTGATGTTTAGTCCTTTTATTCATAATCTGATATAACAGATTGATGACTAACAAGGATATTCACAGTCTTGCCAAAGTAATTGAAAAAAAGTCATTATCTCATGTCAATGAATCAACATCGAACATTGTAATCGACGAACCTCCTCCAGAGATGTGTTTCAGTTGTAAAGGAACAGAACTACTGTGTGGCAAATCAAGATGTCCAATCATCCTAAAAGCAGAATCTATGACCCGCGTTTCACCAACTTCTGACTCGAACAATATTGCAGGCTCAACGCCCCCTGGAATATTTGTTGGCAGACACGGTTATCCAAAAGTGAGTATCGGCCCAATGACACCCAATTTTCATGGAGATACGGAAATTTTGGATACTCCTGAGCAATGGTACGGAAAATCTATAGACGAAATTGTAGATTATCGTCACTCATTGATTCGAGGAAGTACGAATGTTGACGTTAAACAAGCAAGTACTGGAGGCAGGCTAGTAGAAAATATCCAAGAACTTGCAATGGCATCTCAACCCGTTGAACTAGAGCTTAAACTAACAAAAAAACCGCAAAACCGGTTATCTTTCAATGAGAACTCTCAACCTTTCGGTCCATCTGCACCTCTGGATCATTTTAGCACAGGTAATGTAACTGTCGACCAAAGAATTGAGAAAGCATATTATGATCGCGATCAAAAATCAGCTAACGGAATAGTTGAACTGTACGATAAAGGAGTTCTGGTCTCCCGAATTCAGAAAACACTCAGTGCAGGTAATCTAGGAATCGGAAACAATAGAAAGTTTGTACCAACTCGCTGGGGCATCACTGCAGTAGACGATACAATTTCTAAAAGTCTAATTGAAAAAATTAAGGACCGTCCAACCATCGATGACTTTCGTGTATACGTACTGAGAAATCTAGACAATCTTTACGTTACTATTCTTTTACCAACACAATGGCAATTTGAATGGATTGAAGCATGGTTCACAAATACAACTTGGAATCTATGGGGAAAGGAACCGTATATTATTGGTGATCACGAAACATATTACGGCAGAAAAAAATATGCAAGAGTCGGAGGTTGCTATTATTCAACACGATTGGCCGTAGCTGAATCATTGTTATCAGAAAACAAACAAGCTGGTGCTATATTACTTCGAGAAATACATCCGGGATATATCTTACCTGTTGGTGTCTGGAACGTGCGTGAAAGTATTCGCCACCAACTGAAGACAAACTACGAATCTTTTGATAATCTGTCCGACACTCTTGACCATGCATTTTCACAACTGAATATATCGAAGAACCAATGGCTCAACTCTAGCTATTTGCTTAATCATGTTCTGTTTCAGAAAAGGCTGACTGAGTATCTATAAACAGCTTATATAGAAATATGCCATTAATAGCACTAGGGGAGCATGTTCAACTGAACCATAGGCGAGTTAATAGTTATCTTATTAACGTTTTCTCCCCTAATCTTAACTTCAATAAACTTTATTTTCACTCAAATTTACAAATAAATTAGGTTCAATTGTCACGAGAAAAATATAATCAAGTTTTTGATCTACTGGAAAAACATCATAAATGGTTTTCTGAATCTATTCCTCTAATTGCATCGGAAAATATTCCAAGTCCCGCTGTACGAGAGGCATATGCATCTGATTTTGGCAACAGGTATGCTGAGGGATGGCCTGGTGAACGTGTTTATGCTGGATGTAAATTTATCGACGAAGTTGAACTGATTACAATAGATTTAGCTAAGAAATTATTTAATGCAGAATTCGCTGACGTCCGCCCGATTTCTGGAGTATGCGCTAATCTAGCTGTTTACTCTGCTTTTACAAATCCTAACGATACAATGATGGCTCTGCCCATACCTTCTGGAGGACATATATCTCACGGTCAGAAAAAATTCTCTGGTACAGCTGGTTTAGTACACGGACTGAACATAGAATATTTTGCATTTGATCGAGAAGAAATGAACATTGACGTCGATCAATCAAAACAACGAATCGAAAAATTAATTGAAAATAATAATAAACCAACCTTTGCGATGTTCGGAGGAAGTCTGTTTCTTTTCCCTCATCCTATGAAGGAGCTAAAAGATTTTCTTCAAAGTCATGATATTTTTATTTGCTATGATTCTGCACACGTTTCAGGATTAATTGCTGGTAAACAATTCCAAGATCCTTTACGTGAAGGTGCACAAACTATGACACTCAGTACACATAAGACACTTCCTGGTCCACAAGGCGGTATGGTTCTCTCTTTCGACAAATACGCTGAGGACATAAAAAAATCCGTGTTTCCTGGTAATACAAGTAACCATCATCTGCATAGCGTTGCAGGAAAAGCAATTGCATTCGCAGAAATGATTGAATTTGGAGAAGAGTATTCTGTTCAAACCGTCAAAAACGCACGCGCCCTTGCTGAAGCACTTTCCTCAAAAGGAATCGTTGTACTGGGAGAAAAGAACGGATTTACCGCATCCCATCAAATTGCTGTCGACGTTTCAAAATATGGGGACGGAGGAAAATTCGAACATGAACTTGAAGAGGCCAATTTAATTGCAAACAGGCAATTATTGCCTGGCGATATAAAGGCAGGCAGGGATTACAAACGCCCTGGAGGTATACGATTGGGCAGTTCGGAGGTAACCCGTCTAGGCATGAAAGAGTCTGAAATGCAAGAAATTGCTAATTTTATCCACAGAATTATAGTCAATAAAGAAACTCCTGAAAACGTCAAAAAGGATATCATCGAATTTCGAAGCCAATTCACTAAAGTTCATTATGCATTTGAAACTTTGTCTGATGCATACAAATACATCAAAATACGTTAATAAAATTCTTAATTTTGTTAATATATTAATATCAGTACGCTAAAGACTATCTATGAAATACTTACAGCCAATAATCCTGTCAATTTTAATTTTCTCTTCATTATTACTTATTCCTGGAATTAAAGCACATGACGGTACAACATTTGAAGCTTATACAACTAATGCTCCAACAATAGACGGCGTAATTAACGACGATGAATGGGCCGATGCATCTACCGCTACATTCTCTATTCCTGAAGGCGAAGTGACAATTTATGTTATGAATGACAGACGATATCTGTACATTGCCGCTAAAGTTGCTGACAACACCCTTGATGAAGTTGTCAATGTTGCACTGGACATCTTAACTATCGATTTTGACGGTCGACACGACGGACAAGAATTCAATGTCGGAGAAGATACAATCTCCATTGGTGCACGTAATAGAATCGGAGATGGTTTTGTCGGACCAGGTCTTGATATTCTAGACGATAGTCAAATTGACGTGGACGGAATGGTCAGTCGTATAGGTAACTTCAATCATTTTGAAATATCTCATCCAATCGATTCGGGTGACGCAAACGACATTGCAGGAGATTATGGTAAGACAATAGGAGCTAGATTCTTATTCTTTGATCAAAGCGGTTCAGACAATTCTGTAATTAGCGTGTTTCCAGTAGGAGTAAGCGCTGAAGATAGGTCACAAAGACTATGGGCTGATATAGTTATAGCAAATCCAACTGACGATGACTCTTCAGGTTCATCTGGTGGTTTTCCAATAACTGAAGTTGGAATAATTGCCGTTCTGTTAGGTTGGGCTGCATACTTCGGTTCAATAATTCGCAAAAGGCGAAATTGATAATAACGCATTAGCGTATTAACTGATATTGAAAACCGCATATATCGTCATTTCAATTGTTGTACTGGTATTAGCTGTAGCTGCTGGCATATTCTTTTTTGGATTTGGCGAAAGTTACTTCCAAGAACCACCGCAGATATGCTATCTGACTCCACTTGAAAAAACATCCATTGATTTGTATTATGATTGCGAAGATTTCGATACGGATACAGTACTTAAACTTCCAGATATCGATCATGACAAACTAGTTACACTCTCTATAGAGTTAATCAATGAAGATCGCGAACGATATAACTCGCCTGTACTTGAATTGGGGGAATCACCAACCGCGCAAGAACACGCTGAAGAACTTCTCAACACATGTAGAACAAGTTACTGGAGCAGTAACGGCATGAAACCCTATATGAGATATTCAGCTTCAGGCGGAGACGGTGCAATAAATGAAAATGTTCGAGTGATAGGAACGCCTGAAATACAAAAATTCTGGACAGAAGAATCCATAGAACAAATAATAGCTTGGAATCAATATTCTATGGTAGAGCGAGACGAAGCTAACGAATTTAGACATTCCGCAAATATTCTCCACCCAGATCACAACTATGTAAACATAGGAATTGCTTGGAGTAATTTTTGCGTAACCATAGTTCACCAGTTTGAAGATAAATATGTTGAATGGTCACAACCACCGATCATAACACTTAACCACGAATTTATGCTCGCTGGACGCATCAATTTCAATTCCACCATTGAAGAGATACATGTTTTCTATGATCCAATACCGATGCCTCTCTCCGACCGAGAATTAATGCTAAGCCCAAGAATTTACGGCTTTGGCCATGTATGCTCGCATCTTCAATGTTCAGACGGTTCACTACCAATTGCAATAGTTCTTCCTAATACCGAAGACGCAGAACTCGGGCCCGAAGTTTTAGAGAGCATATTGAACCAGGAATCGAATATACCGTTACTTGTTGCACATAAATGGGAAATGACTCACGGAGAAGACTTTACCACTTTCTCGATCGAGGAAGATTTTTCCAACCTTATGAATCTAACTGGCAAAGGAGTTTACACAGTTCTCGTATTCGCAGAACATCCTGATGGCAGCGACACTGGTATGGTGCTAACGACAATCTCGATATTCTTTTTATAGTCAAAATTAACTATTGAATATGAAAGTGTTATTCCTTTTACTCGCATTGATGTTCCTACCTTTTGCATCTGCTCATTTTCCATATATCGCTGATACAGAAACATCTGCGCGAAATCCAATAGTAATTGACGATATTCATTTATCTCAAGTTTGGTATTTTAATCAGGAAACTTCTGATTCGGACGTCTGGCTTTTTTTCAATACAGATAATTCTGATCAATTGTTTGTACAATTAGGAGTTCCTGTTCTTGATCAATTAGAAAATTACAAACCTACTCTCTCAATTTATCATGTTCATACGTCGAACGAAGACCATCTGACCTGGAGCTTTCACGAACATAGCAACTACACAACTAATTTTGCAAAACCATCAGAGGCTTGTAACTCAGGAATTTCCAATGAATCACCATGCATCTTCCATGAAACATTT
Source organism: Nitrososphaerota archaeon (assembly GCA_002693165.1). The sequence continues at coordinate 5,727 of NZOP01000039.1, forward strand.
ACGGACACATACAGCTGGATCCTAGCCGAAGATACATTGTCAATTGAACCAGGAAGATACTTGATACGCGGAACATCTGAAGACAAAGGCACTATGTGGATTGCAGTCGGCGAAAGAGAAGAATTTTCAGTTTTATCTTTTCCTTCTCTCATATCTGCCACTTCATCCATAAACAATGCACATGGCAAAGAGTCAAACAACACTTCGATATTGATTGCATCAGTCTCAGTACTAGCATTCGTTGGATTTGTAATCTACAGGCGCCGAAACTCCTAGGAAGATAATATTTATATATTCTAGATACTAACTAAATGTTAGTAACGAGGTATATGTATGAAAATCAAACGAAATAATCTCATCGATAGAATATTCGAGAACATGTATAATGAGATGGAAAGTCTCAATAGCATGTTCAATAATATCGAATTCCCCAAAAACGTCGAGTCTGGCAAGCCGTACTTCTATGGATACACCATGGAGGTAGGTCCAGATGGACAACCTGTAGTCAATACATTCGGAAATGCTGATCAATTCAATGGTTCACCAGCAGGTTCCAGACCACAAAATGTCTCCGAGTCCCGAGACCCTGCAGTAGATGTTCTAGACAGCAAGAAAGGCAACTCGATAAAAATCATAGCTGAATTGCCTGGCGTAACCAAAGAGAGCATCAAAGTTACAGAAAACCAGGGAATAGTCAACATCACAGCAGAGAATGGAGATAGAAAGTATAACAAGAATATTCCGACAGGAAGGAAACTTGACGCGGACAAATCCAAGGCAAATTACTTGAACGGAATACTGGAGTTAGAAATCCCTCTACGAAAATCCGAAGACGAAAAGAATATTCGAATTGACTAGTTCAACCAGTAAGCTTAGCCCTAACACATTCACTCCCCGTGCATGCTAGGGTTAACTTATTTTTTTTATTCATTACAGATATAAGTGAAAAAACCAAAGTGATTGTATGAGCGATTATCCTCTTATTTCACAATTGAAGGAAGCTTCTGACTATGACAAAATCTTTAATCTTGTTAAACGCACAGTTGAAAAAACAATTTCTAGAAGACGTGCTGGCCTTTCATTAGTTCTAACAGAAATTCCTAATCATATCGGCGCGTATTTCGTAGAAGGCGGCAATAACATCTACATGAACATAACCATACTCAATGCAATGAAACAACTTACAACCACAAAGGAGGAATTCAATTCATTCGTTTACTCCATCCTTACCCATGAATACCTGCATTCTCTAGGCTATTCTGAAGAGACCCTCGTTAGACCTCTCGTCAAGAAGATCTGCGAAGAGCATTTCGGCCCAGGCCATAAAACTTCAACTATATCAAGCCATGAGCTGTATTCCATCTATCCCAAGCTCAGAAACCTGGGACCAGGAAGAGAGAACAACCAAAATTTCAAGGTCATAGATAACTTCGACAAGTCTAGCATGTCGTATATCGGCTAAATTTCCTTATCCGTTTCACCATGTAGTTGATTTGAATGTCTTTCCATTCCATCTGCTGCATTTTGCGCAAGTCTATCTGCCAGTTTATTTTGTTCTCTAGGAATCCATTCCAAGGATACCCTGCATCCTTCTTTCTCGTATAATTTTATTTGCGCTACACATGAATCTCTATATTTCTTCAAGTGGGCTGCTTTAACTTTCCAATTACCTTGCACTTGTTCAATAACTAATTTGGAATCGCCATAAATTCTTAATTCGGATATCCCATCAGGACGTTTTACAGAAAGTGCATCTAATCCGCGAAATAAAGCTTGATACTCGGCAACATTATTCGACAAAATACCATTGTCGTCTTTATGATCATATGCAGGTGTGTTCCATCCTTGTTCATATACAATATTATTCCTGGAATCTAAAACAACCGTTCCCATGCCCATGTCGCAAGAACCATCGTTCTTGTATTTACAAGAACCATCAAAATATAATTTGTATATCATTATTTAATTCTAATTAAACGAACGGTTCTAATTTCTTAGCGTAGACTTCCTTGCTTCCAGCGCCGGTCACTCGTTCCACTTCCTTTCCGTCCTTGAATATCACAAGGCAGGGAATTCCGTGTATCTGATAGTCTGAAGCAAGCTTTCCGTTCTCGTCTACATTGATCTTGACTATATGGGCCTTGCCATCATAGTCCTCTGATAATTCCTCTAAAACCGGGGCAATTGCACGGCATGGACCGCACCATTCTGCCCAAAAATCAACCATAACCGGTAACTTTGACTGTAGCACATCATTTCCGAATGAGCTTTCGCTTGAATGTATAATCTTTGACATACCGTATCTTGAAATTCCTGAAATATGAATCTTCACGTTTTTATCTGATTTTATCATTAGTAAAGTCAACATGGGAGTTCCTGAAAGAATAAAAGAGATCGAGGATGAGATTCGCCGAACGCAGATCAACAAGGCTACTAATCACCATATCGGTCTTCTCCGTGCGAAAATTTCAAGACTAAAGCAGGAGCAGGAAGAGAAATCAGGACGTGCCAGTAAATCTACCGGCGGCTATTCGGTAAGACGTAGCGGCGACGCAACTGTGTCTATCATAGGTCTTCCAAGTGTAGGTAAATCAACGCTGCTGAACAATCTGACCGGTGCAGATTCCAAGATCGGCTCATACGATTTCACGACACTGGACGTTGTTCCAGGTACGATGACTTACAACGGAGCAAAAGTTCAGATACTCGACTTGCCAGGTATCATAAAAGGCGCTGCATCAGGAAAGGGATTCGGAAAAAAAGTTCTTTCCGTTGCAAGAACTTCAAACCTCGTCATCATGGTTGTCGATGTCTTCAAGCCTGACCAAACAGAACTGCTAAGAAATGAACTTGCACAAATAGGAATTCGCCTTGATCAGAAACCTCCGAACATCACAGTCGATAAAAAAGGCTCTGGAGGAATCCAGATAACAAACCTCGTCCCTGAATCAATCTCCAACACATTGATCGGTGGAATTCTGCGCATCAACAAGATTCACCATGCGAGAGTGTTCATTCCCGAACCGATAACCACGGAGCAATTCATAGACGTTATCTCAGGAAATCGTGTCTACATAAACTCAGTAACCATACTCAACAAGGTCGACTTGGTGGACAAGAAAGAAATGGATGCGATAAAATCCAAAATCGGAACCGACTTTATACCTATATCTGCTGACAAAGACAGAAATCTAGAAGATCTTAAGGATGCAATATACCAGCAACTGGATCTGATAAGGATCTACCTGAGGCCAAAGGGAGGGGTAGCTGACTATGAAGAACCGCTTATTGTTCCTCGAGACTCATCTATCATAGAGATCTGTGCAAAGATCCACCGTGACGTCCAAAAGAACTTTCGCTATGCGTACATATGGGGCACAAGCGCTAAATTCAAAGGGCAAAAAGTCGGCAAGAAGCACATCGTAGAAGACGAAGACGTAGTCACACTTATCAATGCGAAATAGTTATAACCGGAATCTGCTTCTAGTAATCAATGAAACCACTCTATGCAGTTTCTTTAATCTTCGGAATTTTAGCTGTTCTACTTTCTGGAATGCACGGCGTAGGCGAAGTGCTACAAGATGGTAACCCTCCTGACATATTGATTAATGCTTGGGGAACACCTCCTAATGGAGATGGAGAATGCAACGAAGGAAACTGTTTTCCAGCTATGACGATACTTACATTCTTGCCTTTCCAAGTAGTCGGAATACTTACGATAATCTTTAGTCTTGTTTTGGGAATGATTGTAGTACAGACGTATAGAGAAGCAGAGAAAAACGTTCCAGATGTTCCAAACACAGCACCACCTCCATTGAAATCAATTCCATACAAACGCGGCCAACACATTGTGATCGGTTCTATCCTGATACTCTTGATCGGTGGCGGATTCTTGGCGCCAATCCTAGGACTCATATCAGCTATTACTAGATTTATCGGCTCACGATAAATCTTAATTGACTCAATTCTCATAATCTTATCATGTCCCTAATTTCCAGACCAATACTTGCCGAAGGCGCAATAATGGTTTCAATCGCCGTAGTTCTTGATCTAATATCTACTCTTCTTCCATCATTGCCACAAGGCGGTTCCGTCACATTGGGCGCTATGGTCCCACTATTGCTCTTTGCAATTCGTAGAGGATACACTTACGGAATAGCAGCAGGCATACTTTTTTCAATTGTAACACTTGCATTCCGTCCACCCTTCATAGTCAGTCCGATTCAATTTCTGTTGGACTATCCATTGGCGTTCGGTGCACTGGGCTTGGCAGGAATCTTCTCAAGCAATGTCATACTCGCTACATTTGTAGGAATCTTTGGCAGGTTCTTAGCTCATTTCATCTCGGGAGTTGTCTGGTTTGGAGAATACGCACCTGAAGGAACTCCTGTTGCAGTTTATTCAGCAATCTATAACGGAAGCTACTTGGGAATAGAATTTGTTTCAAGTACAATACTGTTGTACATAATACTCAAGCGTAACATTCTTGAAATAAAATAAAAAAATTTTTTGGAGGACAATGTCCTCCACGTTGTAGTTATTTCGCTAACTATACATCGAAATACAATTGGAACTCATGTGGATGAGTTCTTGATGCAACATCGAAGTGTGCATCTCTTGCGAATTCTAATATAGTTTCCAATAGATCTCCATCGAAAACTGGTTTCAAGAAGTCATGATCGCTTTCTAATGCATCAGCAGCTTCTGCCAAGTCTCTAGGCAAAGATTTGATATTCAATTCACGTTTACGATCCTCGGAAAGCGTATAGATGTTTTCATCAACTGGATTTCCACAATCTATCTTGTTCTTGATTCCATCAAGTCCTGCACATAACATTGCAGGGAATGCAAGGTATGGATTTGCAGTTGTATCAGGACATCTGAATTCTATTCTCTTTGCATTTTCATTGCCCTTGATGTTTACTGGAACTCTAACATTTGCAGATCTATTGCTTCTACTCCATGCTATGTAGATAGGCGCTTCAAATCCAGGTACAAGTCGCTTGTATGAATTTGTTGTAGGCGCTACAATACAGGCTAATGCTCTTGTATGAGCCATAATGCCTCCAATATAGTACCTTGCTTCCTGGCTTAATTCTGAATGTTCATCATTCTCATCATAGAATCTGTTCTTTCCATCCTTCCAAATACTCTGGTGACAGTGCATCCCTGAGCCGTTATCACCAACTAATGGCTTTGGCATGAAAGTTGCAACCATGCCTTTCTGATGTGCGACATTCTTGACAACATATTTGAATGATTGAGCGCTGTCTGCTTGGTTTACCAATGTATCATACATCATGTTGATCTCACATTGTCCTGCAGTTGCTACTTCATGGTGATGAGCGTCAACAATAATTCCGAAAGAATCTTCCATATGAGCTACAGCATCATTTCTAAAGTCCATCAACGTATCCTGAGGAGTTGTTGGGAAATATCCCTCTTTATGTCTAATCGGAACATTTATTCCACCTTTTCCGCAACCTTGTTCAGTAGCAGGTCCACCTGGCTTCCAAGCAGCTTCTTTACTACGTATAGAATAACTTTGTCCTTTTGCAGGTGTATTTACATCCCATGTTACTCCATCAAAAACAAAGAATTCTAATTCAGGACCCCAAAAAGAAGAATCACCATATCCACTTTCTTTAAGGAATTCTTCAGCTTTTTGTGCAATTCCTCTTGGATCTTTAGCTAAAGGACCTCCTTTATGAACAGGATGACCCATGCCCCAATTTATTGAACATAAAACTCTAGCATATTTTTTACTTGGATCAGACCAAGGGATTACTACAAATGTATTTGGATCAGGTTTCAATAACATGTCTGATTCACTGATACTAGTAAAACCTCTAATTGATGAACCATCTAATTTTGGTATACCGTTTGTCCATGCATCTGCATCAATTGTATGTGCCGGTACAGTTACATGTTGTAATTTTCCAGGTACGTCAGTGAATTGAAGGTCAATAAACCTAATGTCTTCACTTTGAATCTTATTCATTACATCTTGGATACTCAATGATTTTCTTTTGAGCTGTCCTTCTGCTGTTCTTACGTATGGCATAATATATGTAAAAAACTAGCTACATATAAAGAATAAGCAAAAAATTATGAACATTCATTCAATATTAATTTAACATTCTAGACGTATATGTAATAATTTATCTTTTTGTTATCTTTTTGAGAGGCGTTTGCCTATTCCAAGCTAATCCTCTTTTGTATCTGTATATGTCATTTTTGAGATATTGGACGTCCTCTGTTGTTTCTTTTATCTTCTTTTCTAAACGTCGTTTTCCAAAAAACCCGTTTTCCGTNAGAATCTNTTTCTTTAGACTNNCTAGTTCCTTNTTCTTTTGCTTTAATAGCTCTCCNGCTCTTTNTTCATAGGGACTTNNCATTNNCATTACNATATTNTGATNNATTNGTCTTTTTTAAGATATCTATTTTATTGAATTATTATAAGAAACCAAGTCCTATAACCCTATGATAACTATATTGAATTATATTATCGGCGAAGATGACGAATCAAAGTATCCATTTCTACCGGAAGTAGGAAAACAAATGTCTGGACATAATATTCAAGACTTTCTCAATTCCGACTTACCGATTCTTGAAAATGCAAAAGATCGCATCATTTATGGTCTTAAAAACGGAACATCCCCAGAATTCAACGAAACCATCGAAATGAAAACCATTGCAAAATTCTCTTTTCCAATTTCTATGTTGATTATCAAGTCTACTAATCAAAATTATCTCATCTCAAGATTTGCTTTGGCAGAATCACGTCGTGTTGAAGAACTATTACACAAAGAAAATCCTGATGTTATACCACAAATTTTCAAAACCATTTTAAACATACAACTTAGTCAAAGCAAAGACGTTACTGACAAATCAAATATAAACTCAGATTTTCTCACTAAGAACCGATTCAAATANAGAATAAATTTAAGCGATTATCTATCTCGTTCAATATCTCTACCGAAAAACCAATGGAGGCTTGTTAACAGATCAGTTTCAGGCGGCTACGTATTTCTTACGCAAGATGAATTGATTGCATTGCTTAGGGAAGAAATTTATCAAATGATNCGCTCAAAGATTGACGATTTAAAAATTCCTCCTGAATTATTGGAGGAAGCAGCATTGAAATCGACTCTTGAGCAGATATTGAAGGTAGCTCCAAGGCCTCCCAAGGCTAAAATACGCGTATTTTCTGGCGAATATCCTCCGTGCNTAGCCAAGGCCATTGAGATGATTCAAAAGGGCGACCAAGTTCCTCACTCAGGTAAATTCCTTATGACTACTTTTCTTCTACGTGCAGGAAAAACAGTTGATGAAATTATAGACATGTATCCAACAAATCTTGGTTTTAACCAGAACATAACACGATATCAAGTCGAACATATTGCAGGCTTAAAGGGCGGTGGTACAAAATACGAAGTGCCGAGCTGCAGCACAATGAAGATGAAAGATTTCTGCTACAAAACCGATGCATGTGGCACAATAAAAAATCCCTTGCAATTTAATGGTAAAACACAGGTGAAAAAACATGGAAGATAAAACAGTTAATCTTCTAAAGAAAACATTCAGCGAATATTATAAACGAAATAAATCTCGTATATCCGAACCATCAAGATTCACTGAAAGGGAATTTGGGTACTGGCCTTTTGATGGATTCATGCAGCGACATATGGCAGTAGTGAAATTCTCCACATTTATTGACGAGCTAATATTAAATGCACCAAAGGGCGTGTACGCTTCTTGTTCATACTATGACGATCCTTCACTTCCTATGGAAGAAAAAGGATGGAATGGAGGAGATCTCGCATTTGATATTGACTGTGATGACTTGGAACTAAAATGTAAACGCGAACACGATAGATGGATATGTCGGGATTGTAAAAAAATTGGTATAGGTCTAAGACCAAAAGCATGCACTAAATGCAAAGAAAATAAAATCATTGTTCTTAACTGGTCATGTGTTATGTGTCTCGATGCAGCTAAAGAAGAAATCATAAAACTAAATGATATCCTTATGGACGACTTTGGAATTAACAAAAAAGAAATTTCAATATTCTTTTCTGGAAACAAAGGCTATCACTTGACCGTGGAAAGTTCAGTATACGAAAAATTGGATAAGCATGAACGAAGAGAGATTGTTAATTATGTTCTAGCCAAAGAACTCGATCTAAAGTATATGGGATTCGATAAAAAAACATCATTTAACGACCTAATTTCACGCCTGCCTCAATCTAACGAACCTGGTTGGCGAGGAAGACTGATAGAATTCTTCGAAAACTATGAAGACAGTTCTTTGAAAAACTTTAACAAAACCGAGAAAGTTGCAAAAATCTATAACTCTAAAACTATAAAATTCAATTCACTTTTTGAAGAGGGAATAAAAAACGTTCGTTCTACTATAGATCCATTAGTAACTTCCGACACCTCAAGAATCTTTCGATTGCCAAACTCTTTACATGAAAAAAGCGGTTTGTGCAAAACTCTGTGCAACAGTATAGATAGTTTTGATCCGTATACGCAATCAGTGGTATTGGACGACGAACTAATAAAAATTAATATTAATTTCTGTCCCAAATTCACGCTAAAAGGCATATCGTACGGTCCATATAAAAGCCAAACATTGCCATTGCCCAAATACGCGGCAATATATTTGATGTCAAATAAACTAGCACAGGTCGCCTAATACGATTTCTTTTAAAAAATACACCCGCTATAGTTATATCTAATTCAGACATTAGAATAAATTACATGTCTTCTCAAGAATTAACAAAAAACCTCTATTCTATTTTGGAATCAGAACGAAAAACTAATGAACTTACTAATATTCCGGAAGATCTTTATTGCAACATTACCGATCATATTAGTTCAATTACTAATGAAGAAAACACCAGTTTGCAGAACATACAAGAGATGGTAAATAACAAAGAAAAAGAAATTCTGTCCAATCTATTGCAAATCCTTCTTCGTATAAGGCTCGCAAAAGCTCTTGATGATCAAAATAACATCAATGTTAACCTCCTCACCAACGAAGAAAAATATGTCCTAGAACCTCTGATTAATGCATCCAAAAGAAACGTCAAATTACTCAAAGCGATAAATGACGGTAGTTTGTCATTCCTTCATGGATTAGACAGACACGACGTAAATCAATATTTGGCAGTTAAATTCCGTGAGGATTCGCCATCTGCTGTTGGTATAGATTCTCGCACATATGGCCCATTCAAGCAAGGAGATATGGCAATATTGCCCACAGATAACGCTAAATTGCTTATTCAGCAGGAAAAAGTAGAAGAATTAAATATGGAACTTTGATAAATTATAAAAGTTCAAATAAGATATTTTAAGATAATTCATTACTGATTTACCGACCATGAAAATAGGAAAAGAAACAAATCGACATTGTCCAAAATGCAACAAGCATACAGTCAATGCTATTTCTATTTACAAAGCAGGCAAACAAAGAGGAAGCTCATTGGGAGCCCGTAATCACGAAAAAGATCGCAAGGGTTATGGTGGCCAAAAATTCCCAGAACTCAAACGTACTGCAAAAACAACCAAGAAAATAACGCTACGTTACAAATGCAAAGAATGTAGTAAAGTGGTCATGGGTCGTGGATTTAGAATTCGAAAACTGGAGATAGTAGCATGAAAAATTCTAGAATACATATTCCAGAACCTCGTAGTTCATTTATCTCAATTCAATGTCAGGAATGCGGAACATCTCGTGTTGTATTTTCGGCTTCGACAAGTAAAATAAACTGCGAAAAATGTAATACTCTTCTTTTAGAAAATACTGGTGGTC
>NZOP01000040.1 GCA_002693165.1 Nitrososphaerota archaeon
GGATAGTTCTGAGTTTATTAAAGTTAATACTGAAATTTGCAAGACCTGTGTGAAAAAACCTTGTTTATATGTCTGCCCATCTCAGGTTTATACTCTTTCTGACGAAGAACTTGTTTACAATATTGAAGGATGTATTGAAATGGGTTTGTGTACTGTTGTATGCGATCAACTTGGTAAAGGTGCTATCGAATGGAATCATCCTCGAAGTGGCAAAGGCGTTAGTTATAAATTTGGTTAATTTTTTTTCCATTATTTTTCTTATTCGTGAAACATTTTTGAAGTTAAACATTAATTACCTTTCTAACTTATTATTAGAGTGGGAAAGATGACAAGATTCGAAGAATCTACTAGTCTAGAAAATGATAATGTTGAAACCGAAGAAATTAATGATGTTGAATCAGATTCTTCTCCGGAACTAAATAAAGAGACGTTAGAAGTTAATTCATTGCCTGGTGTTGGTCCTGTTACTACTAAAAAACTTACCGAGGCTGGGATCTATACAATTCTTGATGTAGCTGTTCGAGGTCCTGGTGATGTCGCAGATACTACCGGATTTGAAATGGACAAGGCTATAGACTTGTGTAATAAAGCTCGACTCAAATTAGTTGAAATTGGGAGATTTGAAAAAGATTTTGTTTCTGCCAGTGAAATATATGATAGAAGACAAAAAATTGAAAGAATAAAAACTGGAAGTAATAATCTTGACGAATTATTAATTGGCGGAATTGAAACACAAGCTGTTACTGAATTTTATGGAGAGTATGGAACTGGAAAAACACAGATATGTCATACATTGTGTCTAACTGTACAACTTCCTTTTGATCAAGGAGGATTAGATGGAGATGTTGTTTATATTGATACAGAAAATACATTTCGACCTGAGCGTTTACGTGATATTGCAGAAATGCGTGGCATGGATCCTGATAAAGCTCTTGAACGAATTATTGTTGCTAAAGCATACAATAGTTCGCATCAGGAATTACTTGTTGGAGAATTAGGCAAGGTCCTGGATACTTCAAATACACGACTTGTTATAGTGGATTCTTTAATGGGACATTATCGTGCTGAATTTTTGGGCCGTGGAACACTTGCAACTCGTCAGCATAGACTTAATCGATTTATGCATTTATTAACTCGTACTGCCGAAACTCGTAATGTCGCCATTGTCATAACAAATCAAGTTATGTCTGCTCCTGATTCATTTTTTGGAGACCCAACAAGACCTGTTGGCGGGCATGTGGTTGCTCATACAAGTACTTATAGGTTATACTTGAGAAAATCTGGAAAAAACCGTATTGCTAAAATGAAGGACAGCCCATATCATCCTGAACACGAAGCAGTATTTACTCTTAATGAAAAAGGTATAGACGACCCTGCTGACGCTAAAAAGAAATAAATCTATAATTTCTATATAGCAAAAAGAAATAAATAACTAATTTAGAGTTATCTATTGTTGATATGGTGAACTTTAACACATGAACCGAATATTATTGTTATTTCTAATGTTTCTATTGCTGGTTCCAAACTTCCCAATTCCTGATAGTCATGCCACTCATGACTATAAGGAGGAATTATCTGTTTCAGTTTCTGGCGATATAGCTTACTGGTCTATTAAACTCACTGATGTAAATACTACTGGTGTGACTTCACAAAATCTCGATAATTCATTTGGAGTTGATTCATTTTCTTTATCTCATTATTCCCAACAAGGATCTTTCGATCCCCGTTTTGATATATTCACAACACATGGTTTTGGTTTGATTAATTCAATATTGCCAAAAGATGGTGCATTGCTTGTGGTTAAAGCTAGTAGTCAAGAAAATGCCGATAAATTTGCTTCCGTATTATCTGAAGAACTTAAATTAGGATTCATCAGTTATGATTCTCGCAAATCTAATCAACTTATGGATTATCAATATTATTCTCATGCAGAATTTAATCTTATTGTTGGAACTTTATGGGAAGTTTTTGATAATGAAAATTCAGGCTTTAATAAATTAATCACTAGAGAAATATACACCTCTAATCCTAATCCTACATTAGTATTTTCTGGTACAAAACAAAATAATCATCTTGTTTATTCATTAACATTGGGAGGAACTTCTGCAGATGCATTAATTGATTCTACACCTACTGATGGCAGTGTGTTGGGATTGCAAATCTCTCTTAATGATTTATTTAAAGTTCCATCAATCAATTCTTCCGGAAGTTCTAGTGAGTCGACAATTTCATTCCAATCATTTGGTTCTATAATTAGTTCTGATGATATTTTATCTGATTCTAATTTGTTAATTGATACTCAACATGATATTGATAATTTAAATTCAAAAGTTATTGTTAAATTATCCTCCGATGAATTGTTTAATTATTCTCTTCCTTTAGTTCATTATCCTCCTGTTCTTTCTGTAGTAAGAGAAATTGATAAAACTGCAGGTTATAACGGTGATACTATCGAATCACGTCTTATTTTTACAAATCTTTCTCCTAAAATTGATGGACTGGCAATTGATAAAGTTAATTTTCAGGATAATTGGTGGGATGAACATTTCACTTTAGTCCAATCTGGAGGTGAAGATGTTATTGAAAATCTTGCTCCTGGAGAAACAGTTACCATGTCTAGATTATTGAAGATTAATACTGATGAAATCATAACTGTTCAATCTTCTTTAGAAGATACTTCGTTTGATTATGTATTTTCAATCGGAGAAGATGAATATGCTAAAACTACATATTCCAATGATTTTCATATCGAATTGAACGATGTAAAACCTGCTTTACTAGCTTTTTCTTTGTACAATCAATCTTACATCTCCATGCATGAAAATAGTTCATATTCTCTTCAAGTACAAAATCTTGGTTCTCGAAGTGCTTATAATGTTAATGTTTTATTCGACGATGATATTATCGAAACATTTGATTCTTTAGCGCCTAATTCATTAGAAGTTATAAATCTTAACATCTCACGAAGTGATTTTAGTTTTAATTTAGATAATCATATTTGGCATGTTACTTGGTCTGAAGAATCTGATACTCAAAAAATTTCTGGTAATCCTATTACTATTGTTAATGACTATAATTACTATAAAAAACCAACTATTGATTCACCAAATATAATTCTCGACAAAATTTCACTTGTTCCTATTGATGGTATATGGAAAGATGAAATTGAAGTATTGATTACAATTACAAATAACGGAGACAAAGATCTTTCTAATATCAAAATCCTAGATATTATACCTGATGGTGTTGTTTACATTGATGGCAATCTTACTAAGAACAATAATCTTCTTGAATCTACCATAAAGTCACTACGACCCGGCAATACTACTGTTTTTTCATATAATGTTGGTTCTTCTTCTTCATCTAATATTCTTTTGACTCCTGCAAGTGCTATTTTCTCTTATTCTGACCGAGAATACGAATTTATTTCGCAATCAATAGTTCTGCCAACTGCTATTTCTATTCACAAAGACATTGATGAAAATTCTGCTCTTGTAGGTTACAATTTTACCATCTCTGTAGATTTCCACAATAATGGTGATTTATTTTTATATAACGTACAAGTAAGAGGAAATGACGAACAATTTCTGAACGAAGAAGGTTCAGATTGGAACGAACGTTCTAGTCTGAAACAACAAGGTTCAATGAATTATAATTATCAAATTTCTAATCGTGAACATGTAGAACGTAATTTACTTCAAGCTTATGCAGATTTCGTAATAGGAGGTAAAACTGTGAGAATATTTTCTTCTCAGACCCCTATAGAAATTATTAATTCCCCTGTTATTACAATAACGACAATTCCATCTGAAATTTTAGATAATCAAGAAGTCGAATTAATTATTACGATTGAGAATCCATCAACTTTTACTATCAAATCCTTATCTATAACACCTGGCATAAATGATAATTTAGAAATACTTGATCAATCTATTTTTGTTGATATTCCGTTATTGAATCCTGAAGATTCCACTGAATTAAGAACCAAAGCTTTAGGAATCTCTCCTGGTAAATCTATTGTTTTTCAACCTATAATCAGTCATGAACATAAAAANCAATTGATTNATGTTCAATTTGANGAATTTTCTGTTTTTGTNTCGGAAGAAATAACAAATAGATATATTCCTTCTTTGATTTTATCTATTGTCATTCTCTTTGGCACTGTTTATTTTGTAAATAGATTNTCTAATAATAAACAATGATNTATTTTTTAGTTACTTATTCTGACTGAATCCCCGATAGTAGATTTTATTGCGTTGAAACCCATTTCTGAAATTTCACTATAAATTTCGTCAATATGATCACTATTTGTATTAATAAAAATTGAAGGTCCTGTTTGCATAGAATAATATATTGGTATATTCTCTTTCTGTTTTCGCTTTACAAAATTGATTATGTTGATTGTTTCAGGACGAAGGAGAATTACTCTATCTTTTCCAGTCATTGTAAGTGCATGTAATTCTAAAGAATCTTCTTCAACTAGTTTTCCTAGATTATCTAAATCTCCTTTCTTTATAGATTCTTGAATTTTTTCCAATCTAATATTTGCACTTTTAATTCTCGCATCNAAGAAATTTGATGTTAATACTTCCTTATGTGCTGATTCTGTTGGATAGTCAGATGGAAATGGTATTGCAATCATTCTAAGATCTAAATCACTTTTAGTTGATATTTTTTCTGCATATGATGTTTCGTCATCATTACCAGAATACCATCTTGAATATTCTCCTGTTACACTTCTACATGCTGATCCTGCTAATAATCTNGCAATTCTTGAAATTAATTTAATATCCCATCCATGTGCAGATTCAAGGCCTGATGCTTTGAATGCAGATCCTGCTAATGCNGCNCCTGCAGAAGATGAAAATCCTAATCCCTTTACTTCTCCAAATTTAATACTATTTTCTGATATTATTCTTACCTTGTCTTCAATTTTTGCTAATAGTCGAATTCTATTAATTATTACTAGTGCACGATCCAGAACTGTACCTTGTTGTATCTCATTATTGATAATTAATTCATCTTTTTCAAAACTTCCAAATTCTACTGTTGTCTTTGTAAATAATGCATCAAGACAAACTGAAATACTATCGTGATACGGTATCCTTAGTTTGCTATCTTTCATTCCATGATATTTCAATAATCCTTGCATTGCATGTGCTTTGGCAGTAGCTTTATTAGTCATTTTTATTCAGTTTCTCCTATTATTATTCTAAACAGTCCTTTTACATTAGGATTTCTTAATTTACTAATCATTTCTCTAGGGATNTCAATAGCAGCATTTTCCGCGTTTATGCCTACTGTTCTTGTACATGTAAACTTACTTTTTCTTAATACAATGTCTTTTTTGTGTTTTAACGACAATTTTGAACTACCCATTGCCTTTGTTTTAAATTTCATATCTTCTACTATTAATTCTATCGTAATCTGATTGTTATCTTTCTGAATTTCTTCTTTAATTTTACTATTTAATGTATTGCAAGCNGTTTTAGCATTTACTCCAATTATACAATCTCCTTTATCAGTAAGATGTTTTTCTGTAGTAATTTCCAGTGTTGATTTGTGCGTTCCTGTTACATTCGAATGACCATAAAATTCAATTTCTTCTATTTTCATGTTGTCCTTTAAATATTCTCTTGATAAAACCTTTAAATGTTAACTAGCTTAATTTATCACTGATTATTATGTTCCCTGGAGCTCAAGGATACGATCGTGCAATTACTGTATTTTCTCCTGANGGAAGATTATACCAAGTTGAATANGCNATGGAAACTGTTAGACGTGGAAGNCTTGCATTNGGTATTAAATCAAANGATGGTGCAGTTTTAGCTGTNGATGAAAAGATATCTAAATTACAAACTTCTGGTATTACTCAAAAATTATTTCAAGTCGACGATCATATAGGTGTGGCNGCTGCAGGTTATATTCCTGATGCGAGAATACAAGTGGACCAAGCAAGAATTGTNGCACAAACTAATCGATTGATATATGATCAGCCTGTTGATTTAGAAACACTTGCACGTAAAATTGCTGATTCTTCACAACAGTTTACTCAATATGCTGGTGTTAGGCCCTTTGGAGTTTCTTTGATTATTTGTGGNGTTGATCGAACTGGAGCTCATTTATGGAAAACTGATCCTAGTGGAGGTTATGTTGCATATAATGCCACTGCAATTGGTACTGGAAGTGAACAAGTAATAGAATTATTTGAAAAAAAATATTCTTTAGATATATCTCTTGACGATTCAATTAAACTCGCTATGGAATCTGTAGTTTTAATTAATGACAAATCTAATGTTAGTGAAAATATTAAGATATCTACTATAGATTCTAAGAATAAAACAATGCATGTTCTAACTAATGAAGAACTTTTAAGCTATTCCAAAAAAGTAAAAAAATAAGTCGATTTCTCTTTTCTTTCACATTCTTTTATGTTCAATCATTAAACATTTGTTTGTAATTACTTTTAATCCATTTTTTTCTGCAAATTCTTCTGCTTCTTCATGATCTATTCCTATTTGCATCCAAATTGTATGAAGTTTATTATATTTCTTCTTTAATTCTATAGCTTCAATAACTATTTCTTTAACAAACTCTTTTTTTCTAAAGATATTTACTATATCCACTTGTTTTCCAATATTTTCTGGTAGATTTTTTAATGAATCATAAGATTTTATATTCATAATTTGATCTGCCGTTGGATTTATTGGGATTATGTTATATCCGGAACTTTTCATATATTCTGATACTCTATAACTATCTTTTGTTCGGTCTTTTGATAAACCTACCACTGCTATGTTTTTTGTTTTATCTAGTATTNCATTTATTTCCATATTTTNAATTATATTAGTCTGTAATTTACGTTTTTGTAAATATTCATAAAAAAAAATTGATTATATAACAAAGGATAAAGAATATAAGGCGGTGTTTTCCAAATTGTCTATATATTTGTTATTAATAATTTATGATTTTTGTACATTAGGTGAATTTGGGTTTGTCAGTTACTAAAACTAAACCTAAAAAGGAATCTAAGAATTCTGTTACTAAACCTAAAAAGGAATCTAAGAAGTCTGTTACTAAACCTAAAAAGGAATCTAAGAAGTCTGTTACTAAACCTAAAAAG
>NZOP01000041.1 GCA_002693165.1 Nitrososphaerota archaeon
TGATCCAANTACTCAGGATGGATATTGGAATAATGTAATGAGTTACTATGANATGCANGAAAAGAAATGGTTGAATTATCCATCAAAGGATTGGTTTTATTGGATTCCAGCAAGAGCAGGAGAAGCAGATATTGCAGTAGATATGGANAAACAAACAATTTTTCTTCCTGTCGCAGGAGGAGTAGATAAAGCAATAAAAGCAGGACAATATGGAAGTCTAGGAGACAAACCAGGTGAAGATTATTATCTCGATACACAACCAAAGAATGTTACGTTATATGCAGTTGATGCAATAACAGGTAAAGTGAAATGGAGTTATTTTATTGATGGAGTTGCATATAGGGGCGGAGTAATGTCAAGTGGCGGAGTTGTATATTTGCCGGCGGCAGATGGAAATTTGTATATGTTTGATGCCGACAATGGGCAACTATTAGATAATATATTTCTTAGTAATTCATTATTAGTATTACCAACAATAGGAAAAACAATTGATGGGGAACCAAGATTATTTGTAATTAGTGGAGGAAGAGGAGCTTATGCAATAGGAGGCATAACAAAACAAAACATTCCGGGGGCTATATTTTCTTTTGGTTTACCTGATAATTATAGTGAAAAAAGGAATGAATCGGCATCATCAGGTGTTGATTCTCTTTGCGAAGCAGGAGTGCGAATTGATTGTGTTGAAATGCCAGCACCCGCCGCCCCAGCAGATCCCGCATCTCCAGTACCAGTAGAACCAGAACCTGAGAAACAAGAACAAGAGGAGAAAAAAGCAGAATCAAGAATTTTAGAAAGTGATTCGGTAGATAACTATTGGTTCGATGAACAATTCTATAATGTATTATTAGGTTCTGTAGTAATTATAATAATTGGAATATCCATTATAAAAATCATAAAATTAACAAATAAGATATAATAACAAAAAAACATCAAATTCTAAATATTATAATTGTAATATTCTGGTAAGAAATTGAAGATAACTATAATAATTATTTTGATATTATTCAGCATAATAGCACAATCATCAGAAATTCAAGCATTATNTAATCAAGGCAATTGGGAATTCATTAATCANAATGTGAGAGGAACAAACTACTCACCACAGAATCAGATTAACGCAGATAACGCACATATGTTGGAATTGAAATGGACTTTCCCAATTCCTGCTGCTGAATTTAATGAACAAGAAGGGATTTCTTTAACAGAAGGTTCAATGACGCCTCCTTTGGTAATTAATGGCACAGTATATTTTACAACCAACATGAGAGACACATATGCAATAGATTCTTCAACAGGAAATCTAAAGTGGGTAAATACATGGGATTTTGATTGGCAAGAAGCTTATAGAAAATTACCAATAACAGGCGGTGCATTACATGTTCATGGATTGAATCTGATTAATGGTAAATTGTTTCCTAGTACAGTAGCATGTTCCATTTTATCAATAAATCCAGAAGATGGAGAAATCGATTTTGAATTAAATGATACATGTAGGAACATTGAAGGAAATGCATATGATTGGGACTTGTACATTGGACCAGGATTATGCGGACTATCATCACACCCTGGAATAGAATATTCAAACATCTATGTTACACAAATATGTGGAGCAGATTCAAATTGGGGAGGTAGAGCATTCATTGATGGATATAACCTGAATATAGATCCACCTGAAAGAATATGGAGGACGTTTTTAGCNCCNCCANCAGANGGNGATCCAGAATGGGCNTTNCANGAATGTGANAAGGGATGGTTCTTCTCATATCCAGAATGGAANAAAAATGGAAGACTTGGAATTCCATGTAACGAGGTTCCAAGAGAGAATCTGATAAATGATTGGGGAGTGCCAAAACACTATAATTCCGCAGTAGGTTTGCTGTGGGGACAAATGGCATTGGATCAGGAGACGGGAATAGTATATTTCGGAACTGGAAATCAGGGCGGATGGGTAAATAATACATATGCTATTGGACCCAATTTATTTGCGTCTTCAATAGTAGCACTAAATGCAACAAGTGGAAACATAATATGGTGGTATCAAACAGTACCAAGAGATATGGTGCAAGCAGACACAGCGTGGAATACAGTTCTAACTGAATTGACGATAAACGGAGAAAAGAAAAAAGCTATAATAAAATATTCTGTTACAGGTCTACTTTGGGCTCTTGATGCCGCTACTGGTGAACCATTGTGGATATATGAATCACCTCTATTGGAAAGTAGAACAAGTGAAGATGGAATTCCAAGAGGAAGGACTTCGGGTCATCCTTGCATAGGATGTGATCCAAATACTCAGGATGGATATTGGAATAATGTAATGAGTTACTATGATATGCACGAAAAGAAATGGTTGAATTATCCATCAAAGGATTGGTTTTACATTATACCATTAAGAGCTGGNGAAGCAGACATTGCNTANAATGAAAAAGAAGNCATAGTNATATTNCCATTAAGTCTTGGATGGGANGCTAGTGNAAAAGCAGGNAATCATAAAGGNATAGGAGTTCCNCCTGGAGAATATAATCTAAATTACCCAAAACAAAAACAAAATACAACAATATTAGCAATAGANGCAAATACTGGTNAAGAAATATGGAGTTANTTTATTGATGGAGTAGCATTTAGAGGNGGAATTATNGCNACAGAAGACTTGGTAATAATACCNGCNGCNGATGGAAATNTATACATATTAAACGGAATAACNGGAGAACTATTACATAAAATATTTTTAAANACNCCANTNACNACTCANCCGACAATTGGGNNAAANTCNNATGGTGANTTTCANATATATNTAATAAANGGAGGAAGGGGAAGANANGAAGTAGGTGGATTGNNACATAATCANATACCAGGATCTTTGATNGCCTTGGGNATTTCAGAAGAAATAGAAATACAAGAAAANATCGTCAATAATACCGTTAATAAACCAACAGAAGCAGAAGAAANNGACTCGGTTAGATTTACTNCAATTTTCNTNATTATTNTTGGNATATTATCAATNATAATNCTAACNGNNTNTAGAAAAAGGAAGACGTAGGTCAAAAAAAANAAATTTTTCACTAAACCTATTAGGGAAGACATGATAAATTTAATTTGTGCAAAAAGTAAGCATATTAATTTTTATTTTAATTGTTTCAACGTTAACTTCACTAAATACTGAAATATTATTTTCTAATGCAATAGAAGACAATGGTTTTGATTCTGTTGCACCAAATTACGATTATCATGCTACAGGATTTAATCCTCAGAATCAGATAAACAAGGATAATGTAAATTCTTTAGAATTAAAATGGATACACTCATGGCCAATGCCTAAAGAAATAGAAGGAATAATTCCAAGAACAGGATCAATTGCNAATCCAATAGTAGTTGAAGGAATAGTGTATAACAGAATGGAAGATCTAAGTATACATGCAATTGATGCAAGAAATGGAGAAGAGTTATGGTCATTCCAAGCACANCCATATTTGGTTAATATNGAAAGAACAAAAAAACAACTTCCTGTCAATTTAGATTTTTATCCTTCACTATCTAGTCATGCACATAGTTTCTCATTTGCAGAAGGAAANATATTTGCNCCTTGGCCAAACTGTCAAGTATTCGGATTAAATGCAAAAACTGGAGAAGTTGAATATAGATTAGACACACCAACATGTGAAAATTTGGAAGGAAACTTGGGAGTTTTCAAAGGTCTTCAATCATCAGGACCAGTATTTGATAAAAATAACCGAGTGTTAATTTACGGAACAGGAGGAAGAGAAGCAGTAGAAGGAGGAAGAGGAGCATTCAGAGGATATGATCTAGATACTGGAAAATTACTTTGGACATTTTATATTATGCCACCGCAAGACAAAGGAGATTCTGAATGGACAGTCAGAGTAGCAGAAAAAGGATGGATTCAAGGAATTAAAGCTGAAGACATACCAGAAGATATTTTAAGAAATGATTGGGGAAAATGTCCAGAAAATTGTGGATTTGGAAAGGGAGATGTAGGAATTGGCTGGGGTCAATGGGCAGTTGACGAAGAGAAAGGAATAGCATACTTAGCAACGGGAAACCCATCACCTAGCTGGAATGCCACATATAGACCAGGACCAAATGTATTTAGTAATTCAGTAATCGCATTGGACACAACAACTGGTGAATTAATTTGGTGGCATCAAATTGTGGCTCATGATTTAGGAGATTTAGACTGCTCTTGGAATACATTGTTGGCCACTATAGATGGTAGAGAAACTGTATTCAAATTATGTAAAGGAGCGCAGCTATATGCAATGGATGCAAAAGATGGTAAATTAATATGGAGTACNGATTACAGTCCACATGTAAAACGAAGAGAACTCGGACCACAACCAAATTTTGACTTTGTCTTAGATCCAACTAATAAAGCAGATATGGTAAAGCCATGGGTATCATATCCAACAAATGAACCAAATTGGAGAAAAGAATCAGGAGGGACGGAATCTGATGTTACATTTGCGTATGGAAATATATATTCAACAACTTATCATAAATGGTCGCTTCAAAAAATTACTTCAGTAGAACCGTCAATGAAAGATGCATGGGGAAGGATTACTTTGTATTCAGACATAGAAGTACCATCAAATGCCACAGTATGGGCACATGATGCAAGAAATGGAGAATTATTATGGAAATATGATTTAGAAGAGGTTGGGATAAGAGGAGGAGTAACAGCTTCAGGAGGAATGATTTGGTTTTGTTCAACTGATGGGACAATAAGAGCTCTTGATGCAGAAAATGGAGAATTAGTGTGGATGAAATTCCAAGGACACCAATGTCCAGTGCAACCAGTATTTGGAGCAGACAGTAATGGAGATATCAAAATATTTTCTTTAATTGGTTCAGGAGGGGTATTAGGTAGATCTGAAGCAATCCCAGGTGCACTTTTAGCTTATGGTTTATCTGAAAATATCAACTCTGCAAAAATAATTATAGAAGAAGTACCAGTTGATGTAGAAAGAGTTGTTGAAAAAGAAGTTATAAGAACAGAAGAAATCATAAGTCCCATATCATATGTTGTATTAGGCTTGTCATTAATTTTAATTATTATTTCAGGAATGTTATTTGTAAGATCTAGAAATTAAAATAAAATTATCACGGACGACTGAGATAAGATTCAGGTAAGTTACCAAAGAGTACGCTATAATCACCAATTCTTTCCCAATCTAATGGGAAAACAGTTCCTTCTGCAACTACTTCAGTCTTAAACATCATAAAAGTCCAGCGGTCATCAACAATAATCCAGCTTCCATCCGAGTATTCCCAAACAGTAACAGCGTCAATATCCATACTAAACTCTCCAATGAGTTGTCCATGTCCAGTATTGGAAAGCTGATGAACTACAGTAGCNCGATCTCCAGAAAAAGTAACNTCATANCTAGTCATGTCGATTGNAATATCCAGAGTGTTAGCTAAAATTGTTGAAATAAGAATTCGAATATTATTATAGCCTTTGTATGTACCTGCAAATGCGCCTGCTTGACCAGACCATTCAGCATAAGTAGTTCTATCATTAGCATAGTAACTTAGAGTTGCCTTACTGTCCTTGGATGAAAATGCTTTATGAAAGTCAGCAATAGTGGTTTTTAGAAGTTCTGCTTGAGGATGAGTATCACTAACTTGCACCACAGGATTTACAGCTTCATCTCTAGGTGCTGCAACTGCACNAGGTTCTTCTGCTCTAGGTGCTTCACCTGCACGAGGTTCTTCTGCTCTAGGTGCTTCGTTAACAATTGCTACATTTTCACTTCTTACTGGTTCAATTATTTCTACTTTATNTGAGAACTCTGGAATNGANGGGTAAGTAANTATTCCAACTATTCCAATAATACCAATTAAAAAGAATATAGCAGAAATTTTTGTTCGATCGGATTTAGACANTGTAGCCAAAAGTAATCACCTAAGAACCAAATTTCCAGCTACCACTTGTTACAAACATTGTAGCTGAAATAGCTAAAATGATAAACGAAATNATTATCATAAGATANGATATNGGACTAATGAGTGTTTGAGTTTCAGTTACAATTTCTTTAGTTTCTAATTCAACAATTTTCTCAACTTCGACTATTTCTGGTTCGACTATAATTTCTGGTTCAGGTCCTTCTTGCACAACATCAGAAATAATTCCTGGACTGTCAGAAAGTCCTAAGGCAATCATAGCACCAGCTGCACCATATACAGCAGGTCCCCACGAGGCAATAGACATACCTCCAGTTTGAACAAATACTTTCATATCGCCATTACCATCAGCGCCAATTGTGGCTTGAGTGTATAAACCAACTCCAAAAGAACGTTTGGTAACAACTTCACCGGTTTCAGCGTTTAGTAAATATAGAAATCCATCTCCAGAAGGAACATATACAAGTCCACCGGATACAGTTAAACCACCTCTAAAACCAGCTCCGTCAATGAAGAAGCTCCAAATCTCTTCTCCAGTGTTTGCGTCTAAACCATAAATTGTTGAATTTGTAGGATGCCTGTCGGATTCACACATATTAAGAGTATTACCAAAGTCATTAGGATATTCAGGAACACAGACTTTTACAGGCATATTATATGCACCAAGGTATANTCTNTCCCCATCATATGCAACGTCAGCTTCTAGAATTCCTGCATAATTTGCGCTAATAAAATCTTGTTCGCCAACATGAGATGTAGGCCATGCACGTTGAAGGTCTTCTATATTCTTTGGATCAGGATATGCCATTCCAGGTTGTGGTAACCATACACTAGGAGGATGATATATCCAAAATGGTTCGCCAGTGGCTGCGTTCAATGCATACATAAATCCATTTTTACATGCTTTGAATATTGCCTTCTGACCATTTACTTCTCCCAATATTGCATTCCAAGAACAGTCATAATCCCACATATCGTGTGGAACAGTTTGATACCACCATTTGAATTCACCAGTTGTTGCGTCCAAGGCAACTATAGCACTTCCGTATAGATTAACACCAGGCCTTCGTAATGCATTAGGATAAGGTCCACTTTCTCCAGTTCCTAAATAAACAATACCAGTTTCTTGATCAATTAAATAATGNCCCCAAATAGTTGCAACCGTACTAGCAGAATGAAGCTCATTACGAGAACTTTGTGGATTAATCCAATCATTCATCAGATTTTCTCTTGGAACTTCAGAACATGGAACGGCAAGTCTTCCCGAGTCTTTCCATTCAGGAAATGAGAAGAACCATCCTTTATCACATTCATGTAATGCCCATTCTGGATCTCCATCTGCAGGTGGAACCAAAAATGTTTGCCATAGTCTTTTAGGATTTTCCATATCGCTAACATCATATCCAGCTATAAACGATCTACCTCCATTACCTGACGATCCCATAACTGGAACAACCATGATATCTTGATAAAACTGAGGAGGATGAGTTCCTATACTCGCATAATAACCNCGATTTCCCCAAGTTTCAGCTTCTTCTGCAGTACCACATAATTCAAGTAACTGAAAAACAACATCNCCAATTAATGAATCGTGTCCGTCAATTTGACATGATGTAAAACTAGGAATTACTATTCCTCTACTGTCATAATAATTTACTGCATGAGTATGGGCCAACGTTCCTTTAACATGAGAATACTTTTGCTGTAATTCCTCGTTGTCATAACCAACAATTTTATTCCAAATTAATTGCCCAGTTGAAGAATCAATAGCTAGTAAAGCCCGTTGATTGGTTGCACTATATGCAATTCCGTCAACAATTAAAACAGGAGAACCTGAACCAGCAAAAGTTTTTGCGCCTGCAATTTTTGGATGACTGATAGGAGTATAAGGATATATCCATTTCATTTCTAGTGTTGCTGCATTTTCAGCATTGATAATTGATTGTGGATTATGACCAGTGCCATATTGGTTATAGTTTATCATATCCCAATTTGCCATTTCTCTGGTTAACTCTTGACCAGATGCAGGAGAGATATTATTAGGAAAATTAAAAGGAAGAGCAATTGCTCCGAATACTAGAATAAACAACACTAATAATTGAATGTGCTTCACGAAGGTAAATTCATCAAAGTTACTAATAGGTTTTATTAAAAATTTAAAATTTCATATATAAATAATACCATCATTTTCTGTTCAGCGACATGAGGAAAAATACTTTGATATATAGACAATCACGAATAATTTCCAATTATGCCAAATAACTACACACAAAGCAAAAAGATATTTTTATATTAGAAAGAACTAGAAATTAAGATATTGTCTGAAAAACCAAGCTATAATTTACCAATTATTATAATAATATTCGCAGTAGCAATAGGATTACTTCTTTTATTCAACATGCCNCCTCCAGTAATGAATAACGAGGATCGGATTATAGAAGAACCAGAACCTGTTGTNGAACCAGTTCCAGAACCTGTCGTTGAACCAGTTCCAGA
>NZOP01000042.1 GCA_002693165.1 Nitrososphaerota archaeon
TATGAAGATACGCCTCTTCTTGAGCACGCTGTACCTCAGATTGAGAGTCTCATTAGATACTTGAAGAGTTTTGGAATAACTCCAGATNAGATAGATCTNATTGAGGTAAAAAAANATCTTNAAGNANGCNAGANTTANAGCAAAGAGGAAATAGACAAGTTTGCTGATTATTTTTTAGCCATCTATAACCATTATGAAGACATTAAGAATAAGCGCGGTGTTGATTATGCCGACCTCCTGATAAAATTCTTACTGCTTAAAGAANTTCCTCAATTTGAGTANGTANTGATTGATGAATTNCAAGATGTNAATANTATGGAAGCNGATATTGCTTTAAAGTCCGCAATACATTTTTTTGCTGTTGGTGATTCAAAACAGGCNATTTTTGGATTTCAAGGGGGTTCTATTTTGAATTTTGAGAAATTTATGCCTTCCACACAGTCCATATTGTCTGAAAACTTTAGAAGCACAAATGAAATATTATCTTACGCCAGCGAATATTTTACCTCAAAGACTAAAGAGGATGCCCATAAAAAGGAGTTGAATGGGTTTAAGAATGCAAATGATGAGTCTGGAAGTAAACCAATCATCTATGATGTTGAGCGTGACAAGATTTATGCTGTTGCTTGTGAATTAGGAAAACGTTTTTCTGGCAAGACAGCAATCATTGCAAGAACCAATAACCAAATAGTGGATATTGCTAAAGAACTGACAGCTAATGGGTTGGATTTTTCTTCGACATTTTTTTCTACTTCAAATGATGCCAAAAATCATATCATATCATTTTTGAGAGGAGTTTTTAGTTCTAATGTGCAAGATGTAAAAAATTCTATGTTTACACCATTTTTTCCTTGTTCCATTCAGGATGCTTTTCAGATTGCTGAAAATAAGTATATTGAACTCCCCGAACTTCTTGAGAAGTTACCGTTATTCAAACAGATGAGAGAATCTATAAAAACAGTAGAAGATGTAAACAAATTATTTAAGGATAAAATAATNCCAATATGTATCAGTTATGGTAAAGAATATCTNTCTGCTGCAATGANNATCCAAGAAGCATATCAAGAAGCACTTATGGTTTTACCTGANAAGGATATACACGCATCTGATAAGNATNTNCACNCATTGACGTNATATCTTCAAGTAACAGATCTTTTATCTCAGGAATCANATGTAGAAAAGGAGATTGTACTAACAACAGTACATAAAGCAAAGGGAAAGGAATTTGATAATGTTATTTATCTTCCTTCAAAGACAATCAATAGGTCAAACTTCCAAGATAAGGTAGTTGAGGCCATACTTTACTCAAAAGGAATTAATGCCAAAGAAGAACTTAAAGAAGAGACATTAAGGGTAGATTTTGTTGCATTTACAAGAGCAAAGAAACANCTTGTTATTTTGACNGATAAANNTCNANATTATCNCAATNATGCNNCTGAATTGGGAGAGATTGAGGCTGTTGAANCGGCTAGTCTTAATCTTACTGAAAGTAAGCACAGAGCTTTTGATTTGTTTGTTAATGGTCAGTATGATGAAGCCAAAAAATTATTGGAGAATAAAGACAGATGGATCAAAGACTTTGTAAAAAATCATTTTGAATCTTTAGAACACACATCTTTTAGTTCTCTACCCGAATCAGCTTATGATTATTTTGTAAATAAGATACTTACAATAAAAAAGACAAGTTACGCCATGTCACTTGGTTCAGAAGTGCACGAAGCAGTTGCACTAATGTTATCAGAAAAGGAATATTCAGCCAGTAAAGACGCTAAACCATTCATTGAGAATGTAAAAAAGATTATTGAGNAGATTGACTACGACGAGGTAAAAGTAGAANAAAAACTCGAACCCTCGCTTAAATCTTTAGGATTTGATTCTGAACTTAAATTCCAATCCAAGATTGATGCAGTATTCAGAAAAGGGGATAAATATACGATTGTTGACTGGAAAACTGATAGAGTACAAAGATATGCTTCAGAACACAGGCAACAACTTGAAATATACAAACGGGTATTGTCAGCAAATGATAACATTCCTCTTGATAAGATCGAGGTAGCAATAGGATTTGTGGGGCTTAGAAGTACAATCAATACAGGTATAATTGATTTTGAGTATGATAAAACACAACCTAAAAAATCGGTTTTTAATACATCTAGTAAAAGAGTTGAGAGATTATTATCCTGGATTAAGGATCCTGAGCAATTCTTCAAAGATTTTATAGCAAAAGAAAAGGATGATATGATCTGGAAGAGTGTAGTGGAAGAATATAAGAAAGAAAAATAATTAATCTTTTATTTTCTTCATTTTCTTCTTAATTTCTCTATCCTTTATCTCAAATTCCTCAGGCCACACCACATCTTTTATTATATATCTAACTTTCTTTGCATCTATCAAATCCTTTACATGTTTTTCTCCATCACTCAATCTACCTTTCTGTTTACCATGGCGTTTTTGTTTAAATTCAATATAATCAACAGAATCGTCTTTAACTCCAAGCATATCAAGCGAAAAATTTTCAGATGACGATCCAATTATTGCTAAAGATTTGTATTCAGGCATTAATCCAAACCTTCCCAATATTTCACTATAAAGTCCAGTTTTCTTATTCTCCCATGTTGTCANCTTACTTAATCCCACCATCTTCTCCATACTCTTTTCTAACTTTCCTATTTTTTGTATTTGGTATACTATAATTACAAAAAGAACCACAAGTCCAATCAATAACGGATACACAACACTCTCAGAAAACATCATAATTATAATTCACCAATTAAGTTTTTAACAATATATTCAAACAAAACAACTACACTACATTTTATCAGCTACGCTTAAACGATAAGTATCGGTGCTCAACCGCTTCGATGCAAAATCAAAATACTCCTTCACGATCTCAAAACCGATATACTTTCTCTTTTCCATCTTGCTTATCATTGCAACTTGTCCAGATCCAAGGAACGGATCGAACACAACATCACCGACCTCACTGGAATACTCCAAGATTTTTTTAATTATCTCTGCAGGAAGTTTTGTCGGAGTCTTTTCATCACCGGTCCAATACTCCCTTTTGATTATCCACACATCCTCCTTGTCCATATAATGTAGGCTTTTATTATNGATATCTTTCTCATCCTTGGAAAACCTGGAATACGGAAAGAACTTTCTTTTCTTATCGTTNTTACANACNAANAGGCAGTGGTAATGTGANGTCACAAATTTCCTGTTGGTTACAACCCCAAATTGATATTTCCAAACAATATGGTTTATTGTAGTGAAACCCACATNGTCAAGGGAATTCAGTATATCCTTCAGGTTGTTCCAACCGGAGAAGACATACATGCTTCCGCTTTCTTTTAGGACCCTAAAACAATCCNCCATCCAATCCTTTGTGAATTTATAATATTCTTCCTTTGGAATCTCGTTATATCCTTCAAGAACCCTAGACTCAATCCTGTTATAATTGGCCTTTTTGGCCTTGAAATCAATCGCGAATGGGGGGTCTGTGACTATCAAATCAACCGATTCCTTTTCCATCGACGCCATCCCTTTCAGACAGTCCACATTATAGATTTGGTNGGATTTTATATCCATNTCTACTCAAAACTCTTCATCCTTACTACTTCAAGGGTTGACAGATCAACCACTACAGCTACAGCTGGAACAGGGACGATTCCCAACCTTTTTTGGTACTGTGTTTGCGATTGCCAAGTACCTGAATTGAGTAACAGACTTCCCCTATACTTCATGGTCTGCACCGTATGAACATGACCACAATGAAAAATATCTGGAACATCATCAATAACCAATCTATCATCTTCCTCCAACGCCACAGTGGTGCCAGAACCATGTGTTGGTGCCAAGTGCCTTGCCCTCAACAAAACCTTCATTGCCTCAGCAGGACTATCAAAACTAATTCCTGGCGTTGATCCTATAATGTCTGGCAAACTTTGCCCNTGGTAAACAAGTATGTTTACACCATGTAAACGGATATAACAGGGATCGCCAAGCATCTCCACATTGTCCATATCATACAAACTTGCAGCATACTTCTTGAATATTGGTGGCTGTGGTAACGCATGGCGAGTGGCATCATGATTACCCGGTGAAATAAATACGCGTATATGATTGGGAATTTCCTTCAACAATTCCGCAAATTCATCATATTGCTTGGTAAAATTTAATGATGTGAGTTCCTCCTCTTGTCCAGGATACACACCAATCCCATCAACAACATCNCCAGCNACAACCAAATACTGAATANTGTTTACTATCTCTAAATCATCTGATTTACCGTTAAGCCAATCCAAGAAACTCCTNAACGAATCCTCTAAGAATGTCTTACTTCCAACATGAATATCTGATAGAAACACACCATAGACTGGCTCGTCTTCCTTTGAATCAAACATTCTGATTGGGATATCAAGTGGATAACAACCCTTCAGAATAAAACGATTGATATTCTTACTATAAACAATATCGGCAATAATCATTTGGTCGATCAAAAACCTCTCTATTTGATTGATTTCAGTTCTTCCAATTACTATTACATCAAGAAACCCACTATCGTCATCTATCCTAATCTCATAACTTTTTTCCCGTTTATTTTTCTCCACAAGCAACCCAGCTATTTTAATAGGCTTTCCATCAATGCTCTTTCTTGCAACACTGATTTTCCGTACAAGTTTCGAATCTTGCCTTTTATGCATAATTCTACTAAATTTACCAAAACGATTGTTGATTAAACGATGGTAACCATCTATACCTTCAAGCTGATCTGGCACAGATTCACTCCCAGAAATAATTTGAAAGTCATAAGTCATATTTTTTACCAATTTAACTTCTTTCTTTGGACTGATAAAATTCTCTATATCATGTTTTGATATTAAAAAATCATTTTCTTTGTTTTTGGTCTTTTCTTGAATTATTTTATCTATAATCATATGGCTATCATTACCCTGTTCCATCAAAAACCCAATACCATCAGGGGTAATCTGAAAATCATATTTCAATAAATAATTAACAATATCTTGACTCAACATTATAAATTAATATACACAACTATTCTAAAATGTATTTATTTTCATAGACCCAATGTAGAATTTAATTGAATATTTAATATTTTAAAATTAACTTAAATTTACCTTCTTCATACCGGATTTATGGATTCGTGTCTATTCTGTAAAATAGTTGAAGGTGAAATTCCAAGCTATAAAATATACGAAGACGATAAAACACTTTCATTTCTTGATGTTTTTCCGATAAGCGAAGGCCACTCCCTGATAATTCCAAAAAAACACGCCCAATTTGTTGAAGAATTAGATAATGAAACAGCATCTGCTGTATTTAATACAACTATAAAAATTTCAAAGAAATTACGCGATAAACTAAATGTACCTGCAACTACTATTGGAATTCATAACGGTAAGGAAAGCGGCCAAGAGATTCCTCACATGCACGTTCATGTAATTCCAAGAGAAGAATCTGATGGCGGAGGCCCAATAAACATTGTCATGGCTAATGGTAAATTCAATAAACCAACCGACGAAGAATTAAAAACATTATTTGAGAAATTATCAAAATAATATGATAACATGAATCAGGAGAACTGAACTGCGAGCCTTTACTGGACCATGCAGTTCACCTGAATTAAATAGGCTTGTTTACCCAAGCCTTGGCACGTGAGCCATGCAATATGGTTGATTTTATTGCAGATAAACACAATAAGCCAAAAAAAGTCAATTAAAGAAGCAATATTTACTGACTATTTATTTCTAGTTTTTACATTACTAACTTTTATTATCGTGTTATTAATTCATGAAAAAAAATAAACAAATATCAAAAGAACAAATCGATTTAGATATTGGCACAGATTATAATTTTCCTGGTTATAATCCTACCTACTAACATTATAAATTATTTTCTTCAATAAATTTTTCAACATCAATAGCTGCTTGACACCCATGCCCCGCTGCAGTTACTGCTTGTCTGTAACGAAAATCATAAACATCACCAGCTACAAAAACCCCATCTATATTTGTACGAGTTCCATTATGAATAACATATCCTTTTTCATTAAGATCTATCTGTCCTTTAAGAAAATCTGTATTTGGTTTATGTCCTATTGCAATAAATAATCCCTGAATTTCCATCTCACTAACTTGATTTGTTTTAATGTTTTTTATTTTAATTCCAGTGACGGAATTTTCACCAATCACATCAACTATTTCACTATCCCAAACAAATTCTATTTTGTTATTTTTAAACGCACGCTCCTGCATAATTTTACTAGCTCGTAATTTATCTCTTCTATGTATTACTGTAACTTTATTTGCAAATTTTGTAAGGAACAAGGATTCTTCCATAGCTGAATCACCACCACCAACAACCACAATATTTTTATTTTTAAAAAAGAAACCATCACACGTAGCACAAGAAGAAACACCTCTTCCAATTAATTTTTGCTCAGAACTTAATCCCAACCATTTAGAATCAGCTCCAGTCGCAATTATTATTGTATTTGCATTATAGTTATTTTCTGCAGTTGAAACTTGAAACGGATTTTTCTTAAAATCTACAGACGTGACATTTTCATTAATTATTTCCGCACCGAATCTTATTGCCTGTTTCCGAAAATTTTCCATAAGATCAGGGCCTTTAATACCCTCAACAAAACCAGGATAGTTTTCAACATCAGTAGTTAGCATCAATTGTCCTCCCCATTCTACTCCACCTATAACTAGTGGATTTAAGTTGGCTCGTGCCGTATACAAAGCCGCGGTTAATCCAGCGGGCCCTGAACCTAAAATTATAACCTTTTTACTCACATTCGTAACTATTGATGAATAAAATAAAAGGACTTTGATTTCGCGTTATTCACTAATAACTTTCAATTTATTTTCTTGGAGTCTAATATTTCTCCAACGTTTTCTTCTCTCAAATATCTTTTTATCACTTGGAAGATGCTTTCCCATACTTTGAACTTTCTGTCGAGCTCGTCGTATACTTCCCATTTTTCCAGCTAACTG
>NZOP01000043.1 GCA_002693165.1 Nitrososphaerota archaeon
TGATCATGGTAGGTACCTTGTTCATCGTACAATTTGTAATCAATAACTTTAGTTGTGATACCTGAAGTATCAGCCTTTTCAATCCCTTTTGCCATAGGGTTATCAGAGATAACAGCATTTAAAGATATGGGAATGTTACCTGTTGCAATGTTTTGAAGAATTACTTGTAAGTTTGTTCCCGTCCCTGATAGCAAACAGACAGCTCTCATTAAAGAGTCATCAGCCAGAGTCATAAATTTAACCTTACTTCTTTCTTTCCTGTGGTTATTTCACCGATAAGGAAAGCGTTATGACCTGTTTCAGCTAATTTATTTATCACTCTTTTTGAATCAGAATTATTTACCACTAAAACATAACCAATTCCGCAATTGAATGTTCTAAGCATTTCTTCATGATCAACGTTACCTACTGTTTGTATCCAGTTGAAAACTTCTGGTTGTTGCCAAGCATTCAAATCAATTTCTGCATTAATATTTTCAGGTAAGATTCTTACTATATTTTCTTTAAATCCACCACCTGTTATATGTGCCATTCCATGGATATCATATGTTTCTTGAAGGTGATTAATGGCTTTAGCATATATGGTTGTAGGTTGAATAATAGCTTCTCCAAGTGTTCGATCATCTAGCTTATCTTGTAAATTAATTGAATTGACTTCAATGATTTTCCGAATTAAAGAATACCCATTGGAATGAGGTCCAGAAGATTCAATACCAATGATTGAATCTGTGGGTTTGATATGTTGCCCATCGATAATTTTTTCATAATCCACAACCCCAACACAGAATCCAGCCAAGTCAAAATCACCAGATTGATAAACTCCAGGCATTTCTGCAGTTTCTCCACCGATTAAAGCTATATCTGATTGAAGACAACCTTCAGCTATACCTTTGATGATGTTAGTTGCTTCACTAACCTTGAGTTTTGATGTTGCAAAATAGTCTAAAAAAAATAGAGGTTTGGCGCCTAAGGTAATTACATCGTTGACACACATGGCTACTAAATCAATGCCAATTTGATCAAAACATGACAATTCTCTAGCAAGCATAATTTTTGTTCCTACTCCATCAGTACCAGAAACAAGAACAGGTTTTTTATAGTGATTAATATCCAACTCATATAAAGCTCCAAATCCGCCAATATTCGAAAGGACATTCTTATTTAGGGTTTGTCTGACAATTGGCTTAATGTTATCTATTAACTGATTTGCCTCATCTATATCGACTCCAGAATCAGAGTAAGTAAGCTTTGTTTTTTTAGTCGTCATTACTGTTTTTTTTGGTTGTAATGGTTTGTCAGGACTATAATTATTAGAAACTGTATATTAACATCAACAACTTAATTATTCTTTTAGTTATTCGAGCAACTTTTGATGAAGATTGGATTTAAACTGTCATATATACCTAATGCAATCTGCATTCTAAGAATGGTTATTGTTATTCCAATTATTATTGCTCTATGGAATAAGCAACATCTCAATGCTCTTGTACTAATTGCTATTGCTGGATTGTCTGATTTTCTAGATGGGTTTCTTGCTAAAACTTACAATTGGAGGACCAACTTAGGTGCCACTCTTGATCCAGCTGCTGATAAAATACTCTTGGTCTCCTTATTTGTTACCTTATATCTCATGGGCCATATTCCCTATTGGCTGACTGCTGTGGTGATCATCAGAGATGTGATGATTTTATTTGGATTATTTCTATATAATTACTTTGTAGAAAGACCAAAGCCAGAACCGTCTTTCATAAGTAAGCTCAACACTTTTATACAGATCTTTTTTGTACTATTCATTATTGCCAGTCAAATTATTATTGAGCCATTCCAATTCTTATCAATTCTCATGGGCTCAATAGTTTTTTTGACGTCGGTCTTAAGCGGTTTAGATTATTGGATAACTTGGTCTAAAAAGGCAAAATTCATACTGACTCAATCGGGATAAAAAGTGCATCAAATACCCTTACCTGTCTCCATATCAGAATATATGACTTTCGAGTCTTTTCATTCAAGCTCAAATAAAGTAGTCATTGATTCTATTAAAGATGATAAAAATAAACTACTTTGGATTGCTGGACTCAAAGGTTCTGGAAAAACTCATATTTTACAGGCAACCATTAATTACATGGACAACGGGATTAATCGACTGCTTTATTTACCAATGAGAGAGTCAAAAGATTTTACTCCAGATATATTAGATAATTTAGATCAGTTTGATTTGGTTGCAATTGATGATATTGAAAATGTTATAGGGGATTTTTCTTGGGAAGAACAACTTTTGATTTTATATGAAGAATTGATTCACACGAAAAGCAGGATCCTTATTTCTTCAAGCGATACTCCGCAAGGGTTAAGCTTTAAATTACCTGATTTGGCTTCAAGATTCAGTTTGGGGTTAGTTGACCGACTCAAGCCAATGAATGAAGAGCAAATGATTGAAGCCATTTCATTGCATGCAAAAGTTAGAGGTTTTAATTTACCTCAAGATGTAGCTAAATACCTAATTTCTAGGGTACCTAGAGATGTTTCAGTGTTGGTTGATATTATTAAACTGCTTGATTATGAGTCATTATCTAAACAAAGAAAATTAACAATACCCTTTATTAAAACAGTTTTAGATATTAAATAGTCCTCTTATCTAATGATTGCTTGACCTATGAGAGCTAGACTGATATTTTTTTTATTATAAACTTTTTTTAATTATTTTATGAATCAGAGAATTATTACCATATTCTTAGTTTTGTTTATCCTCTCAGGATGTGCAACTCTTCCTCCTTTGCAAGAAATGAGTAATGCACGGCAAACTATTTCAGCCGCAAAAGAATTAAGTGAACATGCAGCTGAAGATGAAAAAATTCTTGAAGCAGAACGATTATTAGCAAGGGCTCAAAGAAGAATTGAAGTCAATCTATATGATTCTGCTAGACAGGATGCATTAAGAGCTCAGAAAGAAGCCATTGAATTTATTGAAAAAGCTATTTCAAAGAATTCTGAGATAAAAAATAGTGACTAGATTGGCTCTTAGCCAGAAATTTTTTCCACTAACTTATTTATTGCTATGTCCTCTTTGACACCACTCGAACGATTTACATGTTCAATTGTGCCTTGATCTAGTCCTCTTTTACTAACAATAATCTGATTTGGTATACCTATCAGGTCTGCTTCAGCAAATTTTACTCCCGCTCTTTCATCACGATCATCAATCATAACTTCTCTTCCAGAGGATTTAATTGCTTCATATATTTCTTTGGCTTTAGAAGTAATGTCATAATTTTTATTATTTAAAGCAATAATAATGTAATCAAAAGGGGCTATGTGCTCTGGCCAGATAATGCCTTTTTCATCATGATTCTGTTCAATTGAAGCTGCAACAATTCTTGAGATTCCAATACCATAACAACCCATCAAAGGACTGATATTTTGTCCTTCATGATCAAGCACACTTAGNCCCATATTTTTACTGTATTTATCTCCAAGTTGGAAAATATGCCCAACCTCTATNCCTCTTGTAAAGGAGAGTAGCCCACCGTTTGGCGCGCTTTTAGANTCTATCATTTCAACATTAGCAGCATAATTCTCTTCATCACAATAGCCAATTTCATCTTCACCTGAATCAGCTAAAACATGATATTCATGGGACATGGATCCACCTATTTCTCCACTGCCTGCCCTTACTTTTCTAAAATTTAAACCGAGACGATTAAAAATATTATTATAAGTATTAGCCATTTTATNGTATTCATTATCAAGTGATGATTGATCAAAATGAAATGAATACGCATCCTTCATTTGGAATTCGCGAGCCCTCATTACACCGAATCTTGGTCTTATTTCATCCCTAAACTTTGTTTGTATTTGATAGAAATTTACCGGTAGTTGTTTGTAACTCGTGATTTCCTTTCTAACAATATCAGTGATTACTTCTTCNTGGGTGGGCCCAAAACAGAAAAGACGCTCATGACGATCATATATTTTTAGAAGTAAGTTACCGTATTCATCCCATCGTCCTGTTTCTTTCCAGAGGTCTGAGGGTTGAATTGCNGGCATAAGAATTTCAAAGGCACCGGACTGATTCATTTCTGCTCTAACAATGTCTTCAATCTTTCTAAGGACTTTTAATCCTAGTGGCATCCAAGTAAAGAGACCAGAGGCTAGTTTTTTAATTAATCCAGCTCTTAACATCAACTGATGAGAGACTAGTTCTGCATCAGAAGGAGTATCTTTATAGGTCTTTAAAGGGTATTTTGAAAGTTCCATAATTAGAATATTAAGTAATTACTCAGAGAAATGCACCAAGCATGATCAAAAAAACTGTTTAAAGTTATTTTTTGTACAAACTACTAAGCTCACTTTCTATTCTTGTATAATGAAAAAATGGTGATTAAGAGAAATAAAAATAAAAAAATAAAACCCCTAAAAGATGGAGTGTTTATACTCCCTAATATCTTTACAACAGCTAACTTATTTTCAGGATTTTTTTCAATTATCTGTTCCATAGATGGGAATTATGAGTTAGCTGCTATAGCTATTTTTGTAGCAGTTTTTTTAGACGGTTTAGATGGAAAAGTAGCTAGAGCTGCAAATGCCGTATCGGATTTTGGTAAAGACTATGACAGTTTATCTGACNTAATTTCATTTGGGGCTGCTCCTGCAATATTTTATTATACATGGTGCTCTAATACTCCAGGTGGAGATTCTCAGCATAATATAATATGGCTCATTTCTTTTTTCTATATTGCCTGTGCTGCACTCAGATTAGCTAGATTTAATAACCTGCTTCAATTAAAAGATGATAATCATTTTACCGGTTTGCCATCTCCAGCTGCAGCAACTTTATGTGGTGTTGTAATTTGGCAATGTCAAATTCATTACATTGATCCGTTAATAAGTTATGCCTTGATTTCTTTAGTTGTTTCTATAAGTGCTCTAATGATGGTTTCATCCATACATTACAATAGTTTTAAAAACCTAAGAAGAGTTAATAAAATGCCTTTTTCTGGAACACTGCTTGGNCCACTATTACTCATATTAATTTTATTAAACCCTCCAATAGTATTAACTTTTTTATCNGTGGCTTATATAGTGTCTGGACCAATAAACTCTTTACTTCTTTTGATTGATAGATCTGATTCTAATCCACAAGAAGATAACTAAATTATATTAACTTAATGTCCAATTTACATAAGTTCCTTGANTATATTGGAATTCAAACCTATGTATTAAGACCAACTATTCAANCGGATGATAAGACCAGTAATGAAACCAATTGGGTTAAATTAGAGAAAAAAGTCAGTAATTGTAAAAACTGTGAGCTTCATAAAACAAGAACCCAAACTGTTTTTGGGTGTGGGAATGAGCAATCAGATTGGCTTTTCATAGGTGAGGCTCCGGGAAAGGACGAGGATCTTAAAGGAGAACCCTTTGTGGGAAGAGCNGGTCGTTTATTAAATGAGGTTATCTTTTCATTAGGCTTAAAAAGAGAGGAGGTTTATATAGCTAATATCCTCAAATGTCGTCCTCCAAATAACAGGGACCCCTCGCAAGATGAAATTCAATCATGTACAACTTATTTAGAGCAACAAATTAAGATGATTTCACCAAAAATTATTATTGCAGTTGGAAGAGTCGCTGCCCAGCATTTACTTAACACAGATCTGACGATGGCAAAANTAAGAGGTACAGTTCATTCATACGGTTCAGAATCGATACCGTTAATCACAATTTATCACCCTGCTTATCTTTTGAGAAGCCCATCTAAAAAATATAAAGTATGGTCAGATTTACAAGTTGTTAAGACCTTGATGCAATAAGCAGTGAGTTACCTCAAAAGAAAAAAAGTTATTTCTTGGGCTTTTTATGATTGGGCTAACTCTGCTTTTGCAACAACTGTAATGGCAGGTTTTTTTCCTCTTTTTTTTAAATCGTTTTGGGCAACTGATCTTTCATCTGTAGAGAGCACAGCTGTAATTGGTACAGTTAACTCAATCACAGGCCTTATTATTA
Organism: Nitrososphaerota archaeon; assembly: GCA_002693165.1. The sequence continues at coordinate 6,001 of NZOP01000043.1, forward strand.
TGGTATTAGCTCCAATTCTAGGAGCCTATTCTGATCTAGGTAAGTTGAAGAAAAAATTTCTAGGTTTCTTTGTTCTTATCGGAGTTCTAAGTACAGGGTATCTTTATTTTATTCCACAAGGCGATTGGTTTCTTGCAGCGGGCCTATATACATTGGCAGCAATTGGATTTTCTGGGGGTAATATTTTTTATGACTCTTTAATTGTTTCAGTTTCTAGAGAAGATCAGAGAAATAAAGTTTCTTCCCTGGGTTATTCCATGGGTTATTTAGGCGGAGGATTATTATTTCTCATTAATGTTTTAATGTATTTGAACCCTGGATGGTTTGGATTATCCTCTGAAGTGGACGCCATACTCTGGTCTTTTCTGTCTGTCGCTATCTGGTGGGCAATTTTTTCAATTCCTCTTTTTAAGAATGTCGAAGAGAAAAGCAATGTAGACAATTCAATAAATATTTTTAGAACCATTCTCAAAGCTTTTAATTCTGTACTTCAAACTATAAAAGAGATAAAGAAGCATAAACGAGTTGCTTTATTCCTCCTTGCCTATTGGTTTTATATGGATGGGATAGATACCATAGTTAGAATGGCCACTGCTTATGGTTCAGATATTGGTTTAGATACATCCTCAATGATTACAGCCTTATTAATGACTCAATTTATAGGCTTCCCTGCAACTCTTATTTTTGGAATGTATGCCGATAAACTCGGTTTTAAAAAGATTCTCACAATTGGAGTATGTATATACATACTGGTATGTGTTTATGCCACTTATATGACCACCGCTTTTGAATTTTATGTTATTGCTGGAACAGTTGGTCTTGTTCAAGGCGGCGTTCAAGCAATCAGTAGATCTTTTTTTAGTAATTTAATACCAAAGGGCAAAGAAGCTCAATTCTTTGGTTTTTATAATTTAGTTGGTAAATCAGCTGTAATTGTAGGGCCTGCCTTAGTTTCTTGGATTGCTTTAGTATTTAATAATCCTAGATACGGTATTCTCAGTTTACTGTTTCTTTTTATCCCTGGATTAATATTACTTTGGATGGTTCCCAATAAAGAATTAGCTCAATGAGAGCATTTTAATTTGCTCTTCCATTCGTTTTTTATCAAATTCAGCATTTTTATACTTAATTTTTAGTTCATCAACAACATCACTAGGTGCTTTATTGATAAAACCCTCACTGGATAATCTATTATTCATCGAGGTAATTTCATTTAGTATTTTTTCATATTTTCTATTTAATCTTTTCTTTTCTTCTTCTATATCAATTAAACCTTCCAGTGGAATAAATATTTTTATATTACCTAAAAGAGCTATTGCTGAAATAGGAACATCATCTTTTTCTTTTATGATTGTAATTTCATCTATAGAGGCAAGATCTTTAATATATGACATCGTTTGATCAAGATTTTTTATGTCCAGCTTAGAAGACCCTTTAACTAAGATATTAATTTTCTTTTTTGGCGAGATACTCATTTCAGAACGTATTTGTCTAACATGGGTAACAAATACTTTCAGCCATTCAATAATTGCAACGCTGTCTTTGTTTGATTCTAGATTTTTATTTCTAGGAAAAGGCTGAGTCATTATACTTTTGAGGTTATTTTTGGTACTTAGTGATTGCCAAATTTCTTCAGTGATAAATGGGATTATTGGATGTAAAGCCCTTAAAGATATTTCAAGAACTTGTATAAGGTTATTTCTCATTTGTGATTTCTGACTCTCTGTTTTATTTGAATCATTTAAGAAAGATTTTGAGAGCTCAAGATACCAGTCACAGTAGTCGTTCCAAATAAATTCATATAGACCGTTAGAAGCTCTATCAAGTCTATATTCATTAAAGTTTTTTTCAATATTAGGTAATAGTGAGGATAATTTTGATTGGATCCATAGATCTACAATATTAGAATCAGTTTGTTTTTCTGTTTCGAGCTCATATTTAAAATCATTTGTGTTCATTTTTACAAAACGAGCAGCGTTCCATAATTTATTACAAAAATTTCTATAA
>NZOP01000044.1 GCA_002693165.1 Nitrososphaerota archaeon
AATCAATAGTAGCTTGTTCTTGCTCGATAGTGGATCTTCCACCATCCAATTTTGCTGATACTTGGGATATATCTGTTTCAGGTAATCCATGAGACGTTATACAATAAAGTTTGATCTCCTGTAGAACACCTTTTAATGCAGGTTTGCCAATTAATTTTGTTTGATACACAGGATCTCTCATGAGTGACGCATTAACACGATCGGTCACAACTATACCACCTGGCGCTGCAAAAGGTTCTGAACGAGAAGCAATATTAACATCATCACCAATAACATCACCCCCCTGTACGACTACTTCACCCTGATGAACACCTATTCTCAGATCAAGATTGGCGACATTCTTTACTGTATGCTGTATCTCAATACAACACTCGATCGCTTCTTTCGTTGTTTGAAATGCCAATAATAAACCGTCACCCATTTCTTTCAACCATTCTCCTCCATGACGATCGACTATTGGCCGTAAGGTTGTTCTTTGGGTCTCCAAAAGTTGAATAGCCAAAGGTTCATTCTCAGCTGACATTTGTGTAAATCCAACAATATCAGTAAAAACAATCGTAGCAAGTTTTCTATTAGGTTCTGACATCGTAAATCAAAAATTCAAGTATATCAATTTAAATTCATCTTATCTATAATTTTAACGAATGCGGTATGGTCCGATAATGGATCAATTAATCATATTTTCATTTAACGAGGTAACCTATCATCCATATCTGCTACGACATATCCCATGATCGCCATCGCAGCAACACATCGATTGAACTCCATGATATCCACTTTATCAAATGTGTCCGCATTGGTATGATGATACCAAAAATATTTTGACCCGTCCACCTTCAAGGACATGACAGGGACTCCTTCGTCATTTAACGGTGCTATGTCCGCAGCCCTTCCACCTTTGAAAATAGCGTTGGCATCTATGGGCAATAATAGCCTGCTTATATCAGTAAGAATATCCCTGGATTCATCGCTACCCGTAAAACCGAATCCCCTGGGATTAAATACCCCACCATCTGATTCAATAGCGAGAATATGGTCCTTCAATTCATCAAAATGTTCATCTCGATAGTTCTTGTTCCCACGTCCTCCATTCTCTTCATTAGTCCACAAGACCACACGTAAGGTGCGTTTCGGCTGAAGACCAAGTTCTTTTATCAACTTCACCGCCTGCCATGCCGCAACGCAACCGCCGCCATCATCATGTGCACCTTGTCCAACATCCCAGGAATCGATATGACCGCCAAGCACAACGATCTCTTCCGGAAACTCTGACCCTGGTAACTCTGCAATGACATTCCGAGACCAGCGGTCAGCAACTGACCTGGCCTCCATACGAAGATGCAACACGATCTTCTCACCACGTTCCTGAAGACGTCCAAGCATCATGGCGTCTTCCATGGTGATGGCAGCATGAGGGATCTTCGGCTGATCTCTATCATAGGTCATGACACCGGTATGGGGAGTATTCATGGACCATGACCCTACTGAACGTATAAGACTTGCCAAGGCACCATACCTTGCTGCTGAACTGGCACCTTTATAGCGGTACTGTACCGTTTCACCATAGGTAGTGAATGGTGCGTTGAACAGTACGATCTTTCCTCTAACATCATTATGTTTTTCATCTAATTCATCAAAACTGTTGACCACGACCACTTCGGCTTTTATACCACCTTTTGGTGTTGCTATGCTGCCACCCAGTCCCAGCATGGCCATNCTCTTTTTNAAAGGAAGAATAAGGTCCAAAGATTCATTACCACGGATCCAAGTGGGTACCTGNACACGCTCTCCCCTAGNCATTTTTAGCCCATCCGATCTCATTTCCNAGATGATCCAGTCCAAGGCTTTCTCTAAATTGCTTGATCCGCTCAAGCGCGGTCCGAAAGTATCACAAAGATATGCAAGCCTTTCATACGCTNTGCTATCATTCATCGCCGCATTAATGATATTCTGTGAGTCCATCAGGAATTCTTCAGGTTTGGATCTTCCATTAATTAGGCAAGATATTAATAGTAAGGTCACCCAAATGTTCTTCAATATAGTATGATTCAATTTTCCCTCCATTATGTACAAAACATACAACCAACAGTACCAACAATATAAAAGACCAGCACATAGAGATCTGATATCTCGACCTGACCATTGTTGTTCATATCTGCGGGATCTATCTGAAATTCTGTCGGAGAAATAGTACCGTCGATAAGATCAGCTAAAAGTAAGACGTCAAAAATATCGAGGGATCGATCATGATCTATATCTCCAAGAGTAAATTTTGTTCTCTTCCAATCCCAATATAATTGGTAAAGGGAATCAATAGGGTTAGTGACAATAGGTACACCATTGACATTTATATCNAAGTANAGTGAATCTGCAATATTCTCTGATCGTGCCATTCGAATGAATGCAGACAGTGCAGGGATACCATAGTCCATGCAACGTGTGTCAGCACCAGGAACACTGGCAGCTTCCATTGCAGATAATAGTTTTTCATCTAAGGTGCCAAATGAATTAAGGAATGCAGTTTCCATATCATCCAGTATGTCCTGTCCCAGGAGAATATTTCCCTGGATAGCATAGGTGTCACCGGTGACATGGTTCTTATAATCATCACAATCTTCCCCTGTATATGCAGCGGACCTACCTCCANCTACCATATCNACGATCCCATACTGTCTAATATGAGGGTTATTCTGAACGTCATTTTCGACCAACCAATCGATTATCTCTTCTGGAGAATAACCGTTGTTCATTAGATCACTGGCATTTTGNTGATTNGTTGAGATCCAATATGCTTGCGTATGTATGGCACCNATCCCTGGATGGACATCGCTGATTATNATCGATCCNGCTATACATGAGGCACCAGCACTGCCTANCTCTCCAGTGATGGTATCAATAGCAACAATGGAAAAAGTATCCTGGGCGATCAAAGGAANTAAAATAAAGAACACCAAACACACCNATCTCCTATGCATACTCAGTTTCCATACTAATATTTAAGTCGATTTTATTGATATGAAATATACCATCAAACAAAAGAGATTATTGGACAGGAAAGTTAAAATATGTATCGGGAAAAGGTTCGTNTTCCATAGTGAAGTGCCACCACTCTTCCTTTAGCGGAATGAACCCATTCTTTTCCATTAATATCTGTAATAGCATTCGATTAGATNGCTGGTCTTCTTTGATATCCATATTTGAAGGCCATGATAGAATGCTAAAGAAATCATAGTCGGTTCCCATCTCCAATTCCTTCTTATCCTTAAGAGAAATGATAGAGAGGTCTACTGTACTCCCACGGGAATGACCTGACCTACTGGCAATATATCCTTTTGCGAAAAGATCCTTTTTAGCAATATCTGGATAATATTCCCCTTTCATTCTATTATCCTTATTCTTCGACCACCGGATAAAATGNTCTACAGCCATCTGCGGTCTGTAAGCATCAAATATTATTAGTCCAAGACCAAAATGTCTTAGTTCATTCTGTACATTCTTTANCTTATTTACAGCATCTATAGTGAGAATACATTTCGAATCATTATATCCATTGATATTTTCCCCTACAAAATTATTCGATCCATGGTAACGCATATCCAAAATTATATCTGGTATTATTTCTTTGACATACACGAATCCTTCTGGCAATTCACTTGCACTTACAGAGAACAGTGTCAGGAACAATATACAATTGATGATCTTTGATCTCATACTTATGTAAATTGAAAAACCCCGCACTTACGGGGTTTTCAATGCAAAATATTGATATTTTATGTCCAAGAAAATGTGATCATCTATCCTGGAAACAACGGAATCCTATATTATCNTCCCAAAATCCTACTTCACTTACAACGTGATCGGCCAATCGACAACCTACACCACCATTNGCCCATGAACCTCCTTTTAAGACCAGGAGACTATCCATTCTATCGGTACAAAATTCATATACATTACCACTCATATCAAATATGTTCAATTCATTAGGTATTTTTTGGGCAACATTGTGGGTTCTATTATCAGAATTGAACTTACACCAAGCCACTTCTCCAATAATATTGCTTCCACTATATCGGTTATCATCACCGCCTTTTATTCCTCCTCGGGCTGCATACTCCCATTCACTTGAATTTGGTAATCGGATATTTTTATTCAAAAGAGCACTAAGCCATTCACAATAGATCTTGGCATCTTCTATGGTAATATTGATGACAGGATTATCTCCACGCCCCCATTCGCTATCATCCGGTTTTGTTCTTCCTGTTGCATCGCAAAATCCGTCATACTGATCAAAAGTGACCTCCGTCCTCCCAACATAAAGATCACCAGCGTTTAACAGTTGAGGTTCTGGTGGCGGAATGATACTCTCATCCAGAATCTCTATGGTACCACCATCAACAGAAACAAACTCAGGAACGAAATATCCACTTACCTTAAAAGTATTCTCGATCATTTCTACATTACGCTTCTCGTTCGACATTATATCACCATTATCCGCTATAAGCGTTTCCTTGATCGAAATGCTATTACATTCACTGAATACAAAGGCAAAATCACTATTGTTATTGATACTAGAATTATCAATAACAATACCATTACTCTCCCGCGCACTGATCCCAACCTTACCTGAACCGTCAATATTGGTATTATTGATAACAATATCGTTTGATCCCTCAATAAGAATTGTGGTTCTGTCAGAGGATTCATCCATTGGATCATGATGACCAATAATGAGATTCTCTAAAAGAATATTCTGAGAACCAGATATCCTTATTATGTCAGCATTGAGCCATCGCATTCTTATTTCTGCACCNGNCTCACCGCGAATGGTCAGATNACGTTTATTTTTAATATGGACCCCAATTGTACTATCTNATCTGAAGTCTGGATAGAGATAATGTATACCNGATGNGATAGAAACNATCTCCCCCTCTCTNGCATTATTGATNCTCTCTCTTATNTCCGATGTAGGATACAAGGTAAAATTGATCTCTGATGTAACAGGTGCGATAGTGGACTGATAGCCAGGAATATTAACGAGGACCGTATCATTTGTAAATATCTTACCTAGGTCGAATTCACCAAATCGATTAGTTGTGGCAATTGCATTCTGCCTACTTAGAGACAAGACAGCATTGGCAAGGAGTTTACCATCGATATTAGATACTTTTCCTGTAACTGATATTCTATTCTGTGAAAATCCTTTCACATTGATCAATATCATTGCTATGGTCACTATGAAATGAATTTTCTTCATAAGTAACATCTATAGACCCCTTAGGTACCTAACCAAATTATAAATTATAGCCCCTAGCTGCATAGAAGCATCCATATAGGAATATGAACCTATATCAGCGTGCTCAGGAAAGCGATTATTGCTAAAACGCCAGCAGTGTAAGTAGCAACACCGAAGGATTGCCTTTCGTTATCTTGATTAACCTGACGAATTGCAGACCCAAGATCTTTTGATTGATCTCTAAATAATCTCTGCTGATCTTTCATTATGACAGCAAGATCAGAGAGTTCTTTTTTTACATTTTCCTGCTCCGCTATATCGCTCTCCAGTTTTTCATGTAATAATATTTCTATATTCGATTCATTATCTGGTTCAGATTCGGATATTGGTTCGACCTTGGGTCGTGTATCATGTACTTCATGATATTGGTCAGGATGAGATCTCTGCTTTTCACTAAGCCACATTTGGTGGTCAGCCACACATCTAAATAGATATAATTGTTCTCCATTAACATATTCGGTCATTCCCGTATATGTTAATTCCAGTCCATCGACCAAGCAGGTTTGGGCAAATGCATAACCTAAATAAAAAAAATATAATAAGCAGAATTTCTTCATATGGACTATAAATTAAGATCAGGAATCTGTTTTTGGTCTACGATACTTTTTCCAATGATCCGGAGGCTTATTGTCACTTTTCTGTTTGTTATCACCTAAAATGAAATGTTCGATCTTCTTTAATGTTTCCAATAACGTCATACTTGCCTCCATTCGATACATTGAATTCAATGCGAATTTAATGCTCTATTCTAAAATAAGATATGGTGAAATAATATTAAACCAATTTCTTAGATAAAATAACTTTAATTGAATTTATTAAGCAATTTACAATATAAAAACTTCAAAAATATTTCAGTGATACTTATTAATATTCACCTGAACAATTAATAAGTATTCTGAATCAATACATTAAATTATTTTGACGTAATTTAATTATTTAAAGTATCACTTTAAGTATATTGATTATACATGTATACATTTTTTATATTTGTTGGGATTGCTTTCTGAGTATAAGATAATATAAAGAGTAGATATATAAATCGTGGTTTGGTAGAATACTATGATCTATATATCAATTTCTTTATAAATGTATAAATGGATAGAACCATATCATTCCTAATCACAAAACGGCTACCGCAGCTTGGGCAACAGGATAATAAGGATACGTACTCTATCAGTTTTGTTCTTTTCCAATCATTTGCACAAGATAAACATTTCATGACCGATTGGTCCGTTCTACTTGTTGGCTAATATTTTGATCATTCATTTTAGTATTATATTTTATAAAATGAATTTTAATTAGAATATCAAATGGAATCTAGGTCTATGATCCCTACCTCATCTGCAATTGCTACCAGGAGTATTATAGTGAATATAAAATATTCTCTAAAGGCCCAAGGCTTATCGTCATCATTTTCTTCATTGGACCTGTTCAATGAAGAATTCTGATCATTTGTCCTAACCTGGATTTTGTTATTCTCAACAATTCCTTTTGTTGTTGTACTTTTCTCTATGAGCGCCTTTGATAGATCTTCTTCAGCAAAGGTCTGGTCCAGGAAATTTGAACTCTTCTCCTCAGGAGTCTTCTCTTTTACTTTTTCTAAATTTTCATCAATGATATTCTGGTCCAGCAATCCGGATGAACTCTCTTCGGTGATGATCAACTTCTGCCCTTTCTCAACATCTATACTCATGAGATTATTCCAGTTAACAATATCATCAACATCCAAGCCTAACTCATCCGCGATCTCAATAAGTGTCTGACCCTCTTTTACCACGTAGAATGACCCAGTATCAGATTGAGAGAAGATCAATTGACAGATCAATAAACATAAGATCAATCCATTTTTGATATTTGTCATTTATTACACCTCCTGAATCTTCTTAAAATAATTATTCATGATCATTACAGGTCAAATCTAATTCCTATTCTATTCTCTCTATCATAGGTCTTAGAACCTGTTGCCATCTTTCTTTCTTCCAATGTTAGTCCAGATAGTCCATCCTTAAGATCTGGTTTTTCATCTAAGGAAGCTGTGTAATTACCTGTAGGCATAATGGCCCTGAATATCCCCAGACTATCAGTCTTAAAACGCTTTGTTGCAATAGACCGTTTAAAATTATCATCAATAGTGAGTAAATAGCCCCTTGTATCAGGTTCTGAAATGATATAGATACACTTGCCCTCGGAAAAATCTATTTCTATCTCATCTTCTTTTGACATATCATATTTTGTCCGATCATAATAATATCCATAACTAAAATTGGACCATCTCGGATTAATACTCACTTCTATCATTTTATATGCAGTAGTAGTTGAATATTTCAATGAATGATCATTCTGAGGTATCAGGTATGATCCTTTCCAGTTAGACTTGTCAGAATGCCGGTGAACGAATCTGATCCTTTTATCACCCAACCTTGCACCTTCTTCTTTTAAAAGAAATATGATCGAGTTTCCTCCAAGAACCTTACCCTCAGAGTAGATAGGCAACTCAGGACGAACCAACCTATTATTTAGCTTGACAGGGAATATATGTTCTACTTTTGCAAAAGGTTTTCCATGTTGCCCTAAAGCAACCTTATTTGGACCGGTCTGCTCAGCAATAATATAGTCTTTACCCTTATATACGACCGTTTTATCATAGGGCCCAGGAATAGCAGGCACCCCAACAAAAAGATGCCCGGGTATCATTACCATAACAATTGGGTTACTTGTAATAGCATGGTAGATCGAACCAAATAGGACCGCCTTACTATCACAATCACACCATCTATTATTGAGGGACAATGGAGGAGGAAATATTCCATAAATATATCTTTCATTACGATATTGAGGAGGTAGACCGTATGGTATATCCTGGCAAAATGCCAATATTAGGTCAACAACCTCTCGTCCATTTAATTTTTCCTCTCTCGCAATATCTTTCACTATATCAGCTATGCCAATAACAAGAGGTCTGCTGTCACTTATTATGTCATCATAATTTGGAATCAACATATTTCCAACTGAGGGAACATCTAAAATATGCAAATACCCTTTCTTTAATCTCTTATCTCGTTCTTTAGATCCTAAAATACCACTCAACGTACCTCTAGGAACTCCAAAGTTATTGATCATTTCATCTGATTCTTTTCTTGGTGCGTTCCATGTCCATATTCGAGTCTTATTGTTATGATCCTTGAATTTGTATGAGTAGGTATAATATTTATCATCTGATGTGACCTCTTGACGTGTCCATTTATTCTTTCGATAATTTTCTATATCTGCTCCTATGGTTCTTGGAACAAGATCTAAATAGGACGGGAATAAGAACTGACTATAGATAGAAAATGTTGACCCAATGACGAAAAGGTAATATATCAGATGCTTTAGTTTCACTTAGGTCTATTCGATATCCATTATTTTGACCGGTGTCTGTTCGTCTCCATCCTCCGATTCATATTCATGTTCTACTATAGGAATATCATAGTTCACAAAAGAAGATACAAAACGATCTAACGATGGTTTTATGAATAAAGTCATCCCAAGAATAACAAGAGAAAGCATGACGGAAACGGCAATATTATTTTTATTGATCTCTTTGATCTCATCAATATGAATAGTTGATTTAAGATATAGCCAAGTGGCCGCAAATAAAACCCCAATGGATATAGCTGCCGTGATAATGTAAAAGAATAGAAAGAACCCGAATGAAACCATGAAGGCATTAAATGTAAGGCCGCCCTGCCCAATGGCCATAGCTTGTAAGGAATTTATAGAAGGCAGAATACTTGGTTGAACTAACATAAGATTACAAACCACAAGCGTTCCAGCAAATAGTCCAATAGATATATTGCCTTTGGATAGGGCGTTCTCGCTGTCTGCCTTCAATAGGGTCCTGTTCAACATTTTTGTTACCAGAAATATCGTAATAAGGCCAAAAATGACCGATAGAGTGATTTCATAGGTTGCTAAAAGAATTGTTTGAATATCCATTATCCTATCCTCATTATTTACGGGAGATCCGAATATATAATCAATGATATTCATTATCAATATCAATAGGATCAGACAATATGGGAACGGGTGTAAATGGTCAGTGGATAGCTATTTCTGATAACTAATTATCCCAAGAACAAAATAAGTCAGGTAGTGTCCGAGATCAATCCATATTGATCATCGACTTTATTTATATCTAAAACTAAAATATGAATTATTCACGATCATTATAATATTGATCAATAAAGGATGAGATCCAAATTATAATCCTAAATTATAAATCATTTAAAAATATATTATACTAATAGAATAATTATCATGATACACTGTAATATTTTGGTGTAAGAAGTAAGCATTGTTTAGAAAAAAGGTGGATATTATGTTGAAATTAAAAAATAGCATTTTAATCGGAGTCCTATCTGTATCAATCCCATTGATCACTCTCAATGCTCAAGATGATAGTTCTGAGTTGGATGAAAAAATGGAAAGATTGAAGGAGGTCCTCGGAATAGAATTTGACGGACAACTTGACGAATCCGCCTATGAGATACTGGTTCAGGAACTGGACTCGCTGGGTATTGAAGAGAATGAACTGGCAGGCGGATATGAATTCATAGGCGGTGATTTTGGATTTCAGGAATATTTGGATAATAATATCGACCACATGCTTTACCTGCTGGGAAATAAAAAAAATGAATTTAACGATGATGAAGGCGAATACGCTTACGAAGAGGACGAAGGCATATCTGATACCGGGTCTGGATACAGCATAAACATATACGGTGGATTTCCGATCTATAAAGCAACAACGTTTGAAACCTACGATAAAGCAAATCCGGTCATTGGTTTATCTGTAGGTACACCGATTGGCTTCAATATTGGACCATTTTACGCCAATCTAGGTATTGAACTGCTCAACTATACTTTCAATGAAACTGGGATGGATACATCCTACGGTATGGACGGAACAGGTATTGGAACTGAAGAAATCATAATCTCACCTATCACATCATCTTCGTTTGGCGGTAATGCCTACCTAGCAGGATTGAATACTGGATTTAAATTAAGAGGCTATGATCTTAATGCTACGATTACTACAGGGGTCTTCCACGCAGGTACAGGTTTCATTGCAGGTGGAAATTTCAATATACCTATGGATAATTCTCCGCTAAATATTCGTTTATCAATTCGAGCAAATATTGTGCAAAAAGAAGAAGGTGGAGCAACAGGCTGGATAGGCACAGGAGTATCCATTGGGTATTATTGGTAAAATAATTTCCTGAACGTGTGAAACCAG
>NZOP01000045.1 GCA_002693165.1 Nitrososphaerota archaeon
GTGAAGTAATTGAGGAAGTAAAGGATACAAACAATGAACAAAGTGAAGTAATTGAGGAAGTAAAGGATACAGGTGTTAATGAATCATGAGTGCAGGTAACTTAGTAGATCCAAAATATTTTGTTTTAATTTTTATAATTGTGGTAATTGTGAGTTTGGTACCACGGGTTTACAGAAAACTAAGGCCAGTCAAAATTAGAAATAGATAACACACATGAAATGAATTATGAGCATTGCACTTTTGTTTTATATCATTAAGAATCCAATTCCATTCATAATACGNTCACGATTTGCAGTACCNGAGGGAATGACTAAAAGCGANGTGCAGATAGCANNAGGTGTAATTTTTACAATTTTGTTAATTATGTTTNTTTTACCACGGTTTTATAGAAAACTAAAGNCAAACGNTATTACAAGAGAACAAAATGACTTNGGTAAAGAAAACAACAGCAGNGAGAATACAGAATAACTATATACATTTAGTTTCAGACAGNAACGTCTTGATATTTTCTCTATCGAGTTCAATTTTATTCAATATAGTATAACGATCAGGGCGGATTGTTGGAGCAATATTAATAGCTTCAATCATTTCATCAGGAGTTATACCGATCTCANCAATCTTAGTAGGACAATTCATTCGTANAAGAGTATCACGTATATTTTGCCAATCNANACCATGTAGCTTTGACATAAGTATAGTAGAAATTCCACATTTTTCTCCGTGTAAACCGTTACCTGGAGAAATTACNTCAAGAGCATGACTAATAAGATGTTCAGAACCACTACAAGGACGGCTGCTACCAGCAATACCTGCAGCTACACCAGTACTTATCAGAGCTTCGACAATATTTCTAACGCTATCAATTCTATTTTGAGCAAAGTTCAAAGATTGATCAAATAAAATCTGTGAACTCATATAAGCTAAACTCGCGGCGTAATTACCAAATCTTTCGCCAGATTCAATATGTGCCAATTCCCAATCTTTCACAGCAGTTATTTTTGCAATTAGATCACCACANCCACTAGACAACAATCTATCTGGAGCTTGGGAAATTATTNCAATATCAGCAAATATTCCAATNGGNGGACTTGCTACAAAAGAATACGGCCTTTCCAATCCTTTAATCGAAGCAAATGGACTAGATATTCCATCATGAGATGCGCTAGTAGGAACACTAATAAATGGAATATTTTCCTTGTATGAAGTCAACTTAGCAACATCAACTGATTTTCCTCCACCAACACCTACGATTATTTCATAATTATTATTCTGACAAAGTAATGAAACTTCATCAATGACCTGATTGGTTGCATGTTCAACAATTTTCCAATCAAANGTTAGATTAGATGAATTTAATGAAGTTTCCAGTTTATCTTTCAGTACAGTGTGAACTTTTGGACCACTAACAAATAANATATTNNTAGTAATACTAAGATCAGTAAGAAAATTACCAAATTCCTGAATAATATCAGTNCCAATTAATACACGGCCGGGTAATTCCATCAAGTGGCCTTTTTTAATAGAATTCAACAGAGTTTAAAAACGAATTGACTTTAATATCTATTTAACTTTGTGGGGTAAATTAAGAATCATTAAGTTGAAGCTTAATCCAGTAAATGATNAGTTCTACAGCAAAATCNATTTGAAATTGATTAAGAATCANACCTTTAGGCACATTATACCATTTATTCATACATTTACGACAACAAGTTGCAGTAGCATGCTGCGCCACAAAAACAGGNTGATTTTTAAATGGAGTTTGTCTTCCGTCATTTTTAGGAAATGCAGGAGATAATCTAGTAATAATAAACTGGGTAGCGTGAAGTCTAATTTCATCAAGTCCATGTTTTTGAATGTAGTGACAGTCAGAATCAGACAAGTGAAATTTGCTACGAAATTTTGATTTACTCAATTTCTTGATTTGAAAAGGAATATTAAAATCGTTCAATAATAAATAATTAACGTAATCTCTATAAGTAATCTTTGAAAATTATCAATGTGTAAACATAATTGAATATTGTTCACTTCAATATATATAGGAACCCAAACATAGGAGTTTTCATTCGTTCGAATGATAATTCAGTATTAAGTCCTCCGGGTATCTCTGCTNATAAAATACNACAAATGAAAACACATTTGAAAGTATCAAATATTACAACATCAATAGGAGGTTCGAATTTGCTAGGGGCATTATCTATAATGAATAACAATGGAATAATTGTATCAAAGTTAATAGAAAATTNTGAAATAAATATTNTATCAAAGGAAACAGGACTAAACATACAAAAATTGAATTCAAGATTCACTGCAGTTGGAAACTTAATTACAGCAAACGATTATGGAGGAATAGTATCTAGTCTAGTAAGTGAAGAACAAGCAAAAGAAATTTCAAAAAGTCTAAAAGTACCCGTAAAAAGAATGGAAATATCCAATAAACAAACAGGTTTTTCACCAATATATCTAATAGGCGCCATGATCAATACGACTAACAAAGGTGCAATTGCACACCCCATTATAAACAAAGATGAAATGAAAATTATAAGTGAAATACTTCAAGTAGAAGTAGAAAATGCAACAGTCAACAGCGGAGTGCCATATGTTTCCTCAGGAATTATCTCAAATTCAAAAAACATACTTGTTGGAAGTCAAACTAGCGGTCCTGAATTAGTAATGCTTAGTAGAGCATTTGGAATTTAGAACAGATATATTTTTAGCAATAGTGTTTTAAATATCCAAAACAAATCAGAACTAAATTGAGCGCAGAACAACAAGCACAAGCAATGATTCAACAAATGAGAATGCTAGAATCTTACCTAGAAGAAATNAACAATAGAGAAAATATTTCAATCAAGGCAATAATAGAAAGCAAAGCAGCAAGCAAAGCTACTGAAAATCTAGAAAAAGCTAATTTTGAAGATATATTATTTCCAATAGGATCAGGGTTATTAATAAAATTGGGAAAAACACCCACATTTCTAGTAAATATAGGAGCAGGAATAACAATAGAAAAAAATGCAGAAGAAGTNAAAGAATTCCTCGATACAAGAATAAAAGATATAGAAGAAGCAATGAAAACATTAACAGTACAAAAAAATGAAATGNCACAACAATACAATAGTATTAGAACAGCTTTGAACACAATTGTNCAGGGCCAACAAAATGTTCGACAAAATTANAAATACAGTTTCAAATATTTCAAAAATTGCTGTNGAAAAAAAAATTTCAGAAGAAGAATTAAATNGAANATTGGAAGAATTTGAAATAAATTTATTGGAATGTGAACTACCCTTCAATTTAGTTGAGAAATTATCTCAAGATTTAAGAAATGAATTAATCAATAATACATTTTCAAGAAATACAGAATTTAATAAAATAATTAAAGATAGATTTACCTTATCAATAAACAACATATTTGATCAAATAGAAGAAATTGATTTAATAGAATTAATCAAATCAAGTGAAAAACCATTCAAGATATTAATTGTTGGAATAAATGGATCAGGAAAAACTACAACAATAGCAAAAATAGGAAATTTATTAAAAACAAATAACCTTAGCGTAGTCCTGGTCGCAGCAGATACATTTAGAGCAGGAGCAATTGAACAAATCAAAGAACATGCAAACAGATTAGATATCAAGATAATCGCACAAAAATATGGNTCAGATCCAGCAGCAGTATCAAGAGATGGTGTTGAGTATTCAAAACTTCATAATATCGATGTTGTGTTAATTGATACATCTGGACGTGTTCAAACAAGTAATAATCTCATGCAAGAAATATCAAAAATTAGAAATGTAATAAATCCAAATTTTACAATATTCGTAGGTGATTCACTAACTGGCAATGATTTGGTATCACAAGCTCAGGAATTCTACAAATTTACAGAGTTTAATGGGTCAATTCTGACAAAAGTAGACGCNGATGTCANGGGAGGAGCGTTATTAGCAGTATTGAGTGAAACGTCAAAACCAATAATATATATAGGGACTGGACAAGAGTATAAAGACCTTGAGAAGTTTAACAAGGATAGATTTCTATCAAATTTATTCAAGGAACAAGGAAGATAAAAATTGAACAAAAAACTCGTTTCAATAGAAGAATTAGATGCAANGGAAATTAAAAAATTAGTAAATCTTGCAAAAAAATTCAAAACAAACAACAAAATATCGACAAAAACAATTAGAAATAAAACACTAGCATTAATTTTTCAAAAACCATCAACTAGAACTAGATTAAGTTTTGAAGTTGCAATGAGAGAACTAGGCGGAAATTCTATTTTTTTGAGTTATGCAGATTTACAATTATCTAGGGGCGAATTAATTAAAGACACANCTANAACATTATCTCAATATGTCGACATTGTGGTTATTCGTACATTTAACAATTCAGATATTCTCGAATTTGCAGAAAATTCTTCAATACCAGTAATAAATGCTTTATCAAATACAAATCACCCATGCCAAGCATTATCAGATATTCAGACAATTATAGAAAACAAAAAGAATATTCAAAATCTAAACATATCTTGGATTGGAGACAGTAATAATGTATTTAATGACTTTATGATAGCATCATTAAAACTTGGGGCAAATTTTTCAGTTTCTTGCCCAAAAAGATATTTTCCAAATAAGAGGATATTAAAACTTGCTAAAGAAATAGCAGATAATAATGGAAGTAAATTACTCATAACTACAGATCCAATTAAAGCTGCAAAAGATGCAGATGTAATATCAACAGACAAAATAATATCAATGGGAGATAAAAATATAAAAGAAAAAAGAAAACAATTTCTTCCAAAATATAAAATAACACAATCACTTATGTCTAAAGCGAAAGATAATGCAATATTCATGCACTGTTTACCTGCAGTTCGTGGAGAAGAAGTATCAGAAAAAGTAATTGATGGAAATAATTCAGTGATTTGGCAACAAGTTGAAAATAAATTGCATATGCATAAGGCCTTNATATGGTCTTTATTAAAATAGAAATTTTTGTTTATAATGCNGTTATATATATAAANAAGCTGATTNTGAATNATANTATGACAAACATTCNANCTGACAAACAGAATAGAAGAGATTTCATAAAGTATGTTGGAGGAGCTGCTATAGGATTAGGAATAGGAGGATTAGGATTTATAAATTCCAATAACAACNTGTCTGCAGAAAAAGAAGTAAATTCAAGATTACAAACTGATATTGATTCTTTGAATGATCAATTAGGAGATCTTCAAAGATGGGCAATNTTTGGTGGAGGAAGTAATATTAAGAAGATGCCAAATACAGTCGATAAACAACCAACAATAAGAATGGATGAGACATTCTATTTTGACCAGAAAAATGCAATTTGCCGGGTAGATAACAATCCTGAAGCATTTATAATGCCAACATATCTAATGGGAGAANTACCAATTNAAGAAAATACTTTCTTTATGTTAATGTCTACGTCGAATCTATATGTAAAATCAATTGAAGAATCTGAAAACTCAACATGTATCTTAGAAAGTGATACAGGAGATTGTTTTACTGAAGCTTCTGCCGGAGGAAATATATATGGATCTAGAATAAAACCAGAACCATTCAAATCAGAGATTGTTGCAGTAGATGGAAAAGCATTTTCATATACGGCATTCTTTGATGAAAATGAAGCACCAGTCAATTATGCAATATTCGGTCCAAAATTTACTTTTACTGGAGAATTATCCACTGGTTCAGTAACTGTAAAGAAACTCGAACAACTAGCTAAATCATTACCGAAATCATCATAGAAATGAATAGAGTAGTAATATTAACATTTAGTTTGTTAATATTACTTCCATCATTTGCACTAGGCCAGTATCAAGAAATTATTGTGTCGGACTCGTATAGTTTTAATGGTTCAAATAACAACAAAGAAAATTTAAATTGGGGCGAGGCAAATTTAACTCTTCGAAGATTAGCTAGTCAGGCTTATTCAGATGGAATATCAGAATTGTCCAATAAAGGCAGCCCTAATGCTAGAGTTATAAGCAACACAGTATGTGATCAACAACCAGACTTGAATATCATTGATGAAAGGAATTTATCAGATATGAATTGGGTATGGGGTCAATTCATCTCCCATGATATAGATTTCACACCTACAGCAATTTTTGATACAAAATTACAAAGTTTAGAAAGAATTCAAATTAATGCGCCAGAAAATGATCCACATTATCGAGAAAACCAAACAATGATGTCAGTATTTCGGAGCCTATATGACGTAAGAACAGGATTTTCGAGAGAGAATAATCGTGAGCAGATAAACACAGTTACGCCTTGGTTAGATGGCAGTGTAATATATGGAACTTCAGAACAACGTGCAAACGAATTAAGAACATTTGAAGGAGGTAAATTAATTACAACAGAACATAAAAATGGAGATTTATTGCGGTTAGCACCTGCAAATTCAATAGAAGTACAACGAGTAAGAGGTTTGGCTTTCTTTTCAGGCGATATAAGAGCAAATGAGAATATTGCACTTACAGCAATTAATACGTTGTTTGTAAGAGAACATAATCGCATTGCTGAAGAAATACTTAATGACAATCCAGAATTTAGTGATGAAGAGATATTTCAAATGGCAAGAAAGATAAACACAGCAATAATCCAATCAATAACATATAACGAATTTATACCATCGCTAGGGATTGAACTAGAGTCATATAATACATATGATAAATCTGTGAATCCACAAATTTCGCATTTATTTTCTGTTGTAGCATTTAGAATTGGACATAGTCAAATAGGAGAACAATTCGTTCTAGTCAATGAAACAGGTATAAATCAAATGGTTGCAATGGAAGATGGGTTTTTCAATCCGTCAATTATTCAGAAACATGGAATTGATTCAATAATAAAAGGAGTGGTTGTAACAAAGCAACAAGCGAATGATATATACTACCACAATAGTATAAGGAACTTTTTATTTGGTGAACCTCAAAGGGGAGGTTTAGATTTATGTGCATTAGATATCATAAGAGCAAGAGACCATGGAATACCAGATTATAATTCAATACGAGAAGAAATTGGGTTACTACCTGTAATGGAATTTGATGAGATAAATTCAGATCAAGAAGTAATTAGACGATTGAGTCAGACTTATAGAAATGTTAATGAATTGGATCCAATTATTGGGATATTAGCAGAAGAACATTTAGAAGATTCCACACTTGGGGAAACTGGATATTATATAATAAAAGAACAATTTGAAAGAATAAGAGATGGAGATAGTTTATTCTATTTGAACGACCCAGACTTGGAATATTTAAGAGAAGATATTTCAAACACCAAGTTATCAGATGTTATTAAAAGGAATACAAGAATTGATGACATACCAGATAATGTATTTTTTGTATCTGAAATAGAATCTAATTATTCGGCATCAGAACAACGTACATTATGGACATATGTTTTAGTATTATTGAGCGTCGTCTTCGTTATTTATGTGCAATATAAAAACACAACAAGGAAATGAAGAACAAGCCATCTATATATCATTAAGTTAATTATTATACTGGCAACAGGTAGGGTTGGGGTGATAGCCGTCCCCCGTGCTGAAACCGGCTATATGCAGCGCCAGTAACCATTGGTTAAAATATAATTTGCAAGTACCTACCTTCTTGCTTGAATGAAATCACGCCGTGATTGGTGGTCATAAGGGATAGCTATCTCGAAGGAAATAGTGATTCCTCAATTACTGAAATCGGACAGGCCCGGGAGGGAGCATCCGTATAGTGTTGTGGTTGCGCTTTCACGTCTACGTGAATGACTTTGTAAGATTGGAAAAGGGCCTGTTTGATATATGAATCCCTTTGGTGCTGTTGCCAATATTCTTAAAGGCATTTATGTTAACTAATATTATAACGATGTCTGAAAGTAATAAGATAAAACAATTTGGAATAGCAGGGATCGCTAGTCCAATAATTGGACTTTTACTGGTATTGGTTTCTGTTTCTTTTTCACCATGGTTTGATTGGCCAGTACATGCACTTAGTGATTTAGGAGTAGAACAACAAGGTGGGACACAAATTGCAATATGGGTATTCAATGGAGGAATGATTATAGCTGGAGTATTAATTGCCGTATTCGTTTTTTTTACTAGAAAAACAATTCCAAATAATTTGATGAGCAAGATAGCTTATTCTATATTATTCATAGGAGGAATTAATCTTGCATTAGTAGGTGTATTTCCATATGATATTTCTGCATCAATTCATAGAAATGTAGCATTAATTTACTTTATTTTTACTCCAATCGGTTTAATGATAATTGGAGCAGAAAGATTCTCTAGAGATAGAAATTTTGCAATATTTTCAATTGTATCAGGAATAATTGCATTAGCAGTAATCATAGGAGCAGTTCTTTCAATATTGGGATCACCAATAAGTACAATATATCCTGAAGGAGTAGCAATTCCTGAATTTATAGAAGCAGTTATTCTTGGATTATGGGTAGGAATAGCTGGACTGAGAGTTTTGAAAACAGGAAAAGTCTAGTTAATTCGTATATTTGTTTCAGTTTTTTTTAAACGTTAATAATGGCAATAACGACATTTCTTATGCCGTGGTTGCCTAGCCTGGTAAGGCGCAGGATTGCTATTCTGCAAATATCCTGTCTCCGCAAGGAATCGTGGGTTCAAATCCCACTCACGGCGTCACAACGATAAAAAAAATTTATCTGTATAAAATAATAATATAAAACATGGTATTAGGAGAAGCACTACCAATAATATCAATAATTATTTATGGAGCATTGGGAGGTTTAGTAGCAGGATATGCATTTAAACGAATTGCAAAACTAATTGTTGTATTAATTGCTTTACTGATATTTGCAGTGAATTACTTGGGATATACTGAATTGTTTGGTGTAAATTATAATATTGTGTCAGAGTATATAATTGAACAAACAGGGCTATTATCGTCTTCAATATTAACTACAGTTATAGTAAACATTCCACTTTCAGTTGGCTTTTTATTAGGTTTTATAATTGGAATAAAAAAATTGTAAAATACTCATGATTTGGTGGCGTCCAAACTAATAACTGGATCTCGTCCAATAACTTTAGCAGTATGAACAGTACCTGCAGGAACTAATAACATGTCGCCAGGGCCTAAAATGAATTCATTTCCCAATGCAGTCATTAAAAATTTACCAGATAATACAGAATCTTTTTTATCTACTGAATGTGAATGTTCGGGAAAATACGTACCAGGACTGTAAGTATAGCAAACAACACTAAACCCTTCTTGTTCAAGTTTCTGACGCATATTCAATTCGTTCAATTCACCCCAATCAGGGTTCCATGACTCGACGTTCATATTTATAATAACAACATCATGAGTTTAATATTTTTCATTGTTTGAAAGAATCATATCAATAATATCACACACACCAAGACCGTTTTTTTGTGGAGATACATAAACAGATTTCTTTTTGACCAATTCATGAGCATTGGAAACTGCAATAGGATAGGCAACAGAATCAAAGGTAGATAAATCATTGAGAGAATCACCAATAGCAACAACAGTTTCAGGATTTATGTTTTCAGATTTTAAAATATTAGTAAGTGCAATTCCTTTATCAATTTCCAAAGGAAGAATATTTATCATTTCGTCTGATCGAGTTATATTTAATTCAAGATTTTTTTCAGATAGAACATCTGAAACTTCATTAACAAAATCATCAACATCAATCCTGGGATTACGATCAAGTGCAAGTATTATATTCTTATCATGGTGAGCTTCACGAGGAATAATACAAAAAGGAAGCCAAGAAGATAAATTTTCTTTAAGAATTGCAATATTTTCAGAATTCCCATTGACCAACAAGTTATCATTCCTACAGTCATAAATTATTGTACCTTCCTCACAAATGACTATATCATTAATGCCCAAACAGCGGACAATACCTAGAACATAATGCAACGTACGACCACTAGAAATAATTATTCGAACTCCAGTATCAGTTAGTTGACGTATTTTTTCGATTTCCTCAATTAAAAGTCTAGAAGATCCAAAAACAGTTCCATCAAGATCAAGAACTAAAAGTTCAATTTTACAAGTAAAAATCTCTTTATTCACAGGATAGAATTAAGAACTTTCTATATAACTAATTGTGAATGCCGAGAGCCGGATTTGAACCGGCGACAGCTCCGGCTTCAGCGGAGTGCTGGAGTTTTACAATCTCTCCCAGGCTGAGCTACCTCGGCAGTGAATAAAGTTCAATTATCATAGAATATAATGTTTCCAATTCATATAGGTCATTATATATAGAAATGCGGTCGACGGGATTTGAACCCGTGTTCCGGGGTTGGAAACCCCGTGTCCTAGACCAGACTGTCCCCTAATAAAAGGACTGGACGACAACCGCACAACTGTATGAAACAACTAGTAGATAAAAAATATTTACAAGATTCCAGGTACTTTTTCAAGTTCATAGATCATTCTTGAACAAACAGTATGCGATTCTAATTTATAATTACCAAGAGAATATGTAGCGTCAACTGAATCAAGAACTTGCTTAGACATTGTACCATGAGAAAAACCACCTATAACCAACACTGGATTTTTTGAATGAATTAATTTATCAGTAATATCTTTTGAAGTAATGTGAGTTCCATGTCTGGAAAATGCAACTACATAATTAGAATTAACAGAGCTTACAAGCTCTGAAAAAGAAGAATCATTTAATGTTATAAGAGAACTTAAATTTTTATTTTGAGAAGAATGAGAAAATAGTTGTTCAAACAAACCAGTAAATCTATGATATGATTTAGGTAAACGAACACCCAATCCTATATCAAATACACAATCAGAAGATGTATGAATATATAATTTAATTTTTTTTTCCAGATATAATGGAGTAGAAGTAATCGACATAACACTCATGTGTACAATATCAGGTCTTCCGCGTTTCTCACGATCAACTAAACCTTCCATGAGATGAGAATGAAAACTTTTATCCAACAGGGTCTTTTTGTTTTTTTTATCAAGACGTGTTGAAGGATAATTATTCAATAATTCATCAGGTATTGGTTCAAGAGCAGATTCCGCCAATATTATTGTCAAAGAGTTCATAATATAGTTAAAAATTTTTATTTTAAATGCGTTACTAATTATACATGAATCTAAAGAAATACAAGCGTCAACTAGCAGAGAGAAGAATTAGTGGTTTATTAAGAAATTCGCTAAATTCAGCTAAAGACGACTATAGATTTGCAAATATTCAAGCAAACAGGGCCAGAGATTTTGCTAAAAAATTCAATATAAAATTAAGATTCTCAGATCGGATATTATTTTGTCATAATTGTAAAAGATTCATAGTTCCCGGGTTTAATTCGCGCATACGACTTTCAAAAATAAGAAAATCAATGAATATAACATGTTTATTTTGTGGATTTACATATAGGAAAATGATCTACAATAGTCAAACCTAAATATCATATAGATTATTGTGAAACTGAATTGACAAATGTGAATGAAGTACCTGCAGATGTATTAATTCAAACATTAGCAGAAACGTTAAAAAATGAAGATGTAATAAACCCACCAGAATGGTCAAACTATGTAAAAACAGGATCACATGTAGAAAGACCTCCACAAAACGATGAATGGTGGTATGAAAGATGTGCATCAATCTTACGTAAAGTTTATGTTCATGGTCCAGTAGGTTTAGCGGATCTCCAAAAGATGTACGGAGGAAAAAAGAAAATAAAATTTTCAAAACATCATCAAAGAGATGCAGGACAATCAGCAATTAGAAAACCATTACAGCAATTAGAAACTGCCGGATATATTGAAAAGAAAAAAACAGATGGAAGAGTAATAACAGGGAAAGGAATGAGTTTAATTGACAAAACTAGTGCGACTATATTAAAAGAATTAGCGAAAAACAATTCTGCACTATCAAGATACGTATAATATTAGAAAATATTTAATTATAATAATATGAAAGATGACAGAATATGGGGAATAGTTATTGTTAGCAATATTTGATACAGAAGGAGTTTTAATTGATGGGGAATTTTTACCAGAACTAGCAAAAATAATCGGGAAAGAAGATGAAATTTTAGAAATTACGAATAAAGGAATAAATGGAGAAATAAACTGGGAACAAGGATTGATTGAAAGGATCAATCGATTGAAGGGAATTCCGTACAATGAATGTATTCAAATGGCAAATAATTTACCGATTATGCAAGGAGCAAGAGAAACGTTTGATGAATTACGTAGATTAGGATTTACAACATTAACAGTATCAGGAGGTCCAGACATACTAGTAAATAGAGTTAAAAATGAATTAAATATTGATTATGCAGTTTCAAATCCATTAATTTTTGTTGATGAAAAATTAGATGGAGTTGATTTAAAAGTAGGCTCAAATAAAGTAAGTTCAATAAAATCGATATTAAAGGAAATAAATGAAACAAAAGAGAACACAGTAACAACTGTTGATGGAGCAAACGACTTGGCGTTATTAGAAATATCAGGATTAAAAATATCTTTCAATGGAATAAAAATGATAAATGAAAAATCAGATGCTATTGTTTCGGAGAAAGATCTAAGAAGTATTATTCCAATAATTAAAGAAAAATTCGGATTAGAATAGACAACATCATTGCTTGGTAGTTGCAGCTATACTAAGTTTATTTTCCTTCAACCAATAAAGACCTTCGATAAAAACCTCAGCTAATTCAGGAGTAGTTATTACAGGAATTCCTAATTCGACTGCTTTTCTGCGGATAAGATATTCGTCTTCTATTATAGAATCTGCATGATTAGGAGATTTAATCATAGGGATGTTGATGATTAAATCGAATTCACGTTTAATTAAATAATCTTCTAAATTGGGTTTCCTTTCATATTCACCAATTTTATAGAGTGCAATAGAATCAATATTATTAGAATCAAGAAAATCAGCAGTGTGTTCAGTAGCAAATGTCTTAAAACCAAGTTCAGAGAATTTTTTGATTACTGGTAAGAGTTTTTGTTTATTTTCGGCACCTCCAATACTTACAAGTATACTACCATTTTTACGCGGTATATGATAACCAGCAGAAATTAGTGATTTAAGAAAAGCGTCGTAAAAATTTTTACCAAAACATGCTACTTCGCCAGTCGATTGCATTTCGACTCCAAGATTAGGATCGGCCCCTTCTAATTGCATAAAAGAGAACTGAGGAACCTTTACACCGACATATGGAATATTTCTATAATTATGGAAATCTGAAGAAATATCTTTTCCTAATAATGCATTAGCAGACATTTGCATAAGATTAACACCGATATATTTCGACACAAATGGTATAGATCTAGAAGCTCTTAGGTTACATTCGATAACTGAAAC
>NZOP01000046.1 GCA_002693165.1 Nitrososphaerota archaeon
TAACGAAGAAAATATTTTGTCTGAAATAGCCTTGGAAAAGGATATTGACGCTCTTAATCCAATCACACTTAAAAAAATAGATCAGAATAATAGCTCATACTATCCTGCCGGTGTTGATGCAATTATGGCAATTTTTGAACGACATAAGGTAACAATTAATAAAAAAAACATAACAATTGTTGGTATTACTAATTTAATTGGCAGGCCATTAGCATCAGTCCTTAGGCAAAAAGGAGGAATAGTAAGTGAAATAGATGTTGGAAAACACTTGACTTTAGACGATTTAATAAAAACAGATATAATTGTAACTGATATTGGAAAGCCAGAATGGCTTAAAAAAGAAATGGTCAAAGATCAAGTAACTATCATTGACGCAGCAAATAATTATGTAAATGGAAAATTGTTAGGCGATGTTGATATGAACGGTATGATAAACAAAGTAAATATAATAACTCCAGTTCCAGGTGGAGTTGGACCTATACTGATTGCAAGTTTAATCGAAAATTTAATAAAATCAGCAGAGTTGTCAGACTTCGTCTAAATCTCTAGTACTATAGTATACAAAGCCACCAACAAGTCCTACAACAATAATGAAGAGAGCAATGGGTATGTATGATACTTTCTCATCCTCAAAAACGGCTTGGAATAAAGTAGTATCTGAACCGGTAAGCGAGTCATTTGTTGTAGATATTGCAGAAGCTTGCAGTCTAACAATATTCCTTCCATACGTATCTTCGTTGGATGGAATTGTAATTGTGATGGAACCAGTAGAATTTTTAGGAATTGTTACAGGTTCTGATATTATGAGATTGTCCAAGAATGAAGCTTTTGCTTGCATAGTAATAATAATGTCATGATTGGGTGATTCGTTGAAAAATTCGGCTTCGAATAATATATCGTCTCCAGGTTCATAAATTGTTTTGTCCGTTATCAAGAAAGTAAATCTAAAAGGCAGATCCACTATTGCAGCCTGCCCAAAAGCTGGATAAAAGCTCAATAATAGAATAAACAACGTAATAAAGCCAAATATCTTGTATTCCATCACATGGTATAATTATACGAGTAATTTAAACTCCTCCCTTAATTTAGAGCATTTATTTTTAAAATATGGAAAACATAGTGTAAATGCCGGGGTAGCGAAGTCAGAACAGTGGCAAAGCCTAACGCGATCGCCTCGAACTAAAATAAACACACTAGATAGCGATTGTCCTTCGGGACTCGTGGGTTCAAATCCCACTCCCGGCGTTTATTGTAATGTATTATAGTTTGACTTCAATCCAACCAAAACCAAGTATGATTGTATCAGGATCACAATCATAAACTTGTACTCCCATACCTTCTTGATAGATATGATCGCCTGTGTAGTTAACACATATTGCTATTTTAAATTCTGAACCAAGTTTGTCTACAAATGATAGCGGTATGCCGGTCAACAAGGATGACTCTTTTGTGCCAATTGCTCCAGGAAATTCATTACGTTCAAGAACATAGTTTGCAATTCCTTCTGGATCGCTTACGTCTCTAAAATATCCACCAGTTATCGAGTCTCCTTCTTGTCCAGTAGGATTCCAAACTGCGTCAATAGTATAATCAGTTCTGTTATCGTCGTCGACGTTAATTCGTATTCTCCATGTAAGCATTTCATCGGTTAACATAAATTGTTGTTCAGCTGGAACAGGTAATGACGATAATAATAATCTTGGAGAAGGAGAAACTATATCAATTTTCACCCACAACCAATCATCCGCAATCCAAATTTCAGTCTTTCTTATGTCTACCCATTCCAATGGAGGATTTGTATGAGTATCAGGTACAAATTGCCCGGGCGAACCAGGAACATGTTGCGCATCGTCAATTTCGTCAAAGCTTACAACGACTTCCCCTACAGGATCAAGATTTATTTGGTCAGGAATTTCTCTATCATCAAAAATTTTACCTGCTTCTTCTTCAACTGGAATCGCATCTTCAAGTGTAGTATCAGTTCCAAACATATACCCTAAACCAATAACAATAATTAGTGCAGTACCCCATACTACAATCTGTTTAATATCAGCCATCTTCCTAAACATTTTATCTTAAGTAGTTTAATTAATATTGCTAAAATTGAATAAAATTATAAAATTTGGTACTTCAGGCATAAGGGGGGTTTTTCAGGATGAGATAGATGTCAACCTGGTAAACAAACTAGTGGAATCAATTGTACTTGGTAAATTAGGTTCAAAGTTCCTCATAGGACACGATGTTAGAAAGTCTGCCATACTTTTGGCTAATGTATTATCATCTGGATTAAGTTATTATGGAAAATCTGTAAATCAAATTGGTTTTGCTCCCACTCCGGTAATTGCATACGCAACAAAAAATGGAGATTATGATTTTGGTTTTGCGGTAACAGCTTCTCATAATCCGCCAGATTATTGTGGAATAAAAATTTTTGATTCAAAAGGTGTTGCATTATCTGAGGAAACCGAAAGCATGCTACAGGAATACAACTCTGATTATAAATATCAGTCAAGGAAATTTGGAAAGATTGCATATAACGAATCAACAAAGATCGATTACAAATTAAAGCTTCTGGATTTGTTTTCCCCTGCAAAAAAGAAATATAAAATATTGGTAGATTGTGCAAATGGCGTGACAAATAATTATACGCCGGAGATATTGTCAAGGCTTGGACATAGTGTTGTTTCAATAAATTCTCATCAAAGTTATTTGTTTCAGGGTCACAGTCCAGAACCAATAGCTGAAAATCTAGGAAAAACTGTTGCTATGGTAAAGAATAGTGATATGGATTTTGGATTTGTTCATGATGGAGATGGGGACAGACTTGTAATTATTACAAAACAAGGAATAGTTCCTGATTATGTTTTTTCATATTTGTTGTTATCAATAATACTAAAAGAGAGAAAGGGGGACGTCGTTATATCAATTAATTCGTCGGTGTCGTTGGAAGATCTGGCAAAGGAAAACAATTGCAATGTAACAAGAACGCGTTTAGGAAAAACATTCATTCTGTTGGATAAGATTTCTGGAGTTTATGCAACTGAACCAAGTAAAGTAATTGATGCTAAATGGGGATTATGGGAAGATGGAATTTATTCTGCAATAAAATTAGTTGATTATATGTCCAGTAATAATTTGGAACTTGATGATTTGTTGAAAAGTGTGCCTAAAAAACACTATATTCAGAAAAATATCCTTTCTAAAGGGTTTGATTTTGAGAATTTGAAAGAAAAGGCATTACAGGAATTTGGAAAGCCAAAGGAGTTAGAGGAAATCGATGGTTTGAGGTTAGTGTTTGAAGATGAATGGGTATTGTTTAGAGCTTCTGGAACAGAACCAAAATGCAGGATTTACGTAGAAAGTAATGATCAGAATAAGAGCTTGGAACTTTTGAAAAAAGCTGAAAGTGTATTAAGTTGATTATCTAAATCGTACTTTAAAGAATATACTTGCGAGAATAACAACTATCCACAGGAAAAATGTTAATATTATACTGGTCGCTGCCAAAAGCTCAACACTTCCATTTACAAAAAGATCCCAAAGAATTGCGGCAATTACTTGGTTATGTGGAGTTACAAGAAATATAATTGAACTTAATTCCCGGAAGCTTAAAACAAACACGTATATCCATGCAGAAATTAATGCGGGTTTTAGTAATGGTAAAGTAATTTTTTGTACAGTAGTAGTCCATTCTGCACCGGTTATTGAAGAAGATTCCTCCAAGTTATCTTGAATTTGTACTAATGCACCTGTTGCAAAACGAATTCCTTGTGGCATATATTTTACAAGAAAGGCCAGCATCAAAACCAACACTGTTCCATAAACTCCAATTGGTATTGTTAAGAAAGTCCATAGTAGTCCAAGGCCTAATATAAAGCCAGGAAAAGCTAGGGGAAGTGTTCCGAATCCTTCCAATAATCCTGCACCACGAATGTTTTTGCGCCGGGATATGTAGGTGAGGATTGCGGCAATTATTACAACGATTGTGGCAGAGACTACTGAAACGGTAGCACTGTTTATGAGACTAGAAATTATTCTTCTTTGACTAAGAACTGTTTCATAGTTCCGCAGAGTAAGATTAGAACCAAACAGGTTTGTGGGATCCCAATAGGTTTGGAACGATAAGATCAAAACCATGCCAAAAACAACGATGATGTGGACGAAGACATACAAGCACAGTATTCCTGTACCAAGCCATTTCCACTTTCCAAGGTCGAGAATGCCTGGCTGGTACCCCTTGCCTGTAATGACCTGGAACTTCTCCTGACGAGAAGTAGCTTTCCTGTAGAGATAGACTGCAGTCATGGTAATGACCAGAATTATACTTGCATATGCAGTTCCGAGTCCGTAGCTTGGCGGTATAGCCCAGACTACCGCTTGATAGATTTGCGACATGAAGACGTCTATTCCCGCGGGCAGACCTATCATTGCGGGGGTTTCGAATGACTCGAATGCAAGAATGAATGTAAGAAGATAAACGGAAAGTATTGCAGGGAACATCAATGGAATTGTAATCTTTCTGAATATCGAAAATAATGACGAGCCGGAAATCCTAGCTGTCTCCTCGAGTGATGGATCCATAGTCTGGAACGCGGAGGAGATGACAAGATATGCAAGTGGGACGAGGGAGATGCCCATAACCCAAACCATTCCTGGCAAAGAATAGATGTTGAATAGCGGATCAGCAAAACCGGTTAGGTTTCGCCACCATGTATTTGCAAGTCCGGAATTCGGGCTGAACAAGTATATCCATGCAAGGTTGTCGACCATTCCTGGCAGAATTATCGGCAGTATTGGTATGAAGATAAAATATTCACGCAGTGGCGCGTTTGTTCTTGTTGTAATAAATGCAAGCACTGTTGCGATGGATACGCCAAGCAGTGCACTTCCCAATGCATAGGCCAAGGAATTCACTAATAGTTCTAGGGTTTTTGGATCGGAAAAAACAACTACATAGTTATCTAGTGTTAGTTCTCCGGCTCCTCCGGGATTGCCGCTCCAGAAACTTCCGAAAATCAAGAAAGATACGGGATAGATTATCAGAAATAGCGTAAACCCCAATAGTAAATAGAATATTGCAGAAGTTTTGCTCATGTTTTTTAGTCTATTGATAAGCATAGGGATGTTATCTATCTCGTAAATTATCTATATTAAGCCTGTTAGAATTATTTTAATTTATAGTTCGTTTAATGAGTTCCTTTAGTTCTTCTAGGTTTTCGCCTGTCTTGGCGGAAATTGTCATGATTTTTCTTGTTCCCAAGTCTTCCAATAGAGCGATTTTTTCATCTAGGCCATCGTAAGAAACAAGGTCCAGTTTGTTCAGCGCAAATATCATTTTTCCCTTTTCCACGCCTAAACGATCCAGTGTCTGTATGCATGTCCTCAGTTTATTTTCATAGTTTTCATAATAGTCGGATGCATCGACGACTACTATTACCGCATCGGTGTAAAGAAGTTCTTCGAGTGTGGAGCTGAAAGCATTGATCATGTAGGCCGGCAGCTTGCCTATGAAGCCAACGGTATCAGAAAGGAGATACGGTTCTTTTTGAATTGTAATACGTCGGGTTTTTGTAGAGAGTGTTGTGAATAGCTCCTTGCTTTGTTCAGTGTTTTCTCCTGTAAGTGAATTGAACAATGTGCTTTTTCCTGATGAAGTATATCCAGCAAGTGATATGGTTTTGAATCCTTGTCTTTTTCTTCCTTCTCGGTGCAGTTTTCTCTGGTTACCTGCTTTCTTTAATTTAGATTGGACAGTGTTGGCTCGATGTTGAATGTCTCTTGTATAGACGTCGACCTCATAAACTCCTATACCGCTAAACCCTGGTTTTTCTCCCTTACGAGTTAAACGAACTTTTTCTTTTGCGTGCACTCTTTCGTATGTAAGTTTAGCTAATTTTATTTGTAGAAGGGACTCATCGGATGAAGCTCTACGTTCAAAGATTTCCAGTATAAGAGACTCGCGATCTAGTACAAGTCTATTTAATTTTGATGCAAGATTATAATTTTGTGATGTTTTTAATATTTCGTCAAAAATTATTACGTCGGGGTCTAATGATTCACAAACTCCGACGAGTTGTTCCAAGACACCGCCGCCAATTCCGTATTTTGGTTTTTTCAGGAATTTTTGTCTGACGATATGTACAACTTCATACCCTGCGGATTCACATAACCCCATTGCTTCTTGAAATGAGTCTTCGTGTTCGTATGTAATCAGAATTGCAGAGCCCATGAGTAATCCTAGAAATCATGCTTTATTATATTAAGTGATGCGACATTGTGTATCGCTGAGGAATGTTATAGCTGAAGCGGATGTTTCGGCTATTGAATATTGGTTAGCCATAATTAATTTTCCCAGATTGTCTTTCCAGACCACAATATTGTCGTTTTGATTCAGTGGATCGTCTAGCCCTGAACCCCAGTTTACGCCTACAAGTTCTCCGTTCATATTAACTATAGGAGAACCGCTCGAGCCTCCGAAGACTGAAGGTAATGAGAATGAATGTTCTGATGGAATATCGTCTGCGTTGCCGTTGTATGTTCCTGCAGCAATCACCCAGTTTCCTAATTCGCCAGGATGGCCGACCAAGATTATCATTTCATCAACGTCTGGATCTATAGTAGAGATAGGAATGGGCACAGAATCTATTTCTATTTTAATTAATGCTAGATCGAATGCGTTTGAATTAGCGCGATTGTTGAGTATGTGGTTGCCCTCTTTTATCACGGTTCCAGTGTACTTCTGTCCGTTAGATAATTCTACAGTAACAAAGCGGTTGCCGTCTGTAACATGCGCATTTGTTAGAATACATCCATTGTTAGACACAAAGAAACCAGTGCCATAAGAGGAACGATCGCTTACATGCACCACACTTTCACGTATGTTATTTCCAACACGATAGATTTCATCCCGTTGGCCTAAAATGGATTCAGAGAGAAGGAGAGATAGTTTTACGTTGTTATCATTTAGTATTTCGTTTTCTTCAANAAGATTTTGTTTTTGTCTTTTAAGTTCGTTTTCAACATTTTCTAGATTACTAATTGTCTGTTTTTGATCCTCAATATTGTTCGTCAGTGCNAGGATTTCTGATTCCAACGTTAAAGAGAATTCGTCCAACGTCTCAATTTCGTTGGCAGCAATGGTAAGATCGTTATTTAATGAATTAATTGCTGATTGTTTAGTGTTTCCGTCTTCAATAAGCTGCGAAATTTCTGAAGATTTTGTTTTTATTTCGGATTCAAGTTCAGTTTTTTGTTTATTAGTGTCTTCAAGTAGTTGTTCGAGTTTGTCCAATAGGGTTATAGATTTTTCATAATCTTCTATAAGAAGATTCAAATCGTTCCCTAGTTGTTGGTTTTCTTGATCTAATTTTTCAAAAGAATCTTCAAGGTCTATAAAATTTATTGTTAATTTATCGTAATTGTCGGTTAATTTTCCATAATTTACATTTAGTTCAGTATAGTTTTGATAAAGAACTAGNGTAGGTGTGATTAAAATCAAACAAAGCAGAATAACTTTGAGCATATTATCTATAAGGTCAAGACCAAATAAAAGTTTGAGTGATTAAGAGAATTTTTCTTTGAGTAAATCCAGATCGGATTGAGTGCGAGGGTATGCATCTTTGTCGGGGAAGTATGTTATCTCTTCGTTTGGCAAGATGTTTGATATNGANTATTTAGCTTTTACGTTTTCGTTGCCNGGTACTCNAACNGTATGAGGNGAATCGCCAATCATTTCCTGGCCTTCGTCTGACAACATGAATTTGATCAACACCTTTGCCGCTTCTTTGTTTTTGGAAGCTTTGGTCAATGCAATNGCGTTTGATGTAGACATCGGCGGTAGGTCTTTTAGTACCAGTCTTTCAACAGGCCTTCCCTCGGCTTTTGCTTTTATTAGATCATGATGCAATGCGTTTACAGCTATAGGAGTTGTTCCGTCAGCAACAGAGTCAGTAACGTCNTCGAATAAACCAAACNNGACAGGATTGTTTTTGGCTAGGCCATCTACGAATTTGTTCCATTTCTCTCCTCCCCAAAGATCTTTGAGTTTTGTAAGCCAGTGAGCGCCGAATGTCCCCAGAGTCAGGTCGTGTGTGGTGAGTTTGTCCTTCCATTTTGGATCGATAAGGTCCATGGCCTCTTTTGGTATGTTGTCATCGTGGATTATATCAGGATTGTAAATCTGTACTGTAGGAATAGCAAGTAATGCTATCCAGTATTGATTATGGTGTTTGTATTTTGATAGNATCGAATCGTCAAGGTTGTGCTCCTCAAGGATGCCGAGGTTCTCCATCTGAAGAATCGGAGCTGTTGATGCGATAAGAACGTCTGCCGTCTCTTTTCCTTTGGACGTCTCTTCCATAACGGCTTTTGCCATCGGAGGAGGCGTTCCGTAAACATATCTTCGATTGAAATCCAGTTCGATGTTTGGGTAGTGTTCGTTGAATTTTTTTTGCCAAGGTTCAAACTCATCTATTTCGACTGTCCCATAGATTCGAACTTTGCCGCTGATATTAGAGTCGTGTTCCCCAGACAACTTATTTCACTATTCTATTGTTTTAGAACTGTTTCGTAGTGTATTGTGTCNAAGATTATTCTGTGTAAATCTAGTTTGAACATATAACCTTCTTGAAGTGATGCTTTGTCCGAGTCGGTAACACCGTATTTTTCGATAAGATTTATCATTATACCACCATGAACTTCATCGGCTTCTTTATGTGCTGAAAAGAAATGGAGTGCTTTTTCAGGAATAAATGAATAGTGTTCGTTGAACGCTTTCAGCATTCTTGTCATCTTGAATGGTACAGTGTATTCNGANATNGANGCNCCNACNCCGAANTGGAAAGGTTTTACNCTGCATGCGTTGGTATATGCNTCTACTCCTATCTTTATAGGT
Source organism: Nitrososphaerota archaeon (assembly GCA_002693165.1). The sequence continues at coordinate 8,894 of NZOP01000046.1, forward strand.
GCNAAGACTTTTGCATTGGTAACTTCGTCTCNGGTTAGACCNAAACCTTCACAAAAATCGAGGAACATATCTGGATGGGATTGTTCTTCGTCGTTTCCCATTTCNTCNTGNAGTTTCTCTAGCCACATTCCTTTAGCGTCCTTGTCGTCAGGCAGTTTACAAAAAACGTTTGCGTCCTTTGCGGGAATTCCTGCGTGGAAATAATATCTGTTCTGTGCCCAGACTTTTAGTTGATCCTGTGACAGTTTTCCTTCCAGGAAAAGTTGTTGCCATGGATGCTCGTTTGGATAGCGTGCTTTTCCAGCAGCTAAAATTTCATTAAATAAACTTGATCTAGTTTCATCATATTGTGGAACTTGCATAGTATATTTGTGAATTGAGATTAAATATAAGAGTTGTTAGAATAATTTGAATTATGTCAGCAGTCTTATGAATTGAATTCCCAGGAAAAGGAATCCAATGGCCAGTATGACAGAAGCAAAGACGTAGATGAAGGCGTCAGNGAATCTGTTCTTAAGAATTAGATCAACGGCATCCAACGAGAACGTGGAAAATGTTGTGAACGCTCCTAGGATTCCAACTGTGAAAAATTTTTGAAGTGGTTCGTTGGATATTGAGAAAAGGTTNAAGCTTTCAATNGCCATNCCCATGAANAATGATCCGATTACGTTGATTATCAGGATGCTGAATGGAAAGTTTGTACCAAATATTTTGTTAGTTGTTGGATCTATACTGCTAGGTCCGTATGATCCCATGCAACCGCCAATTACGTTTGCACATATTACAAAAAA
>NZOP01000047.1 GCA_002693165.1 Nitrososphaerota archaeon
CTGATATACGAGGTGCTAATTCATTGGGAATTACTAGTATCTTAACCACTAACGATCTTAATATTGACATTAATTCTATTCCAGATTCTGATAAACCCAAATATGTTGTAAAAGATATTAATGAATTGTACGAGAATTTATTCTAATTATCTCTAATAAATAATATTGTACCTGCGATGATGAAAATTAATGCTATGCTAAGGTTAATTATGAATGGTAATTGTAATATATTTCCTAAATAATACACACCTGGACTTATAATTATTAGTATAATTGAAACCAAACTACTTACAATTTTCTTTTCTTTAGGACTAGTTGAAAATGGAATCTGTATGAATGAAGATTGTAAAAACATTATACTTGTAAATAATATTGGAAATCTTGCTGTTAAAAACAAATTCATTGTATTTGTGTTGGAATCTGCTATTGTTACTGCTCCGATTAACGATAATCCTATGATTATTATTGCAACTATTCTCATCCTTCTTGCATGAACTGCAATCAGTGTATTTCTATTGCTACTTGTTGATTGCAAGTGTAAAATCATTGCTATGCTTACCGATATTAATGATAAAATAAATGTAAACGGATTTCTTGTTGCTATTAAATAACTTTCTGAATATATCTGATTACTCAAAATTTCTAATAGAAAATGACCTAGTCCAAGTATAATTGGTATGCCATAAAGCAGAAAGGCAATATCTTCTACCGTATCAGTTTTCATTCATCATCACTTTACAATTGAAACCTTAACTGTTATCTAAACTTTTCCTTGCAAAAGTAAGATAAGTTGTGTGTCCAATCATTCTCATAAATGGCCTTGTTTTACCTTCCCTGACTTCCATCTCTCTCATTAGAATTTCTAATGTTTCTATCCCAATAAATCCTTGTTTGTCTAATTCAATTACAACTTTTTCAACTTGGTTTATTGTTGGTGAAACTGAGACTAATGATCCACCTGACCTTAGACAATTTTTCATATTTTCAATCAACGTCCATGGGTCTCCTAAATCTAATATTGCTACATCGATATCTTTTTCATTTATGCCTAATTTTGCATCTTTATTTATTAAAGTGATATATTCTGATAATCCTGCTTTTTTAATATTTCTATTTGCAGTTTCATAAGATTGATCTCTGATTTCATATGAATATAAATGACCTGTAGGCTGAATCAGGTTTGCTATTACGCAACTTAACGAACCACTACCTGTTCCTGCTTCTACTACTCTTTTACCTGGGCATAAATCTACCCAATTTACAATTATTGCCATATCTTTTGGATATAGAATTTGTGTAGCGCGTTTTGATTTTAAAATAAAATCATTTAATTTAGGATCTAATATGTAAAGTTCTCTGTTAGTATTAGTTATTACTTTTTGTCCGTATTCTTTTCCTATCATGTCCTTGGATTCAATAAACCCTGCATGAGTATGTATTTGCTTCTCTCCATTTACTTGAACAAGCCATGTCTTTTTTGGAGATAAATATAATAAAACAAAATCCTTCTCCTCTACAATATTATCTTTCATGTATTTTTGGGTATTTCTTGTTGTATAAAAATTAAATTAGGCTCTCCACCAATCAAATGATAAGAATTCCACTTGTTCTTTATTCGTGTCTGCTATTGCAATTAGGAATTTCTTTTTTACGGTTGTGGCTAGGCGCCCTGCAAGTACTATTCCTGTCGCAGTTAAATTCGCTTTAGGAACCATTACTTGTATAATATAAGGTGCGTGGTCTATTCCTGGACCGTGTTCATATACTGCAAAATCACTTCCAAATTTTATTCCTGGTGTTACAATATATCCTCTGTCTCTTAGTTCTCTATAAACCATTAATTTTTCTTTAAACAATACATATTCATTTTCACATTTTTCTTTTAGTCGTTTTTGTGATACGACTTTTCCAGTTTCTGAATCATAAACTTTAATTTTTTTTTCAAGTAATAGGTGATATCCTTCAATTAAATCTAATATTAATGGAGCGTCAAAGTCTGTTCCTTTTGGTTTTGGTACACCTAATGGTTTGCCGAAATATCCTTCTCCGAAAACTTTTTTTGAAGATTCTAAATTCCAAATTACAACTCTATTTTCTACTAATTCTCCTCTGAATGTTTTCTTCGACATGTTATAAACCAATTGCAATGATTGTTATTGAATCTGACGCAGATAAACATCTATCTGCCATTTCTTCTATATGTTCTGCAGCATCTTTTAACAGCATTGCCTCTTTAGGAGATGTAATATCTTTTATTATAATTTTTACAAGATTTCTATATTTCAAATCTGTTTGTCGCTCGATTTTTTGTAATTCAATGGCAATATCAATCACTGCCTTTGGATTAATTGCTAATGATCTGACCATCTCATTTAATCTATATACTAAATCTACCGTTGTTGTTAGTAGTTCTTCAAATTCTTTTTGTATTGCTGCTTTTTTTACTGATTTATTATCAACAATAGATAGTCGAAATGCAACTCCACTAGTATACCCTGCTATTTCTTCTATTTCGTACGCAGTTTTTAGTAGATCTTCTCTATTCATTAACAAACTTCCCACTTCTGCTAATTCTCTTGTTAGAGCTCTTCTATATCCTTCAACTTCATCTTCAGCTTCACTAATTTTATTTATTGAAGATTCGACACTCTTTGGATCATTTTTTACAACTGCTTCGAATACATTGCTTAATTCTCTTGATGAATCAAGTACTTTTCTTGTTTCATCAAGTAATACTGATAGAGTCCTTCTTCTAGCTTGTGACTCAGATTCTCCAGAAAACATATTAGTTATTTATAACAAACATCTTAAAAAACATTCATTGTAATATTTATTTTAGTACTTTTTTTAATTGTTTTTCGTATAATTTTCTAATTTCCATTGTAGTTGTTACATCTTGAGGTAATTTATCTTCTCTAATTCTTCCTGTGAATATTGGAAACCTTAATGCCAATCCGAAATTTTTTCTAATTTCATTTTTATTCGAAGTATGTATTGGACTTAATGTTATTTCTGTTCCACTGATTTCTATAACTAAATTTGGTTTAAACCATACATCTGCCTGCATTTTAGAATCTATTGTTATATATTTTTCATTTATTTTGTTTTTTTGCAGTTTGTCATAAATGAGTCTTAAATTCTCATCAGTAAATCCTGTTCCAACTTTACAAAAACTTCTGAATTTGTTACTTTCTTTATCATATGATGCCAGAAGTAATGCGCCATAAGTGTTTACTCTCTTTCCTTTTCCGTATATTCCACCAATAACAACTAAATCCAGTGTATCTGACATTTCTGTATTGTATTCTTTCTTTAATTTGATCCAAAGATATTCTCTTGCTCCTGCCCTGTATGTTCCATTTAAATCCTTGATTACTAGACCTTCACAACCTTCTTCTATTGACTTTTCTAAGAAATTATTTATTTTTTCTGGGTTGTCTGTAATAGTTTGTTTAATGATGTTGAGATCTTTTGATTTTTTCGTGATATTTTCTAGTATTTCTCTTCTTTTTTTGTAGGTATGATCTGTTAAATCTTTGTCATTAAGATATAATATGTCAAATAAATTAATTGATATTGGATAATTTTTAACTGCTTCTTCAATTCGATGTTTTCTTCTTCTATGCATTAGTTCCTGAAAAGGTAAGAAATTATTACTCTTATTATCTATTGCAACTGCTTCTGCTTCAATTATCATATTTTCTATTTTTAATTTTTTCATTATTCTTTCTACATCAGGATAATGTGCTGTTATGTTTTCTAAACTTCTTGAAAAAATTTTCACAACTTGTTTGTTTAAATGAATTTGTAATCTTTCTCCATCTAATTTATATTCTATACCTACTTTTCCTTCAATTTTTTTAATAATTTCATCTGCAGAACTTAGTCTCTCTGCAAGCATAGGTCTAATTGGATTTCCTACTGTTATTTTGATCTTGTTTAATTCATCTAATCCTTCTTGAGCAACAGTTTTTGCGACTTTTCCTAAATCACCTGAAATATTATATGCTTTTTCAAGATATTTTCTGTTAGCTTTATCATTTGTAAATGCTATTGATAACGCATCTAGTACTGTATAATCTGCAATTCCTAATCTTAATATTCCTGTAAATGTCCTAATAATATATTTGCCTTCAATAGGTGAACAATCAGATAATAATCCTGATAATTTTGCTAATTTCATTTCTATTGATCCCTGACCTGTAGTCGTTGCTATATCTTCAAACGTTTTATGCACCCTTTCTACTGTTAATTCTTGTTTGATTAATGTGGTTTGTGCCTTTTTTTCTAAAGCCATTTTTGTTACTTCTCCTAAATCTCCAATTTTATTATATTGTTCTTGTATCTCATTTGACGACATTGAAGTAGTTTTTTCTAACGCTCTTATTACTAATTTATCTGACATTCCAAGTTCTATGCCATAAAAATCTGGCTTTATTTTTCCTTGCGTTAAATATACTATTTTTTCAATCATCTCTGTTGGAGTATCTACTAGCAGTTTTGTTAAAATATCTATTAATTCTAATCTTTTTCTAGTCTTTTCCATCTTTTCATAGGCTTCTGCAACCCTACTGTATTCCACATAGATAGATATATTTCAAATATTATTAATTTAATCATTTTCTAACTAGTGATAAAGTTTATCTTTTCATGTTTTTTACTAATTATTGTATGTCTAAAACAGAAAAAGATACAAAATCTTCAAAAAAAGCCGAATCTAACAAAAGAGATGATTCTAGTACTAATCTTGCTCATGGATTATTTTTACCTACTATAGACGAAAGTAATCTGAAGAATACATTTGGTAACAAAGCCATTACTATCTATGGTACTGCTAAAATTCTTAACATAAATGCCTCTACTGCGACTAGATTCCTTAATGATCTAGAGTCGAAAAATCTAATCACAAAAGTTGGTGGATATTCTGGTCATTATGTCTGGAAAATTATTTAACAATTTTAATTTTGGAAATTCAAAATGCTTAAAAATCAATTCAAAGTTGTTTTATCTTAATCAAAGTGAATTAATTTGGCAAAACATTCAGCACCGAGACGTGGTTCATTAGCAGTAAGACCTAGAGGTCGTCATGGAACTCTTAATGCTAGAGTTAGAACTTGGCCTTCAATTAAATCTGACGAACCTAAGCTACTTGGTTTTATGGCATTCAAAGTGGGTTCGATGAATGTATTGACTGTTGACAATCGTGAAAAATCATCAACTTTTGGCAAACCTATTTTTAATCATTCTACTGTAGTGTCTTGCGCTCCAATTACAATTGTTGGTGTTCGTTCTTACCAATCTTCTGTTGATGGATTAAAAGTTTTTTCTGAAGTTTATGCTAAAAAACTTTCTAAAGAAATTTTACGAAAACAGAAATTAAATTCAAATACTGATGCAAATATTAAAAAAATTCAAGATAATATTGAATTAATTACTAAAGTTAGTGCTATTGTTTCTGTTCCTCCTAAACAAGCTGGTTTATCACAAATTAAACCATATTTATTTGAAATTGGTGTGGGTGGTGGTAGTATAGATACTCAATTTGAATATTTGATAAATCAACTTGGTTCAACTATCTCTGCTACTGATNTTTTTCAATCAGGTATGNTNGTTGATGTCCTTGGTNTAACAAAAGGAAAAGGATGGCAGGGTCCAGTAAAACGTTTTGGTATTAAAAAGAAACAACATAAATCAAGGAAAACTGTTCGAGAAGTTGGTACTGTTGGTGCTTGGAGTCCTCAAAATATTATGTATACAGTTCCCCGTGCAGGACAAATGGGTTTTCATCAAAGAACTGAATTTAACAAAAAAGTTTTGTTGATTGCAAATGAAGAACAACAAAGTGTTAATCCTGACGGTGGTTTTCTACACTTTGGAATTATTCCAGGTGATTATATGATATTGAAAGGTTCATTACCTGGACCTGTTAAGCGACCTGTTATAGTTAGATATCCTGTAAGAAGCAAATCTACTGCAAAGTTAGATACTCCTAAAATCTTACAACTTAGTACAAAAAAAGGTGATTTTAGTTAATGTCATTACCTGTTTATGATTTAGATGGAAATGAAACTGAGANGATTGAAATTCCTAAAGTCTTTTCTATACCATATAATCCTAAACTAATCAAAAGATCAGTTCTTGCTATTCAATCACATAGCTTTATGCCAAACGGTTCTGATCCTCTAGCTGGAGAACGAGGTAGTACTGAATCTTGGAATACTGGAAGAGGAATGTCTAGGATTGGGCGTATTAAATCACATACTGGACCTCGTGCAGGTAGTGCTGCAGGTGTTGCCTCTGTTGTTGGNGGACGTNCAACTCATCCTCCTGTTAGTTCAAAGAATATTTATCAAAAACTAAATAAAAAAGAAAAGTCTCTTGCATTAATATCTGCAATTTCATCTTCTGTGAAGAGAGACTTTGTTATTAATCGCGGCCACAAAATTGACAAATTACTTCATTTACCATTAGTTGTTGTTGATGAAATTGAATCAATCAGTCGAACCAAAGATATTAAACTTACTTTAGTTAATTTAGGTCTAAGCGAAGAATTAATTCGTATTTCTGTTGTATCTANTCGTTCCGGTAAACCTCGGATGAGAGGAAGATATAAAAAAATTAAGAAAGGACCTCTTATTGTCTGTTCTAANGATTCTGGATTAAGTNATGCTTGTAAGAATCTCACTGGAGTTGATCTAGTTGAAGCAAAAAATCTTGCAGTAACTGACGTTGCACCTGGAACTGAGGCTGGCCGTTTAGTGATTTGGACTAAAAGTTCGTTTTCAAATNTTTCAGATAATGTTAAAAAATTGGTGGAGACAAATGCGTCCTGATCAAGCTGCTGAAGTGGTAATNAANCCATATGTTACTGAACATACATTTGATAGTATTGAAAAAGAAAACAAACTTGTTTTTATTGTGAAACCAGAAGCTAATAAAAACACTATAAAACAAGCTCTTNCTATTTTATACGAGGTTAAAGTGAAATCAATTAACACTTCGAATACTATTCAAGGAAAAAAAGCCTTTGTTACTTTCGAGGNTGATAGTTCTGCTCTTGATTTAGCTACAAAGTTAGGTGTATTATAGATGGGTAAAAGAATTCTTGTTCAACGTCGTGGCCGTGGCGGTATGAGGTATAGAAGTCATCCTAAAGGTAAAATTGCTCCTGCTTCGTATCCATTCATTGAACACNATNAAACTACTATTGGTATAGTTAAAGATCTGTTACATGAACGAGGACGTTCTGTTCCTCTTGCTAAAATNATATTTAATAATAGNNCTTCTTATGTTCCTGCTGTTGCTGGACTTCGAGTTAATCAAAAAGTTTCAATTGGTTCTGATTCTCCACTTGAATCTGGTAATATTCTTCCGTTATCNGATATTCCAGAAGGAACTTCTATTTGTAATATAGAGCGTAAGTATGGTGACGGGGGAAAAATTGCAAAGGCTGGAGGTACTTCTGCACTACTTTACAGTAAAACTACATCTGGTTCTGTTATTCGATTACGATCAGGAAAAAGCATTGTTATTCCAAAAAATTGTCGTGCTACTATTGGTTCAATGGCATCANCTGGNGCAAAAGANAAACCATTTTTAACNGCAGGTANAAAATCACATTATGCTAAAGCTTATGGTAGATTACATCCTCAAGTAAGAGGTGTAGCAATGGGATCTCATTATCATCCATTTGGNGGAGGTAGACATCAAAGTCCTCATCAAAGTACATCNACATCAAGAAATGCGCCACCTGGACGTAAAGTTGGTTCTATTGCAGCTAGTAAAACAGGGCCTGGACGATCAAGAAGACGATCTCGTATTGCAGAGGTATAGACTATGGCTAAAGAATTTAAATATCGAGGTTATTCTATGGAAGATCTACAAAAGNTNTCCATNGAAGAATTTCNAAAANTATTNCCTTCAAGACAGAGACGTTCTTTATCTAGAGGATTATCTGATACTAAGAAAAAACTTCTTGACGAAATTAATGAAGCTAAAACTAATCCTTCCAAGCCCATTCGAACACATTCGAGGGATCTTATTCTTCTTCCAAATATGTTGGGTTTAACTATACACGTTTATACTGGCAAGGAATTCAAAGCTGTTGAAATTAAACCAACGATGATTGGACATTATCTTGGCGAATATGCTATTACTAATAAAAAAGTACAACATGGAACACCTGGAATTGGTGCTTCAAAGTCTAGTCTCTATGTCCCGTTGAAATAGATGATAAAAGTGGAAAAGCCAAAGCCTTATATCTTTTTTAATCGATTTCTAAATTCTAGTTTGTGGTGTATGATATAGTTGCCTAAATTTGGATACAGTTTCAAGGATTTTGATCCTCTTGTACATGTTCGAGCATCTGGAAGAGAGATTAATATGAGCCCTAAGGCTGCTAGAGAAGTTTGTGCTACTATTAAAGGCAGAAAACTCACCGACGCTCTTGATTTACTTGATGATGTAATTTCTCTTAATCGTCCTATACATTTTCGTAGACATAAAAAAGAGGTTGCGCATAAACGTTCTACTGAAAANTTTCACGCTGGTAAGTTTCCTGTTAAAGTTTCTAAACATATATCAATAATTCTTCGTGAAGTTGAATCAAATGCTGATTTTAAAGGTTTAGACACTTCAAGTATTCGAATCATTCATGCTGCTACTCATCGGGGACGTACAATTCCTGGTTATATACCCAGAGCTATGGGACGTAGTTCTCCTCGCATGCATGAACTCGTACATATAGAAATTGTTGCAGGTTGATATAGTAATGGAAAAATCACAAACAACTATGATAAAAAAGGTACTNGACAAGCATTCTCGTATTTCTGAGCTAGATGATTTTCTTCGAAATAGTTTANCTGACGCTGGTTATTCTTCAGTTGANATAACAAATACTCCTGTAGGAACAAATTTGAATATCTTTGTAAATAAACCTGGTCTTGTAATTGGAAGACGTGGTGCTGGTATTCGTNCTCTTACTGAATCAATTGAAACTACATTTAAATTAAGTAATCCGCAAATTTCTGTGACCGAAGTAAAAGTTCCTGAATTGAATGCAGCTATTATGGCAAGTCGCTTAGCATCTTCTGTTAATCGTGGTACTCCTATTCGACGTGCAGCTAATTGGAATATGAGAATGATTATGAATGCTGGTGCAAGAGGCGTAGAAATTTCTGTTGCGGGTAAAATGCGTAGTGATCGAGCTAATTATGAAAAATTTAAATCTGGAGTAGTTCCAAAAGCAGGTTTTACCGCATCGCAATCTGTTGATACTTCATCAATTGAATCGTTGTTGAAAGTCGGACTTGTTGGTATAAAAGTTAGTATTGCATTGCCTGAAAAATATGTCAGTGAGTTTAAACATAAACCAAAAGTTTCTACAGAAACACCTACAGAAACACCTACAGAAACACCTACAGAAACACCTACAGAAACACCTNCAGAAACACCTNCAGAAACACCTNCAGAAACACCTGCA
>NZOP01000048.1 GCA_002693165.1 Nitrososphaerota archaeon
CTGAAGAAAAAACTGAAGAAAAAACTGAAGAAAAAACTGAAGAAAAAACTGAAGAAAAAACTGAAGAAAAAACTGAAGAAATTATTGATGNTCCTCCATCTAAAGAACGAAGAAACTTTCTTAAANTAATAGCNGTTACAGGNGGTATTNTGGGNCTTACTCCTTTCATTCCGTANGGATCATTTTTCACTGCTACCTTGGGAGGTACCGAAGCTGTTAGACAAAGAATTATGACACCTGAAGGGCGTTTTGTTAACATTGCAGATATTGAAACTGATAGTTCTGTTGTATTTCCATTTCCTCGAACTGGCGACGACGAAAAAGATTCTGAACCATTTCGCCGTTATCAATTAATTCGACTTGCATCANATGCTGGTGGCGATGCAAATGACGCATCTGCTTTTAGAATTTACAGTATGGTCTGTGTTCACCTTTGGTGTCTTTGGGATTATGTTGAAGGTCGTGAAATAGAAGTTAATGGCGAAAAATTAACTGGTAATATTGAATGTCCGTGCCATGGAAGTAATTATGATCCTCGAACTGGATTANCTCATAAAGGACCTGCTATGTTACAATCTAAACCTAATGACGCGCTTCCAACTCTTCCTCTAGAGGTTGATGAAAATGGAGATGTATGGGTTCTTCCACCTGATACTTCTTTGGAAAAGAATGGAGTTGTAGGACTTGGCCGCTACGTCTAAAAAACAAAGTATTATCTCAAAGTTTTGGGATTATACTATGAATCGGTTGAACCGAACTGTATTTTTAGGACTTAAGTTTACAATGCCACAAAAATTCCTGAGCCCTATGGGTTTCAGTGGCATGCTTACTTTCTGTTTGTTTTTACTTCTTGGAGTAACNGGTGCATTCTTGATGCTGTTTTATGTTCCAGGAATTGAAGGNGCTTTNGATAGTGTTGAATTTATAGACGAAGAAATTCCTTACGGTTTTGCAATACGAAATATACATTACCATGGTTCAAACGCAATGGTCTTTATGGCTGTTTTACACCTTTATTATCAATATTTNAGTGGCAGATATAAAATTAAAAATGAAATGATATGGGTTACTGGTATGATTCTTGGTGTAATTACTATATTGGAGGCCTTCACTGGATATAATTTACTCTTTAATGATAGAGCTGAACTGGCCGTAAGTATAGGAGTTTCATTAACTGTATTTAGCCCAATTATAGGGCCGACACTTGCCCAAATGATTTGGGGTCAAGGATTTTCAGATTTCTTAATANGNCTTTATGCACTTCATGTTTTCATAATTCCAATTGTAATGGGAATTTTAATGTTCGTTCATTTCCCACGTTTCCTTGTTTTTGATCTTCCAATGTGGTCTGCAATGGTTGGTATAATTCTTATTACTGGAGGCATATTCCCTGTNGAAATGGGNGTGAAATTTGATCCTAANCATCCTCCGGGAATTACTGTTCCAGAATGGTATCTTACAGGTTTGTATGCNTTTATNCGGACAGGTTTTGATAAATTCATTACTGGCGGTNTGCTGCCGGGTCTATTGATAGCTATGTTCCTATTTGTACCATTTATTGATCATAGCNGAAAAATCTCATGGAAAGACAGACCATTCTTCTCTGCTTTAGGTATTGCTAGCATCACTCAAATCTTTATTACCACTATTTGGGGATTTTATGTACATCCAGATCCAACTAAGAATTTAACTGAAAGGTTATTCATTGAACCAATTCCGTTCTATAGTGTTATGCTAATTAGTGTTGTTTTTAGCTTTGTTGTTGTCTATGGATTCCTCAAGGCCCGTGCTGCTCTTGTAGTGCCTGGAAAAAGACCTACACCTACAAAACAAACTCCGTTAATTCTGAACACTTTCTGGACTTATGCGGTTCTTATCTCGCTTGTCATCTTTGAAGTTATCCTTAATGGAATGGCCTTGATGGCATATGCAGGAGGNTTATGGGCTCTTGCCNTNTTTGAGACTGGAGCTATATTCTGTATATTTGGTATAATTGCNCATGTTTATCGTTCATATAATCCAAAGGTAATTGCGGCTGAAAAAGCTGCTAAAGANGCCGCAGCAAAAGCTGCAAATGAAACTGAAGTTNCTGTACCCACAATTACTAATTCTAAAACTGATTAGTTTATAATTCTANTTTCTTTTTGGCCATTTCTGCGCCAATTACCATATTTNTGAGTTTTGAAAANGANGTTTCTCTTGTTCTAGTTCTTAAACCACAATCNGGATTTACATGTATAAGATTNGGATTGTCTGTCATTTTTACTGCGTATAATATCCTATCTCTTACTAATTCNGGNGGTTCTATTTTATCTACGTGAACGTCTAAGACTCCTAAACCAATNTCNTTNTTCTCATTATAATCTCTAAAAGTCTTTAAAAATGACTCATATCCNTTCCTGTTTGAATGNTTTNTNCCTTTGTTCCATGAATCNCTGTTAGCAAATTCTAATTCATACTGATGATTCTTCATTTCAAGTACTTCTGGATACATATTTGAATAATCTTCGCTGTAACATATGTGAATTCCAAATTTCGCATTAATTCCTTTTATTGATTCATTAAATGAATCAACTACTAACTTCATTTCCTCTGGATGTGTTGTCGCTGCAGGTTCATCAATTTGAATAAAATCTGCTCCTGTCTTAACTAAATCTCTAATTAATGGCCTNATTACTTTTCTCGCNAAGTCTATTGTAAAATCNTCTTTTGATTTGTAAGCCTCATTATAAGACCAATCTGCTAAAGTGTAAGCTCCAGTTATTGGCAGTTTNATCATTTTCTTAGCATTTTCTTTTACAAATAAAAATTCATCTATGTGATATGGTCCTTTATAATTAACTTTCTTTGTACATCTTCCTTTATTGTAGTATTTATTATCCCAAGATCTAATCTTTCCTGCTAATTTCAAACCCTCTATTCTTCTTATACTGTATTCATACATCTCTACTCGTCTTGCTTCTCCATCATATACTACATCTAAACCTATATCTTCAAATAATTTCAAATTCATTAANGCTACATCACTTCTGGCNGANTCCTTGATCTCATCTGACACNTTCNTGTCTTGCAATAATTTAACCAACCATCTTGGTTTTCTTATACTNCCTATCTCTTGNGTTGCAATAGGAAACTTTTTCATAGTTTCATTACCCTGGTTTTTTCTTTTATTTGTTTCATTATGTCTAATTTTTTACATGCAAATGTTTCTGGTATNAATTCAAAATCCCAACTTGGTATTACNGCTAGTGANGTTGGTTTAAATAATTCTTTAATATTTTTTAACTCTCTAATAATCTCTGACGTTTTTTCCATTTTAGTATTCTTTGCATCTATCAAACCACAAGCTAATCCTTTGTTAATATCTATTTGATCAAATCTGTCAATTTTTGAAGTAGTGAAATCTATACCTATTATATCCACAGGAAAATCTTGAAATGCATCTAACGTATCTGACACATCTGATCCCCATAAATTAAGACATGTTGTTACATCCAATCCTTTTACTATTTTTACCATTGCTTTTCTAATTATATCTAATTGTTCTTTTTCCTTTACTCGCGCCAATGACGGAGCGTTAAACTGTATTAATTCTATATCTTTTTTTATTGAATTTAGTTCTTTTTTAATTATATCNGCAAATGCGTTTATTGCTTCTTCTTCCGATTTATAAAATTCATTTGCAGATAAATCNTAGAATGTAAATGGATCCAATATATCTANCTTGGATTTNGATTTATNTGAAAATAAATNAAAACAAATGCTGTTCTTCAAAATTTTACCTGAAGTTGTAATCTTGTTAGTAATTATTGGNTGGCGATAAAAAGTATTATTCTCATAGTATCTAGTTAGTGGGCCTTTTTCTATTCCTTTTAGATTGTCTGTGAATGGCCTTATGTTGTCATCCCAATCAATTAACGGATCCGTTATGTAGTTAAATTTATTTTTAGATTGAATTTTTAATAATCGTGATTTTTCTTTATTAAATTGTTTTCGTAACGTTTTATCATATAATCTTGTTGATTCAATTAGTGTTTCATTTCGNGGATAAATTCCTGCAATCCAATAATCAATCAATTCTATTCTTATTGTTCTGTAAATTTCTATATTAAAAGTATTTCTTAATCTATTTTAATTTAAATAAATCACTTCGTGTTACAATTCCTATAACTTTTGCNTTTTCTGTTACCACTACTGCTTCAAAAAATTCTAACATCTGGTATAATAATTCAACCGGNGTATCTGCATCAACTGTTGGAAAAGAAGGATCCATTACATCTATTACTTTTTTTGCAAATGCCTCATTTGGNGAACCTGATTCTGATAATACTCGTAAAATTGTTTTNTCTGATAAACTTCCTANAATATTATTCTTGTCGAAAACTGGAAGCTGTGATATGTTTTTCTCACGAATCTTCTTNGCNGCTTCTTTTAACGTCTCTTTTTTATCAAGNCCTTTTAATGTTTTTGAACATATATTTTTGGCCGTTCTTTTATCACTTCGTTCTTGTTTTTGCAGAGTCTCTATCAATATCTTTACTTTGGAATATGCAGGTTCTACTTTTTTTGCCTCCATTTTAGTAATTAATGACTGACTTACCCCTGATAATTTTGCCAATTCTGTCTGTGTTAATCCTAATTGTTTTCTTAACCTCACAATATCATCAATTTCAAACATTAATTCTAATAAATACACGAGAAAAGATATGTCTTTTGGAAAAAGATTAACTATAGTTAACAATTATTGAAAATATATTATGAAAGCNCTTATTTTAGCAGGTGGAATGGGAAAACGACTTAGACCACTTACCGACNATAAACCTAAGCCAATGATCNCTATCTCAAATAAGCCAATACTTGAATGGCAAATTATGTGGCTTAAATCACATAATATTAGAGAAGTTGTTCTTTGCACAGGTTACATGAGTGAAAATATTACTGAATATTTTGGAGACGGGGAAAAATTAGGTGTTTCTATTGAATATTCTAAAGAAGAAGAGCCTCTTGGTACGGGNGGNGCCTTGATGCAATCTGAGCCTTTTCTTAAAGAACATTCTAACTTCATTGTTATGAACGGCGATATCATGTCTAATATAGATCCAAATAGTTTAATTTCCAATCTTACCGATGGACTAATTGGAACTATTGCAGTAGTTGCCTTACGAAGTCCTTTTGGAGAAATTGAAATTAAAGAAGAAGNTCTGATTTCTCGTTTTACTGAAAAACCAATACTTAACGATCATTGGATTAATGCCGGAATATATTGTTTCTCTAATAAAATTTTCAATTATTTATCAAGCGTTGGCAGTCTTGAATCTGACGTCTTTCCTTTACTTGCCCAAGAAAATAAATTGTCTGCAATAAAACAGAATAATGTGAAATGGCGTTCTATTGATAGTCATAAAGATATAGAAGAANCTCAAAAAGAATTCGTTACTGAATAATCATTTTCCAATAGTCAGTATCTTTAGTTTCTCAAACTTAGATCTGTCTAATATATTTCTTCCATCAAAAATTAATGGTTTCTTTTTTGATTTCCTAATTATATAGTCTTCTGTAATTTCTTTATATTCATCATGATCNGTGGCAATTATTATTATATCTACTCCNGATATTACTTTGTCTAAATCCTTACTTAATTTGACCTCTTTCGGCAATAGTGGATCATAACTAAAGAAAGGATCATGAACTCTTGCCTTTATGTTATTTTGAATCAGTTCATCAATAATGTCATAGGTTGGAGAAATACGATTGTCTGCTACATTTCCTCTAAAACTTAATCCTAAAATCAATGCCGTTAATTTCTTTTTATTGTTAATTTCTGACATTATTCGACTGACCGAATATTTTGGCATCCTTTCATTCGTATACCTTCCTAATAATGCAAAATTCATATCTATTCCTTTGTCTACAGCTGTTTGTGTTAATAACCAAGGATAAACTGGAATACAATAACCTCCTACTCCTATTCCAGGTTTATGCAGATGACTATATGGTTGTGAATTTGCAGCTTCTCTAACTTCCCAATAATCTATTCCTAAATTCTCACAAAATCTTGATAATTCATTTGCNAAAGCAATATTTACATCTCTGTATAAACCTTCAATTAATTTTTCAGCTTCTGCAGCTTCAGTCGTTGACATTGTTATTGGTTTCTTCGATGAAATCACTTCAAACATTTTATTTGCAATCTTTATACTGATTTCTCCAGCTCCAGATAATATTGGCGGATAATTATTTTCTATATCACTAATTGCNTGACCTGCAGATATNCTCTCTGGNGTNTATATTAAAAAGAAATCCTTTTCAACTTTTAACTTACTTTTATTTTCAATCCATTTAATAATTTTATTAGAAGTCCCAATTGGCACTGTCGGAGTTATAATTATAATNTCGTTCTTTTTTAATCCTGTAATTATATCTTCTACTGCCGAATACAAAAATCTTAAATCTGCAGACCTTTTGTCTAATCCTACGGGCACTGATATAATTTTTATATCNGAATATTTTGATGCCCATTTCCCATTTGTAGTNGCTNTTAATCTTTTACTNTTTATTCCCTCAATAAATGCTTCTCTAGCTTTTGGTTCCGAATTAGTAATTTTCTTATTATTGATNTTATTAACTAATGTATTCTTCTTATCCACCGCAATAATTGATGCTCCTGCTCTTAACCATGTTGACGCAATTGCAGTTCCCACAAATCCAATTCCATATATCGCTATCTTTTTGTTCCCTAANTTGATATTTCTTGGCAGTTCTTGTATTTGCTTCTTATTCACGATTAATATTATTCAAAACATTTTAATTAAGTTTCTTACTAGCTTACACCAGTTTAAAAGAAAAATGACCAAAAATAATGATAAAACTTTGTTAATTGTTCTTCCATATGGNATAGGCTGGAAATCAATCATTAATGAGGAAAATCTACAAATACTCACAAATTATGGCCTAAAAATCATTTTACTTTGTGAACCAAATATGATNGAATCTAATAANCCAAANGTGATTATNAAAACTCTCAAGAAAATTCCACGTACAAAGTCTGAAATTGCCGTTGGTTTGTTGCGAAATTATGTATTTGCAGATACTAGTAAACCTCATTCCGAAACTCTTAAAATAAAAATTTCTGAATTAGATTCTTCACATACTTTTCTATCNNTTATTCGAAAATCTATCGGCAAANTCTTTGCAANAAGTACAACTATTAAAAATATTCTTGCNTGGTCTGATTCTGTATTCTTTAGTAATTCTGAATATGACNATNTATTCTNTAAATTNNCNCCTGATTTCATCTTTGTAACATATCCTTTTTCATTTTATACATATCCTATCNTANGACANGCACATAAATCTAAGATTCCAATNCTTGGTTATGTTCCAAGTTGGGANAATCTTACATCTAAATGGGAAGTTCCTGTTAAATTANATAAATTGATTGTTTGGAATAATATAATGAAACANGAAGCAATAAATTTNCTTGGCTATTCCGATGATTCCGTTTCAATTACTGGAGTTCCACAATTTGATATACATTCAAATCGCTCTTCNTTACTTGATCGTNNAAAATTCATCAACANNTTACACGGAGANGAAAATAAGAAGATTTTATTATATGCAACTGGCACTGCNCAACTTTCTGATTCNGAACCATTTATTGTTAAAATGATTTATGATATGATTCAAAACAACAAATTTGACCATCCTTGTCAACTCCTGTTGCGTGTTCATCCACGCCGTAGTTTATCTGACTTTGATGATCTGATTGATAAACCTGACGTCTTAATTCAGACCCCAGGAAAAGCGTCAAAGGAGTTCCAAGATTCAGGGTATGTATGGAAATCGGATTTCACTGATTATTCTACATTGTCTAACACATTATATCACGCAGACGTTATGATTAATGTTGCATCTACTATTACTATAGAATCTTGTTTATTTGATACTCCTGTAGTAAATATTGGATTTGACGCTAATCTCGATCTTGATTTTAATCGTTCCGTTAAACGCCATTTTCAATATTCGCATTATTTAGATATTGTAGAATCTAATGGTGTAAAAATTGCTAATTCAGAACAAGAACTAAGTGAATTTATCAATCGTTACCTCNATGATCCTACTCTTGAATCTACTGGACGTAACCTAATTGTTGACAATCAGTGCTCTTTTAGAGATGGCAAATCTTCTGAACGCCTGTTAAGATATATAATAGATTTTACTAAAGAATATTCAGTTTAAACTGNTTGTGTGATGATATGACAAAAAAATTTAAAGGAATTCTTGTTTCTCCTCAAACTGGAATCAAGGACGTACTGGAAATAATTAATCAAGCACCCCATAATAATCTGCCTTCTGGTATTGCATTGATTGTTGACGATTCTAATTCCTTACTCGGTATTGTTACTGATGGAGATATAAGACGCGCATTACTTGAAAATCATAATCTAAGCGAAACAGTTGACGTTATTATGAATAAATCACCTCTTACTATTCATGAATCTGATTTTACCGATAAAACGAATACCTTATCGATTCATCCTGACAAACTGAAAACAATAGATCATAATATATTGATTGTGAATGACAATAATCAAGTTGTTGATATTATAAACAAATCGCAATTAGTTCAAAAAAATACCCCTTCCATTGCTGTTATTGGTCTCGGATATGTCGGTTTAACTCTTGCAGTATCTCTTGCAGAGGTTGGTTTCACAGTAACTGGGGTAGATTCTAATGAAGAAATCGTCAAAAAATTAAATCAAGGAACTCCTCATATACACGAAATTGGCTTAGATTCTCTTTTAAAATTCCACGTTGGAAAAAACCTAAAAATCCAAACTACATCTTCTGAATCCAATTCTGACGTATACATNCTGTGTGTTCAGACTCCAATTGATGATAACAACGAACCAATTCTTGACTATCTTAATTCTGCCACTGAATACGTTGCAAATAATNTGTCTAAAAATAATCTCGTTATTATTAGATCTACTGTTCCTATTGGAACTACTAGAAATAATATTATTCCAATTCTTGAGAACTCTTCTGGTTTAGATTCTAATAGTGATTTCTATGTCGCTTCAGCTCCTGAACGTACCCTTGCAGGTAAAGCATTAAAAGAAATTCGCGAATTACCACAGATTATTGCAGGATTTAATTCCACTAGTTCTCAACTTGCTAATGGNATATTTAACAAATTGACCCCTACCATTATTAATGTCNACTCTCTTGAAGAAGCCGAACTGATTAAACTTATGGATAACACATTTCGTGATATGATTTTTGCTTATTCCAATCAAATTGCACTTCTTGCTGATAACTACGGTATTGATACGTCTAAATTAATTCAAGCTGCTAATGAAGGCTATCCTAGAAATAACATACCACAACCAAGTCCTGGNGTTGGCGGAATTTGTCTTAAAAAAGATCCACATATCTTAATTTCTAGTTCTAAAAATACTGGTTATATTCCAAAACTTACAGAACTTGCTAGACTTGTTAATGAAAGCATGTCCGATCACATCATCAAAAAAATCGAACGTTTTAGCAAATCACAAAATAAGGATGTTTCTAAATTGAAAATCTTTGTTGTTGGTTTTGCATTTAAAGGAAACCCTGAAACTTCCGATACTCGTCAATCATCTACTCTTGATGTAACTAATAAGCTATCTAAGATTTCTAATAATGTATTTGGNTATGATCCTGTAGTTACTGAAACCCAAATTGACTCCTTCAATGTCAAATCTACNAGTATTGAAGAAGGATTCAAAAACGCTGATTGTGTATTGATTATGAATAATCATGATTCTTATTCTAAATGGGATGTTTATTCTTTACTATCTAAAACAAATCAACCATGTATGTTCTTTGATGGTTGGAGTTTGTTTGGACGTAAAATGATTGAAAAAATAGAATATGTAGACTATCAAACAATTTAGTTTCTAGCTATTTCTCTTAATTCTAATATATTATTCATAAGGTCCTCATCTGAATAATTGTGCCTCTTTTTATGCGCTTCAATAATTAAATGCGGTAGGTTTATTTTTTCTTTAATCTGTAAAAGTATTTCTTTTATTGGAATATCTCCTTTGCCCACAAGTTTATGCAAATCTTCAGACCCGTCATTGTCATTAATATGTACCTCATTTACTTTATCCGCCAACGTCTTAATCATTACAGTAATATAATCATCCTGTTTTAATTTCATTTTAGTATAGTAAAGATGCCCGATATTCATAATTACGCCTATTTCATCTGGTATTTTATCAAAATCTTCCACTCTTGAAAATAAATACCTTCTTTCAGGCCGAAAGTTAAAATTCTCTATACTTAATTTAACATCTCCGTCTGCTATGTCAATTAATCTATTCAGTGAGTCGATTGAATTATTGTACGCCTCTTCATAACTAATACTATCCTGTGAATCTAACGGAGCAAATTCCTGTTTTTGAGACAAAATGTTTGTTGCATAACCTCCATGAAACGATATATTTTCCACTCCTATGTCTTTTGCAAATTCAATATTTTTCTCTATACAATTAATACTATTTTTTCTAACTTGTTCATCTGAACTTGCAATATTTATGTAGAAATCATCTGAAGGCAACCAAATACTCTGATGTATAGTGTAAATTACATCATTTTCATCTCTATAATTATTCAATATGTTAACTAATTCGTTATATTTGGTATTGTTTTTTCCTGCTCCAATTTGAATATATGGCCGCATTTCACATCTCGTAAATATGTCGATTAATTTCTTTACTTTATTTTCAATTGATTCTCCATGATACCCATAATATGAAGTAGAAGCACCTATCATATGTTATTATTAATAACAGGCTTATATTTTAGCAATTCAATTTTAAATTATATTGACAAAAATTATTGCTGAACTTTGTCAAAATCATAATGGCGATGTAAATATTCTAAAAGATATGATCTGGCGTGCAGCTGACTCTGGCGCATCCCATGTTAAGATGCAAACAATTTTCTCCGAAGATTTGACTTTTCGAGAACGATTTGAAGAGGGCATCACTTCTAATGGTGTTGTTAAATCCATTAAGAGACCTTACTCGCCTGAGTTCGAAAGATTGAGTAAATTGGACCTTGAATTTGATACACACGCTCTGTTTATAGACGAATGTTCATCTGCCGGTGTAATTCCTCTTACTACTGTGTTTAATCGTAGTAGACTTGAATCTATTATTGAATTAGGTTTTAAAGAAATCAAAATTGCAAGTTATGATTGTGCAAGTTTTCCATTAATTAATGACTTGAAAAATAAATTTAATCACATTTACGTCTCAACAGGTGCGACTCATGATTCGGAAATTGAAACTACTGCAGATATACTTAGCGATCAAAACTTTTCATTTTTACATTGTGTTACAATTTATCCAACGCCAGTAGACAAACTAAATCTTAATCGAATTGACTATCTCCGTCAGTTTACTGATTCTGTAGGATTTAGCGATCATACCCGTTCTAGTCAACATGGAATTGATCCAGATATCGTAGCACTGTGGAAAGACGCTGATGTAATTGAACGTCATTTTACTATACTTGATTCTTCACAAACAAAAGATGGCCCTGTTTCTGTTAATCCTGAACAATTGAAAAATATTGTTGACTATTCAAAGTATAACCATGATGAATTGTTTAAACTCGTAGAAAATATACCTGACTATGATAAGATGTTGGGTTCAAAAACTCATTCTTTAAGTGAAGAAGAATTACTTAATCGAGATTATTATCGTGGGCGTTTTGCTTCTAAAATTAATGGAAAAACTATATACAACTGGGAAGAAAGTTAATTCATGGTTGATAAGCGCATTCTTGGTATTATTCCTGCTCGAGGAGGGTCAAAAACCATTCCTAGAAAAAATATTAAAAATATCTTGAATCGCCCTCTTATATCTTATACAATTGTCGAAGCATTAAAATCAAAAACTCTGTCTAATCTTATTGTATCTTCAGAAGACGACGAAATTATTCGTATCTCTAAATCTTATGGCGCATCTGTTCCATTTATTCGTCCTGATTCATTGGCACAAGATGATTCATTAGCTATTGACGTTCTTACTCATGCAATACTGGAACTCGAGAAAAAAGAAAATATTACTTATGATGCAGTAGTAATGCTACAACCTACCACTCCCTTACGTACCGCAGACGATATTGATTATTGCATAACTAAATTGTTCGAATCTGATTATGATTCTGTTATTAGTGTTGTCGATGTTGGTGCCATACATCCTCATCGAATGAAAAAAATTGTTAACGATGAATTAGTAGATTATGCAGATGAAACTGTAGAAAATATGCCAAGACAATCTCTTCCTTCTGTGTATATAAGAAACGGAGCAATTTATGCTACTAAACGTGATATTCTCATAAATTCAAAATCACTCAAAGGAACTAAGAGTCATGCATATATTATGCCTCCTGAACGTTCACTAAATATCGATGAAAATCTTGATCTCAGATTCACTGAACTACTAATGAAAGACTTTGATTGGTCACATATTAAAGAAATTAATTCTATTTCTGTACCTTGGAAATCTTGGTATGGTAATGAATCATTAAATCTGACTTTTCCTGAATCTTGGAATATTAATATCTCTCAAATGAACGACGCATCAGCAATCTCTGACGAAGATATCTCGTCTTCAATTTCCAATCCGATTAATTCAGAAAAATTATCTGTTCTTGCTAAACAAAAAAAATCTGTCTGTATTGCAGTTGATGATTTAACTAAACCTACTCAAGCCTTCAGAATTATCCCTTTTATTTTAGACGAACTTCATCAGTCTGGCTTATCTGATGAAAATATCTATTTCATTATCAGTACAGGAACTCATAGATCTCTAACTCACGATGAATTGTGTAAGAAACTAGGAACAAAAATCGTTTCTAAATATAAAATATATTGCCATAGCGCTTATCAAAACAATAAATATCTAGGAGAAACATCTGCTGGCACTCCTGTATACATAGATAATTTATACCTTCAAGCAGATCTTAAAATTGGAATTGGGACTTTAATGCCACATCCATATGCTGGTTTTAGCGGTGGTGGAAAAATAGTATTACCTGGTCTTGCAGGCATCGAATCTATTGACGTAAATCATAAACCTGTCAATAAATCTCTTCAAGGTAAAATTGGACAAGTTGAAAACAATAGCAGAAGAGC
>NZOP01000049.1 GCA_002693165.1 Nitrososphaerota archaeon
GGAATGAATTTGATATGTCTAATCACTTTGGAAATATAGATATACCAATTTATCACCTTGGAGGATGGTTTGATGTTTTCCTGAATGGAACTTTAAAGTTCTATCAAGGAGTAAGCAAAAACGGAAAATCAGATAAAACTAAACAAAATCAAAGATTAATAGTAGGCCCCTGGGTTCATGGCCCTACTAATATCGATAACAGATTTGCTGGAGAATTTGATTTTGGACCTGATGCTGCTTTAGATTTCAATGAGCTTAGATTACCATGGTTTGATTTTTGGTTAAAAGGAAAGAATAACGGTATAGATGAAACAAAAAAAATTAACTTTTTTGTAATGGGTAAAAATGAATGGAAGCAAGCTGATGAATGGCCTTTAAATAATACTACTTATACAAAATATTATTTCAATAAAAAATTAAATGGTGAAATAAAATCCCTATATAGTGGAACTTTGTCTGATAAAAAAGAAATAGAAAATTCACAATTATCATTCACAAATAATCTGAACAATCCTGTGCCATCTTTAGGAGGAAATACTTTATCTATTCCAAATGGTGTGTTTGAACACTCTTCAGTAGATAAACAATGTATAACTTTCAGTACTAATCCTCTTGAAAATGAATTAGAAGTTACAGGACCAGTTTCCGCCGAAATCTATGTTAACTCTGATCAGGAAAATTCAGACTGGGTAGTAAGATTATGCGATGTTGATCAATCAGGATATTCTAGACTTGTTTGTGATGGAATTTTTAGATCTCATGCAACATCTGGAGAAATCCAAAAAATCAAAATTGATATGTGGGCAACAAGTAATATGTTTTTGAAAGGACACAGATTAAGAATTTCAGTTACCAGTAGCTGCTTCCCAAGATTTGATAGAGCATTAAACAATGGGTCAGAGGAATCTAAAAACAATATATTATGTGGTGGAAGCAATGCATCATATATTACATTACCAATAATTAATAGCTAGAATACTAATTTATATTCAATCTGGGAACATTGTTTTTTTCAACAAGTTCCTGGAAATTTATTAAATCCACTTCCTGGAAATACCTTAATTTTTCCAATACTTCATCAATTCTTTCATTAATTTCTTCAAAAACTTCAAAAGATTGATCAGTAGGTTTTGTATCTGTACCATCTATAACAGGAATTAAGCCAGTTAATTTTGAAGTTAAAGGGATTTCTGGTAATGACATTAATGCCCCAAAACCCAATCCTGCGGAACCGATAAGATTTTCTATTTCATTAAGAGCATCAATTATTTTATCTCCAGCTTTCTTAATCACATCATAATTTTTATTTACTTCAGCTCTTGAAATCCATTCACTTATTTCTGCCTGATTAATTTTAACAACTTTAACGTGTTCACTTAGTTCTGAATATTTGGTATTTATTGAGCTTAATAAATCAAACTGTTCCTTTAATTCAGAATCTGTCGCTTTTGTCCTTGGATCTTTAATTAATTTTATTGAACCAGACAAAGAAGTTTCTTTTTTACCTCTTTTAAATTTTAATTCAACATTATAATCACCTGCCAATGCCATAGGACCTGGAGGGCTTCCTACTTCATTAGGAACAGCACCATTATGATTCATATCCCAAAGAAATCTGTTTGTTCCAAGATTAACTTTCAAATTATTATTTTCAGTTGAATAATCCCGCACTAATTTACCTTTAGTATCTGTAATAGTAATACTTGCATCATCAACTCTTTCATTATCTTCATTAATATAAAAATAAATTGGAACTCCGTCAGGTGGATTTTCACCTGAATCAAGCATAGTTGTAACTTTTTCACCTTTTTCATTTTTTTTGGTTTCAAACATTGCAGGATAACCAAGACTAACCATATATTTTTTACCTACAGCTTCAAACATATCCATTCCCGAATGTTTTCCAATAAATTGCTGAATCGCATTGGGCTTAACTCTGTATGAAGGGGCAGGATTAAGTATAAAATCCTTTAGATCNANNNNANCNTNATTTAATTGTTGAATTGCTGAAATATCATCTAATATCCAAAATGACCTTCCATTNGTAGCCAATACAATACTGTCTTCCTTAATNGCAATATCATAAACAGGAACAACAGGTAAATTCGAATTTGCCCTAAACCAAACNNCNCCATTACTCAAAGTTACATAAAGACCTGTTTCGGTACCTACATACAAAATATTAGGATCTTTTGGATCTATNCGAATTGATCGGGTAATCTCATTTTCAGGAAAACTTTTATCAATTCTAGTCCACGTTTTACCATAATCAGTAGTTTTAAAAATCATTGGATGATATTCATCTAATTTATACCTAGTAGCAACCATATAAGCAGTAGATTTGTCATGAGGAGATAAATCTANTGTTTGTACCCTTGACCATTCAGGTAAATCTGGAGGGGTAATGTTATTCCATGTTTCTCCCTCATTATATGTAATATGTATTAATCCATCATCACTACCAACCCATATAACNCCTTTTTCAAATGTTGATTCTGCAAACGAAAAAATAGTGCANTATTCATCATTTTCTATACCTGCAGTGTTATCANTATTTCCCATTTTAGTCATATCGTTTCTAGTTAGGTCAGGACTGATTTCTGCCCAGGATTGTCCTTCATTTGTAGATTTAAATACTTTATTACCAGCAACATAAATAGTTTTTGAATCATGAGGTGAAATAAAAATTGGNTAAGTCCAATTAAATCTATATTTTGAAGGTTCGCCAGACTTTNTTGCATGGATTACTGGCCATACTGTAATTAGTTTTGATTGTTCNTTAGTATGATCATATTTAAATAAAGAACCACCTCCNCCAGGAGAACTTCCTATAGCNCCTGAATAAACAATATTTGGATCATCTGGATCTGTTACTATCCATCCACTCTCTGAAGATCCGGGAGAATAAGTGTCCATAAATGGGATAATACCTTTATCAGATCTGGATGGGANACTTATTGCGCCATTATCTTGCTGAGTTCCATAAACTCTNTAAGGAAACTGATTATCAACATGAACATGATAAAATTGAGAAGTTTTCTGATTATAAATNGTTGACCAGCTTTCCCCGCCATTNAGAGTNACACAAGCACCTCCATCATTACCTTCAATCATTCGGTTACTATCATTTGGATCTATCCATAGACCATGGTTATCGTTATGTGGCACAGTAACCTGATCAAATGTTTTTCCACCGTCTATAGATTTTAAACATAACAAATTTAATATCCAAACAGTATCAGCATTACTTGGATCAGCATAAATGTGATGATAATACCAGGGACGCCCTAATAAATGAGGCTCATCTGCAGTAAGTTCCCAACTTGATCCATAATCTTCAGATCTATATATACCACTGCCATTCTGAGCTTCTATAATTGCCCAAACNCTTCCTTCTTTTGCAGGGGAAATAGCAAGTCCAATTTTACCTTTAATATCTGANTNAGGTAANCCTATATTCTGAGAAANATTCTCCCAGNTATCTCCTCCATCTCTNGTTATATAAATNCCTGTTTCCTNACCACCACTTTCTAATGTCCAAAAACTTCTTTGAACCTGATACATTGATGCCATCATAATTCTTGAATTNTTAGCATCCATACTTAAATCTACAGCTCCAGTTTTATCGCTAACAAA
Organism: Nitrososphaerota archaeon; assembly: GCA_002693165.1. The sequence goes on from NZOP01000049.1 coordinate 3,637, forward strand.
CAANACTTTCTCCCAATTTTCCCCGCCATCACTTGACCTAAACACTCCTCTTTCNTCATTAGGTCCAAACGCATGCCCNAANGCAGCAACATANACNAAATCAGCATTATTAGGNTCTATTCGNATTTTAGANATATGNTTNGTNTCTTTNANNCCNATATNTTTCCANGTNCTTCCACCATCTGTNGTNTTATAAACNCCNTCACCATAAGATAAATTACCTCNTATACATGATTCNCCTGTACCAACATATANAACATTTGGATCNGAATCAGATACNGCTATTGCTCCAACAGANGCNCTNNCAAAATATCCNTCNGAAATATTATGCCATGANATACCAGCATCATTNGTTTTCCANACTCCNCCNGCACAGGCACCNAAATAAAATTCTGCTATATTAGTAGGATGACCTGCAACTGCTANTACNCTTCCTCCNCTAGCTGGNCCTATACATCTCCAGTGTAAATTATTTATTACATTATCTTTTACTGATGAATTCATAATTTTCCCCCTAAAATGAAGAAGATTAAACTTACATAATCATTCTCATTGATAGTGAATAATATCATTATAATTATTTTTACTTTTGTCGACCATTAATCTGTTTTTATTGAATTATATTTCTATATATCGTAATATTTTCAAAATATAAAATGAACAAATACTCATTTTAAGAAGAAATATATTAATTTATTTCAGATAAAATAAATTAATATATTATTGTTATATGATATTGCCATAAATATAATAAATTTAAGATTAACGCCTTAGCAAATTTAAATTAGGAGCATTTATTTTTTATAAATTATTAAGAAAACTTACAGGGAAATTGATAAAGTATTTTGGAATATTCTATACCTTAGGCATAATACTAAATCTAATTGATAAATCTAAATACAAGAAAAAAAAGAAAGATTCAAAGAATTAGAATTTAAATTAAATAAAATGAAAAAATATATTAGAACAATACCTGATTACCCTATAAAGGGTGTGCAGTTCAAAGATATTACGACAATTCTAAAAAATTCAGATCATTTTTCAGAATTAATAGATCAAATGACTGAGCCTTGGAAAAAAGAAAAAATTGATGCTATTTTAAGTATAGAATCAAGAGGATTTATTATGGCAGGAGCAATAGCTTATAATTTGAAATCTGCTTTTATTCCTCTCAGAAAACCTAACAAATTACCTGCTGAAACTTATAGTGTTTCCTATAGTTTAGAATACGGTACTACAGAAATGCATATTCATAAAGATGCTTTAGATGGGCATACTAACCTGCTTATTATAGATGACTTATTAGCAACCGGTGGCACAGTGATGGCCGCTATTGATTTGATAAAAAAATTTAATAATAAAAAAATAGTAGGTGCAGGATTTATGATTAATTTACCAGAATTAAAAGGGGAACAAAAACTAAAAGAAATAGGTGTCAGAATTCATTCACTCATGCACTATTAATTATTTAAAAAATTATATTCCAAATAAAAAACCCTCCCTTCAAAAAGAGAGGGTTTTTTAAACTTATTTTTAAATAAAAGTTAAGTTAAGCTTTTTTGGTTACTATGCTCGCATTAAAGCAACACCACGAGATACTGACCAAAGTGTAATAAGAATGAAACTTATTCCAGAAATCTGCTGTGCAAGATCTGCATTCGATTGGGCTATAACTAAATTAGCAACAACTAAAATTAATCCTGCCAATATCGCAAGCCAACTTAGAGGAATAAAAGATAAGGCTCCCTTTACATCGCTTCCACGGTAAGCCCATCCTATACAAATCCATCCTATTCCTGCTAACAAACTTCCCATTGTGCTAGCTGCAACATTTGTAGCTTGTACGGCTCCTCCTGCAACTGCAAGAGCACCTGCTGCTGCTGCTGCTGCTGCATCTCCTGCCGCCGCCCCTGCTGCTGCTGGACCGAATGTATCACCTAGCTCTATTAATGCAAAACCAAGACTTATGCTGGTTACCCAAATTAAAATCGCAGTCATAATACAATAAATACCAACGCTTTCAGCTGTACCTGCAGCTGTACCCCGAGTACTTAATATTCCAGCCCCATGAACTGTTAATCCGACTGCAACAAGTATAAAGCCTATAGAAATATTTAGGCTATTTGAAGAGCTGCTTAACAAAATAGTAGGGATATCATCAACTTTAGTATTTATTCCAAGCGCACTTTGAAATATAAAATACCCTATTAAGCCAAGGACTACTGCCATTAACGTTAATCCTGATCCTCTTGAACTCATAATATAAACCTCCTTTGAATAGTTATATTAATCATCATAATATAATTAGCACTATACCCCTTTGGACAAAATGTGTAAACCAACCAATTACTTCTTTATAAAAGTTATAATTTCTTGTTATATAATTCACAATTAGATATTGACAATTATATTAAATTTCATCAATTACGAACTTGGTGGTTTATAAGTAATTTTTTTTGCTATGCTCAATGCATCTACCAAATCTTCTACTGGCATTAAAGGTGAAGTTTTTAATGCACTAACAGAACCAGTGCTAGATATAGCAATTGAAGCTGCCGCTATAGTTTTATCATCAGGAGCTTCAACTATTGCAACTATGTCAAATTCTCCAAGAGTAGCATAACCTTCAATTAATTTTATACCAACAGGTTCAAGCATAGCTCCCACTGCTTCTAGTCTGTTTTGTGGATTTGATATTTGAGCACCCCATGCATCATTAGAATAGGATACCTGCCAAAGATAACGTCCCATTTTTTATCTCCTTTTTTTAATTTGTAAATTTAAAATATTGTGTAAAAATATTCTCTATAAATAATGTAATATATATATCATTTAATATCATTAAATATTCTTGTGGAATTACCTGACAAATCAAAAATAGCAAAATTACAAGTTGAACATAATCGAATAATATGGGATCAACTTAATATTGGAATCAAACAATTAATTTTATATTCCGAGTCATTGTTTCCCTCAGTTAAAAATCAAACAACATTTAAAGGGATTGATTTTGCAAAATTAAAATCCCCAATATTAAAACGTTATATGCAAGAAGGTGGGGATGAATATGGAAATCCTTTTGAACCTAATATTTTTGATGAACTACTTGGAGGTTTTTCCGAAGATGATCTTTTAGCTTTGTCAAAACCTGCTTACCCTATTGAAGAAGTTTGTGGACAAAACATTTGTCCAACATGTACCCCTGAAAAATTTTAAATCATGCTTAATGTATAATAAACTTATTAAATAACAAAATTTATGATAAGGATTAAAAAATGGAAATTGTAGGACTAGTTCTTCTCGTATTAATAATTGCATGTTTATTCAATGCAATTTTTGTAGTAAAGCAGCAAACAACAGCAATAGTTGAAAGATTTGGTAAATTTATAAGAACATCATCTCCTGGTATCAACATAAAAATCCCTTTCATCGAAAGAGTAGCTGGAAGATTAAGCATGCGTATTACGCAATTAGATGTGCCCGTTGAAACAAAAACAGAAGATAATGTATTTGTAAAAGTTTCAATATCAGTTCAATTTTTTGTACTGGATAAAAAAGAATTTGAAGCATTTTACAAACTAGATAATACCGAACAACAGATAACAGCATATGTGTTTGATGTAGTCAGAGCAAGAGTTCCTGAATTAACTCTTGATGATCTATTTGTAAAAAAAGATGATATTGCAGATGCTGTTAAAAATGAGCTTACAGAAATAATGGGACAATTTGGTTATGGAATCGTTAAAGCTTTAGTTACAGATTTAGACCCTGATGCAAAAGTAAAAGCTGCAATGAATGAAATAAACGAAGCGCAAAGATTAAGAGTTGCAGCCAGTGAAAAAGGGGAGGCAGAAAAAATTCTTATTGTAAAAGAAGCAGAAGCACAGGCAACTAGTAATGCACTAAGAGGTAAAGGAATAGCTGATGAAAGAAAAGCAATCATTGATGGTTTGAAAGCCTCAATAGATGATTTTCAAAAAAGTATTAGTGGTACAGGGCCAATGGAAGTTATGAATCTTGTTCTTCTAACTCAATATTTTGACAGTTTAAAAAGTATTGCACAATCTGATAACAGCTCAAGTATTTTTGTTCCACATAGCCCTGGTGCATTAAGTGATTTTTCAACACAAATGAGAGATGCTTTACTTCAGGGAAGACAAGTACCTGAAAAACAATCTCCTCAATCAAAGAAAAATCAGGATAGCGATACAAACAATCAAAACTTAGGCTAAAAATATTAAAATGGAATATTAATCCTCATTATTCTCTAATTTTTTTCTTTGCCAATCAGTATCAATTTTGCCTGAATAAAATTTTTCTGGATTATTAATTGCCCAATATTGTTTTCTAAATATAAAATTTTCAGGATCATCTGAAACCATATTTTTCAACAATTGTTTTGCATCACCTTGCCCAGTTTCAAGAATTTTATTTCCTTCCCTTAAAACATTTACAGATTCTTTAGCAGGTATACTAACTGGTTTGGAATTAATATTATTTAACGATTCTAAATCACCCGTTTCTATCCAATTTTCAACTAAAAGTTTATGTTCATTTTTAAGAATATTAATATTAGCTATGCATTTAAATTTTAATATTAAATTTTCATCGAAAATAAGTAAATTTGGAACAACCTTAAAACCAAATAACAAGCCTGAAGAATTATCTACATCAATAAATGTTTTAATTTTAACACCATATTCTTGCAAATATGGGATAACTTTTTCAGGTCCTTGAAAATCAAGAGATATATTAATTAGTTCAATGTTTTTTTCTTCTGCTTTCAGGGCTAATGATTGCCATCCAGGCAATTGAGTTCTACAATTTCACCAAGAAGCCCAAAAATAAATTGCAAGTTTTTTTCCCTGATAATTTGAAATATCAAATGACTGCCCATTAATATCAATTAATTCAAGTTTTTCTAATTTGTTCCCGGTATCTA
>NZOP01000004.1 GCA_002693165.1 Nitrososphaerota archaeon
TTGTTTCCGTAATAATCGAACATTGATGCCATGGTCATTAACATGCCTCCCAGCATCAACATTGCCAATCCCAATGCCACGACCGTAAGTAACAATCGTTTGGGCTTCCTTAGTGTGGACCTTAAGCCTATGCGTATGCTGTTTGGGAACAAAGATACATAACTGCCCAGCATCTTGCTGCTGGAACTGCTGGCCTCTGGACGAAGTAATTCAAGCGGAGAGATTCTGTTCATTCTCATCATTGCAATGAAAGAGGATACCGTGACCACGGTCACTATGAACGCACCGACACCTGCAATTGAAACCACGTCATGTTGCTTTGCAAGCAACTCTGTCGATATTCCCCAGAAACTGAAATAGAAATCAATAAAACTTTCTGAAAGGAAGTAGCCTGCCACAAGACCTGGGCTTGATGCAATAATGCCAATTACCGAGGACAGTATAACATACGAACCAGTTAGTTCTCCACCGCTTACCCCCAAACTTCTTAACGTTCCTATTTCTTTACGGTGCGACATAATCATTCTGTCAATGCTTATCACAAGAACAAATCCAGAAACCAACGTTAACATCACAGTCATTGCAGGAGCCATAACTTTTGCACCACCCAAATCTTGGCGAAGTATTTCCACAGAAAATATATTCCCACGATCAAGAACTTGGAAAATTTCTATATTGCCTGACTTGAGGTGTTCCGAGAGAGTATCTTTCATAACTTTCAATTCCTCTCCTTCGTCTTCTCGAGTATTCTGAAGGTCGTATTGAGGCGTTCCCTCCAAATCAATTAACATCATGTTTCTCATGTCACTTTTCACATCGATTATCTCTGCAAGCAAATCTACATCCATGTATATCACGGCAAACTCACCATCTTCTGGTGGTATTATGCTCTCCGTAGGTGCAAACCAAAGATGCAATGGAGAACTACCTGATGACTTTACTCGAAACTCATTTACCTCATTGTTAATGTTCAACAATAACAAATCACCATCTTCAATTACTAGTTGTTCTACAGCATGAGTGTCCACAATCACATTTATGATTCCGTCATTATCGCTCCCGATAGGAAATTTTTTATTTGGAAATAATTGTGTTACTTGTGAATCAGGAACATGTCCGTAAACAAGTGCAGGTATCCAAACTCCGTCACTGCGCTTGAAACGCCCATCTACAGATATACGCGTCTCGCATTTATTCACTTTCAGCGACTTTGAATCGCTATTTGCCCCTGAACATGCCTCCAAGAAAGCATTTTCGGGATACATCCACGTATCTGTCTCTACTACTATATCTGCCAAATTGGTCTCGTCATAGATATTCAGATAAAGATCATCTGCATTACTAGAAAATTCCCTAAGCGTTACGCTCATCATTGCAGTCATGAATATGAGAAATAGCATCAGAAACAGTCTGAACTTGAAGTTTCTTAGTCCTCTGATTAATGATTTCAATATTATTGCAATCAATGTGAACTAACTCTTGTCAACAGCTTTTCCTGAATGCATTTCAATAATTCTAGAAGTGTACTTGCTGAGACTAAGATCGTGTGAGACTATTATCGCAGTTGTTGAATTGTTTTTACACATGTCTACCAGTGTCTGAAACACTTCGTGTGTGGTTTTTTCATCCAAGTTTCCAGTTGGCTCATCTGCAAGTAAGACCTTTGGATTCTTTACCATTGACCTTGCTATTGCAATTCTTTGTTGCTGTCCACCACTCAACTCAAAAGGAAATCTGTTTTCCATTCCACTTAACCCAACTTTATGAAGGTGTTCTTTTGCAATACCGAGATCTACTTTGCCACTCAGTTCCTGAACTAATGCAACATTTTCCAGAGCAGTAAGATCTCTTAACAGATTGAATGTTTGAAATATATATCCAATATTTTTCCTTCGAAACTTTGTCATTATATCGATATTTTTGTATGAAACTAATTCTCCATCGAATCTATATTGACCTGAAGTTGGAGTTTCAATTGTTCCTATCATGTTCAATAGCGTTGTTTTTCCTGAACCACTTGGACCAATTAATAATATTACCTCACCTTCATCAACATCTAGATTTACATTATCTACAGCTAAAACATCTCCTGAAGTGTGCGCAAATTTTTTTGTAATATTGGATAATGAAATTCGCATTAACTAGATATAACCTTGAGTTGTTTGTTTAAACATTNAATATATTCTTTCTACGCTTGATTTTGTTTTTTAGCGTAATACATTGCATATCCAGCATGTCCTACAAATAACGCAAGTATTAGCCATGCACTCATTGTATGAGAAATAAGTAGATTGCCCATTCCTGCTAGCAGCATATAGCCTGTTGCGAGTTGACCTAAAATAACCAATGATGCTATGATCATAACGTACTTGGTTATTGGGGTTGTAGAAACTTTCAACGCTTTGTTTGTCATAAATAGNGTTGCACCAAACCCTCCAACTCCGATTACTACATGTGCTATTGTTATTGGCGCCATCATTACAGGTGTTACTAGACCCGAAAATCCTAAGATAAGTTGAACAACTAATCCTGCAAGTATAATCATTCCGATTACTCGAGTTTCCATATTTCTCATGCAGTAGTTGTAATTTATAACTGTGTCTAACTAATTCTATGAAGATGCCTACTGCAATAACTATCAGTGGACTAACAAAGAACTATGGAAAGATAGCTGCACTCGATAATCTTTCACTCGAAGTTCCTCGTGGCTCCGCATTTGCTTTCTTAGGTCCTAATGGAGCAGGTAAAAGCACAACTATGAAAATTCTTACTTCATTGATACGACCAACATCTGGCGAAGCGTATTTCTTTAACATAAATGCACTTGAAGAACCTCATGAAGCTTTACTGCAAGTAGGCGCTGTTGTAGAATCCGCAGAATTTTATTCAACATTAACTCCTGAAGAAACATTAGATTATTTTGGAAGATTACGTGGAATGAACGCTGAAAAAATCTTAAGAAATTCAAAAAAATGTCTTACACTAGTTGGTCTTGAAGATTGGTCTGATCAAAAAATTGGAACTTTCTCTCGTGGAATGAAACAAAGACTTGCCATTGCTCAGGCTTTACTTCACGAACCTCCAATTTTACTCTTGGACGAACCGACCTTTGGGTTGGATCCTAGAGGAATGGCTGAGATTCGTGACGTTTTTAAAAATCTTACAAAACAAGGGAAGACAATATTCTTTAGCTCACATCTTATCGGCGAAATTAAAGAAATATGTGACACACTTGCAATCATCGACAAAGGAAGTCTGCTTTTTGCCGATACTATTAAGCACATTACAAAGAAATTTGGAACAGATGATTTGGAGGAAATATATCTTAAAACTATAAAGGAGTCTGTTCGCTAAATGATGAAACGTACAAAAATTAATCGCGCAAAGCAATTTCAAGACATTGTCAAGTTTGAATTAATAAAATTCTCTCGCAGTCGTAAAATCAAGGCGTCTTTTGTATTAACTGTCGTTATTACCTTGATTATTTACGCTGTACCTAGTCTTCTAGGAGAATCTTCTGCACAACAACCTGACGTCACAAATTATACAATTAACTTTATACAATTTCTTTCTACACTAATTCTTATCTCAGTTACATTGTTCGGCGGCGATTCGCTAACCAGTGATTTTCAAGAGAAGACTGGTTATACATTGTTTACAAATCCAATTTCTCGAACTAGTTTACTTTTTGGTAAGTTTACAGCAGCGTCGATCACATTAACATTTGTTACNGGATTGTATTATCTGATAACTACTGCATTTTCTTACATTAGATACAGTGCATTGCCTCCAAATCTATTCCTTTCATTTATTTTTGTAGGGCTTTTTGCTATTGCACTTCTGTCCATGTCCTTTACGATTAGCTCTTTATTCAAGGGAAGCAGTCTATCGTATATTTCGTTCTTTTTCATCTTCTTTCTAGTATTCCCATTACTAGATTATTTTCTACTCACTATGGAGCTGAAACCATGGTGGTCAGTTACTTTCGCTGCGGGAATTGCTATATTTATTCTCGAGGTCCCATATCCAAAAGACCAAATTATTGAAATTCCATCCCTCTTTGTACCTGGACAGTCACAAACTATTACTAATTTTATTCCTGAAGTNAGTCTTAGTTTGGGAATATTCTTTGTATATATTATTGTAGGATTGATGACATCTATGTTGCTTTTCAAACGTAAAGAAATGACTTGATAGTTATTCACTTACTCTAATTATTCCAGTCATTCCGTGGAATTTAATTAAACAGGAATAGAAGTAAGTTCCAGGTTTGTCAAACGTAACGCTGTATGTCTCGTCTGGCAACAAGGTTTTATGAAAATATACTCCGCCATCTGAAGTGACATTTGAACTTGATACGCTATGAACCTCTGAATCTATATTTGTCCACGTTACTGTATCTCCTACTTGTAAATTCAGCATTGCAGGTTCGAATACAGTTTTACTTACTGCATTAACATGAAATTCCTCTGGTTCTCTCCTTTCTTTTTCATCAACTGCAGAATTATTATCTTGCATTGATTCATTATCAAGACCCAAGAATATTCCAATTCCTAATAATATTATTACTATACCGATAATTACTGAATTTTTGTTTATGGAATTCAAGGAACTCGATAGTTTTTAGAAATTAATAATTATTATATTATCTTAAATCTTAATAATTTCAAGAGAAAAGTGTAAAATTATGACTACTACATTGAGAATTGCTGTATACGCTATGTTATTTGTTGTATCTGTATCATCTGTCGCCTTTCTTTATCCAGTGCTTACCCGGCCAGATATCAGTCTTGTTGTATCTGTTGACGCTGAATTAAACGGCGTTGCCGATGATTTCAATTTAGAGTATCGTCCAAAGACTAAGGACGACCAAAATATTATGACAGAAAAATTTGCAGTAAGAATTGCAAATTTAGGTCAGGTTGACATCAATGACATCTCAATAGAAGTCCAGTTTGAACCTGATAACAATTGGTTTTCTCTTGTCTCTTCTGAACAAACTTTTGGTCCCTTGGCAACGTTTTCNGATAACAGTGCAGTTATCGACAAACTCTCTATTGGTAAAACTGCTACCATTAAATATGAAGTATCCATGAATGCTACTGCAATAGGAACAAACAACTTACTTCAGGATAAATCTCAAATNNTATTTGTCATAAAAGCTGAAGAAAACATTCTCATATCTGAAAANTTGTACAATGTTATATTGCCCCCTTCGTAAACTTCTTCAGTAAATTCTATCTATTTATATTATACTTCTTAATAATCTCACTTTGTGAGTAATCAAGAAAAGCAACAAAAGAAACACGACAAAGAACGTCGTCGATTAGAACGTCAACGAAGTAGAAAAAGATCCAAACAACTTGCTAGTATGAAAAAATATGCTATTGTCGTCGGTGTTGCTTTACTTCTTATTTATGGATTGACTCAAATGTTTTCAGGTCCACAAATAGGTCCTATTGGTTCTACACACGAACATGTTGATTTTCTTATTTACATCGATGGTCAACCAATGNATCTCAATCAATCACAGTATGCAATGAAAAGTCAGTATGCACATATACATTTTGGTGAGGGTGATCTAATACATCTGCACGCAATTAATATTCCATTAAGCTGGTTTATGGACGAGCTTGATCTTCCTATTACAGAAAACTCTATTGATATTCATGGTAACGTCTACTCTAATGACGGCGAGAAAACATTCAAGATATTCTTAAATGGAGAAGAACTAAATGATATTGATTATCCAATTAGTGACGAAGATAANATCCTTATCTATTATGGATCTGAATCTGACGTCGAAGCTGCGTTAGACCTTGTTCCAGATAGGGCTNTAGAAATTAATAACATGCCAAATCGAGGAGACTAGTTACATCTTTTTTATTTCTTCTTCGTATTCTGGAAAATACGTTGATATCTTTGGAAGATCAAATTCTCCTAAAATTGATTCTTTAGATTCTCTTGCTAACAAAAATTCAAATGATGTTTTTATAAATTCCTCTGGGGATTTACCATTTGCAAGTTTTTGATGGAAATCGTGACTCATTCTTACACGATGTTTTGTTTGGCTACCTCCGTCTCTTACTGTAACTTGAAAGATAGCTCCTCCACTTGAAGACGATAATGTTTCTACCAATATTTCTGCCATGTTAATCACTATTAATAAAAATTCTAATAATTTAAATTCTACTTTCCTTGGTATTTTGGCTGTCTTTTTTCTGTAAAAGACTTTATTCCCTCTTGAATATCTTCTGTTTTTACTAGGTTTTTCATTGCTTCAACTTCTAGATTTAATCCTTCTTCNAACGTTTGTTCTTCATTACCTTTATTGATTATTTCCTTTGCAGCTTTGATTGCTAATGGTGCTGCTCTTGACGCAATTTGTCTAATAATATCAGATGCGGCACGTAACTCTTCTCCATCTGGTACTACTTTGTTTACCATTCCAATTCTGTATGCTTCCTGAGCTGTAACGAATTGACCAGTGAAAATTAGTTCTTTAGCTTTTGATACTCCTACTAGTCTACTTAATCTTTGAGTTCCTCCCCAAGCAGGTATTAATCCAAGATTAACTTCTGGTTGAGAAAATCTAGCTCTGTCCGAAGATATTCTAATATCACATGATAATGCTAATTCATTTCCTCCACCAAATGCANCACCATTTATTGCTGCAACAACAGGCTTTCCAATATTTGAAATTTTTTTGAAAACTTTTTGACCNAGTTCAATTACCGCTAACACATCATCTGGATTTGTTAATTGCGAAAATGATTTAATATCTGCTCCAGCACAAAAAGCGTTATTTCCACCTCCAGTGATTACAATTCCAATTACTTCATTGTTTTCAGCAACCTGATCTATTGCTTTATCTAATTGTTCTAATACGCTGGAATTTAATGCGTTAACTGGCGGATGGTCTACTGTAACTATTCCAATCCCATCTTCTGTTCTTATTTTTATAAATTCATTTTCTGACATATAATTCACCGATAATCGTAAAAGCCTCTCTTTGTTTTCTTACCGTGACGTCCCGCATGATAAAGCTTTCTAATTGTTTGTGACGGTTGATTCATAGTATTTCCACCAACCATTTTTCTTACTTCCTCTTGTACGTGATGTATTACATCTATGCCAACTAAATCTGATAACTCAAATGGACCCATTGGCATACCTGCTCCAGCTTTCATAGCTAGATCTATGTCTCGCATTGATGCAACTCCATCCTCATAACACGCATAAGCTTCATTCATCATTGCAAATAATATTCTATTCACTAAAAATCCTGGAACTTCTTTTACCTTAATTGGTTGCATAGGATATCGATGATTTCTTATTGTAGACATAAAATCAATTATATCATTAACTGTTTCTTCACTTGTTTCTATTCCTGGNATTATTTCAATCAACGGTAAAGTTATTGGTGGATTAAAGAAATGCATTCCTAAAACTTTTTCAGGTTTATTGGTTGCNGACGCAACTTCTGTTATTGATAATGACGAAGTATTCGTTGCCAATATAGCATGTGTTGGAGTATGCTTATCTAATTCGCTAAATACTTCTTGCTTTAATTTGGTATTTTCTACTATTGCTTCAATCACTAAATCAACTTCACTAAATTCCTCGTAGCTTGTAGTTGTTTGTATCCTGTCTGAAGCTTCTTTTTTTAATGATTCGGTAAATTTTGGTTTTAATGTTTCTCGGATTTTTTCTTTTTGCTCATCAGTCAGTTTTATTTGGGTGGATTTCTCAATCCGTGTTATTTCTTTATCTGCACGCGTTAAATTAAATTCCAGTAAATCATTCAAGTTCTTCTCGATATTCTCTTTTGTCTTCTTAAGGAATTCTTCTGATACATCTTTTACAATGACTTCTTTCCCATTTATTGCCATGATATCAGCTATCTGACTTCCCATNGCTCCTCCTCCTACTATTCCGACACGTTTTACAAACAGTACCATTATAATGAATTCCTATTGTATTTCATTTAACTTTATTCAATTATTTTTTCAAAGACCATTCCAGGTTTGTATGATTTAACAAGTTTTACCTTCTGACCAATCTTTAATTCATCTTTTGAAGAAATGAATGGTATCCATCCAGTTGTTCTAATATTGTTTTCTAATTCAACAATTATCCATGCATATGGAACTTCATTTACAAATGGATCTGGAGCTACTGTCTGAATTGTGTAAGTAATTACTTTGCCAACGTTATTTATTTCTGTAATTGTTAACTTATTATTTCCACATTTTTCACAAAATGCTTGTATTGCTACTCCTTTNTTNTTACATTTTGTACATTCATACGCTCTGATTATTCCTTCTTTAGTTGCTTCAATTATATCTTTTACAAAAACAGAATCGTCAGACATATTATTCCCTCTCAAAAATATGTACAGCACAACTGCCTCCTGTTGCACCAACATTGTGTGTTAAACCAATATTTGCATTTTTAACTTGTCTTTGAGTAGAACTTTCAGTTAATTGTTCATAAACTTCCACTATTTGTCCAACTCCTGTTGCACCAACAGGATGACCTTTTGATTTAAGACCACCTGATGGGTTTATTGGAATCTCGCCATTAATCGCAGTTCTTCCCTCTAGTGCAGCCTTGCTTGCCTCACCTTTTTCAAATATTCCGATATCTTCCATTGCGATAATTTCAGCTATTGTGAAACAATCATGAACTTCTGCAAAATCAATTTTTTTTATATTAATACCTGCTTGTTTTAATGCTTCTCTTGAAGCTCTAACCGTGGATTCTAAACTATTAATATTTTTTCTTGTATGTAGTGAACCTTCCCCTCCTGACCTTCCCGAACCTTTGATGGATACGCGTTTTTGCAAATTATTTTTGTTCATAAAATCTTCACTTGCAATTATTNCTGCAGCTGCACCATCTGAAAAGGGACAACTATCATAAAGCTTTAGAGGATCTGCTACTATTGGGGACTTTAAAACTTCATCTATAGTGATCTTTTTTTGTAAATGTGCTTTATCATTTAATACACCGTTATCATGATTTTTCACTGCTACAGCAGCTAATTCTTCTTCTGTTGTACCGTATTCATTCATATGTGATCTTGCCATTGTTGCATACAAACCAGGAAACGATGCGCCTGAATTACCTTCAAAACAATAATCTCCTCCATATGAAAAGTAAGTCGTTGCTGTCAGTGTATCGAGATGGCTAATNTTTTCAGTGCCAACTACCAACATCACATCGTAAAAGCCAGATGCAATATTAATGTAAGCCTGTCTAAATGCAGAACCACCACTACAGCAAGCTGCCTCAATAGTTGATGATGGAACATGAGGAATTCCTAGACTACTCATTAACAATGGGCCTAAATGACCTTGCTTCTCGGCCATACCAAATGCATTTGCTACAAATGCAGCTTGTATATCTTGAGGATTTATTCCTGCATTTTCAATTGCACGTTTTGAAGCTAACATCGATAAATCTCTTGCAGTTAAATTAGCTTTTCCATATTTTGTTCCTGCNGCACTTAGCAAGAATACTTTGTTCATGTTTTCCATTTAATTTGGCAGAATAAAAAAGTAGTTAATGGAATTTTTTACTTTGTTGAATTCTGATTAATCCAAGTATTGCACCACACGTCAATCCTGTAAAATGTGATAGATAATTAATACTTGATCCAAGTAACGCTGGTGAATGTATGAATATTAAAAACGCTATGAAAAATAGTTTAGTGTTTTTTTCATTCCAATTTAAGATTGTAAATACTGTTGCAATTCCAAAAATTGCTCCCGACGCACCGGCTGAAATAATTGTTCCAAGNAGTAAGTTTGTAATACTTGTGGAAAAACCAGATAATAAAAATACANCAACTAGAAATNTAGAACTAGAGNTTTTTTCTAATCTTGTTGCAAAAAACCATAAACTAAACATATTCAATAAAAAATGTAATATTGCTATGTGAACAAATATTTTTGTAATTAGTTGGTATAAATTTTTTCCTTCAAATATTAATTGATTAACTTGAGCAAATTGAAANAGATATTCACTTTTTATACAAAACATTCTCCAAGGTATATCTCCACATACAAAACTTCCTAATATTATATTGAAAATTATAAAAAATAGAAAATTTATTCCTAATAGAAAATACGTNCCTTTCATAATCATTTTATATNANACACTGCAAAAATTTGTTATTCTTGGCAGTTGATAAAGTCTTATTTTTNTATTAATCCTNGTATNAATTTGCCATNTTTTTGGATAAGATTCTTATTCTATGATTATGTATTATGAATAAATTGTCATCTTCGAATGAAGAAANAGAAATGATTAAGGAAGTAATNACGAATTTCGGNGAAAANGAAATTAATCCAATTGTTTCCAGTATTGATAACAATTCTGATATACCTGCCTCACTTTTAGAAAAGATTTCTGAATTAGGTTTGTTTGGAATGTTAGGTTCAAGCAAGTTCAATGGAGCTGAAACTAGTTTCTCTACATTTATTCATGGAATTCTTGAACTTGCAAAATACTCACCATCTTTGTCTTCTCTCTTAATGTTTCAGAATATACTTTCTGTTCAATCCTTGACACAGTTTGGTAGCAGCGAACAACAAGAACGTTTATTGAATGATCTTAATACTGGTAAAAAACTTGGCACTGCTGTAATTGGTGATGATGGTAGTACCCTCAATATTAAGAACATTAACACTGAGGCTATGGACGAAGGTGATAGCTATTCTATAAGTGGAACCAAAAAATTTGTTTTTAACGGAGAAATCGCTGATCACTTTCTTGTACTTTGTAATTTTGGTAAAGATTCTGGTTTTTTGTTAGTCGAGAAAGATAATCCTGGTATTTCTATAGGAAAACCGATTAATACAGTTGGTTTACGTGGAACTAAATCTGCTCCTATCTCATTTTATAGCTGTAGTGTACCTAAGACAAACTTAATTGGTTCTTTTGACGCTACATCTAAAATTATTAAATTAATTCAAGAATGTGTTTGGCTTGGTCTTAGTGCTATCAGTGTTGGTATAATGGAATCTAGTCTTAATCAAGCTGTTAAATATTCTAATGAACGCCAACAATTTTCAAAACCAATCAGTAAGTTTGAAGCTATACAAAGTAAACTAGCAGGTATATCTATTGATATTGAAACCTCTACTGCCATGTTAGAAAAGATCTCTTTAATGAAAGATGATGGTTCTGATGTTTTTCGATTGGCAGCAATTACAAAAATCCTTTCAACTGAAATGTCTCAACGCAGTACTAAAAACGCTCTACTAGTTCATGGAGGTTATGGTTATATCAAAGATTATCCTATTGAAAGGATTGTTCGTGACGCTGAAACAGTAAAATCACTTTGCGACCTCAATGACGATTTACGTGTTTTAGTCTCAAAGCCTTTTGTCGATTAGTCTGACTCAAATCTTTGCGATACCCTTAAAGTAATTAGATTTATTTTAGATAACAATGCCATTTGAATTTTCATTTACAGACGAACAGGATAAATTTCGTCGTGATACTCGGGAATTTCTTCATAGTGAGATATTACCTTCAATCAATACATATGATAAAAACGAAGAATTTCCTTTCGATAATATAAAAAAAATGTCTGATCGTGGGTATTTTGGTTTAACTGTTCCAAAAAATTATGGTGGATTGGGATTATCAAAGATTGAATATGGTATTTTGTTAGAAGAACTCGGTGCTATTTGTGCATCACACGCAACAATACTTGGCGCGCATTTGGGATTATGTGTTACACCTATAATATTATATGGTACTCAAGAACAAAAGAATAGATTTTTACCTTCTCTATCTTCTGGAGAATCACTTGGTGCTTTTGCTTTAACTGAACCTAGTGCCGGTAGTGATGCAGCGAATTTACAAACAACAGCAACACCTGAAGGAGAAGATTTTATTTTAAATGGCAGTAAAATTTTTTGTACGAATGGAGATCACGCAGATTTTGTAATTGTATTTGCTGCTAATGATAAATCTCTTGGACCGATGGGAGGTATTACTGCATTTATTGTTGAAAAAAATACACCTGGTTTTACTGTTGGTAAAAAGGAAAAAAAGATGGGTTTGAGAGCATCTTCTACTGCAGAATTGATTTTTGAAAATTGTAAAGTACCAAAAGAAAATATTCTTGGTGATGTAGGAACCGGTTTTATGATCGCATTGTCAACACTTGACGGTGGTCGTATTACTCTTGCAGTTGGTTCTTTAGGAGCTGCGCAGCGTGCTCTTGACTTGTGTATTGATTATCTTCGACAAAATCAAAGTGAAGGTGGTAACCTTGCAAATAGACAGTCAATTCAATGGAAATTAGCCGATGTTGTTATGGAAGTTTATGCCTCGAAGTATCTTGTTTACAATAATCTGATGGAATTAGAAAAATATTACGAAATAATTGAATCAAAAGAAAAAGTTCCTCGTCAATTACGTGATCGTGTTTCTCGAGGATCTGCAATTTCAAAAGCATATGTTTCGGAAGTTGCTTCACGTGCAATTACTCGAGTAATAGAAATACAGGGTATTTTAGGAATTCAAGACGGCACTGAAATCGAAAGAGGTTTTCGTGATTCGTTTATTGCTGAAATATATGAAGGTACTAATGATATACAGAGAATGATTATTGCAAAAGAAATTCTTGGAATAGGTCTTAATTAATGTTTAGATTTTATATACTAGTTGTGATTAATTATAAAGAATGATTGCTGAGTACATTGCCATGTTACCTGACGGCTTAATTTTTGGATTTGTTGATAATTCTTTACTCTTGATTGGCGCGTATACAGGAGTTAGTATTGAAAAATTTCTTAACAAGCAATCTAGTGGAGTTCTTGGTGGAGTGTTGGGTGCAACCATTGGTAATGCTATTTCAGATGGCGCTGGCGCACTAATTGATCCAACCATGAATGGTATGTTTGCAGGAATAGTTGTTGGAGCACTAATTCCTATTTTATTTATTCCATTAATCGAGAGAATTCGTAATGCAAATACCTGATGGCTTAATTTTTGGATTTGTTGATAATTTTATTCTACTAATTGGTGCTTATACCGGTATCAATATAGAATATAGACTTCATAAATTTTCTAATCAATCTAAATCTTTTAGAAATTTTCAATCATTTCTTAAAAGACGTTCTAAAGGAACATTCGGTGGTCTGATTGGCGCAGGTATTTCACATGCTTTCTCTAACGGTCTTGGTGCATTTCTTGATCCATCAATGACTCATATGGTTTTTGGAATAGTTATTGGGACATTGATTCCTATACTGTTTATACCACTTGTTGAAATAATAAAAAAATAGTAAAACATTATAATATATTTTATTGTATTATATATAGTGAAATTAACTCACGATTATGAATTTATAGAATTCCTTTCAGGTTTTATAAATCAGCTCAATCATGAAAGTCAACAGGGAGCTGTTCTTGTTGTGGAAGGCAAGAATGATGTTCAAGCCTTAATTTCCCTTGGTTTTACTGGAAACATTATTGAATATTGCAATAACAATAATCTTTCAAAGTTTTCACGTCAATCTCGTATCTATCATAAATTGATTTTGTTATTTGACTATGATCACGAAGGTAGACGACTTACTAGTAAAATAATTAAAACTTTTGAACGTATTTCCAGTATTGACACTCGATATCGTCGTATTCTCTCGCGTGCTTCACGTGGCTATATAAAGAATATAGAAGAATTGAGTAAATTTCTTCCATTAGTCAAATAAAGATAAAATTTATATAATTAATTTGTAAATAATAGTCGTAATATTTTACGGTTGTGTGATATATGGAATTCTGCCCTAATTGTAATGCAAAAATGAAGCCCCAAAAACCCAGTGATGAGTCTAAATCAAAATCTAAGATTATTTTAGCATGTTCTAGTGAAATTTGTGGATATTCTGAAACATCTAAGAATGTTAAAGTTACAGAAATCAGTGACGAATCAAAATCTATAAAAGTTATTAGTAAAAAAACACAAAAATTGCAATCAATGCCCACTACTAATATAAACTGTTATAAATGCAGTAATGATTCCGCATATTTCTGGGAAAAACAGACAAGTAGTCTGGAAGAAGCTTCTACTCAGTTTTTTAGATGCGTCAAATGTTCTCATACATGGCGAGCGTCATAAACCTGAAAAAATTATTTTATATTTATTTTACACCAACATTAATTTTTTTCTTAATCTTTAAATAAATTTAAATAAATTTACGAGTTGTATTAAATTATGGTTTCTCCTGAATTCGGGTTCGTTGTGATAATGGCGCTTGCCGGAATCATTTTTTCTCTTCCTACACTTATAATTCCTGTCTTATTTGCTCCAAAAAAGAGAAATCCAATCAAATTACAGACTTTTGAAGCAGGTCAACCGCCTACTGGAGAATCTCGTATTCATTTGATTATGCAGTATTATTCGTACTTGATTATGTTTGTTATTTTTGATGTTACAGTTATGTTTTTATTTGCTTGGGGAGTGTCATTTACAAATTTGGGTATTCAGAGTTTAACTAGTTTGTTACCATTTTTGGCTGTAATACTAATTCCAATGGTATATGCATTAGATCTTGCAGGGAAGAGAGAAAATTGGTAAACGATCCGACTTTAAATTTGTTAGTAGCAAAAACTAGTGATCTATTTGGAAATGCTATTGAAAAAAATGTAAGGGAACCATTGCGTTATTTAATTAAT
Source organism: Nitrososphaerota archaeon (assembly GCA_002693165.1). The sequence goes on from NZOP01000004.1 coordinate 14,701, forward strand.
TGGGGAAGATTGTATTCATTATGGCCTGTTCATCTAGAAACTGCATGTTGTAGTATTGAATTTGGTGCTGCTTCCGGTCCTAGACATGACTTGGAAAGATTTGGAATGTTGGAAGCTTTTGGTTCATTACGACAATGTGATGTACTCGTTGTTCAAGGAACTGTTACTCGAAAGATGGCTCCAAGAATGAAATGGGTTTATGAACAAATGCCTGAACCTAAATGGGTTATAGCTATGGGTGCTTGTGCAATCTCTGGAGGTTTGTATGTTGATTCATATAATGTTCTTCAAGGCGTTGACAAAATTGTTCCTGTTGATGTATACATACCAGGATGTCCTCCTAGACCCGAGACTCTTATCCAGGGAATTATTGAACTTCAAAATAAAATAAGGAAATCTAAGGTGTAATAAATTCAGCAAATGCCCAAAAAAACTAAAAATGAAACTGCATTAATAGAAAGTTTGAAAAAGAAATTTAACACGACAATTAAAGAGGAATATGTTAAACCCAATCGCATTAAATTTTCAACTACTAGTGACAATTTTAGAAATTTAGCACAGGCTGTAAAAGAATTAGGTTTTGACCAAGTTATTTCTCAAGGTGGAACAGATTATCCTGACAATAATGAATTTCGAGTTGAATATCACATAATTTGTGTTTCTATTAAAAAATTCCGTAGTATTATTTTTAGTCTTATGACTACAATTCCTAAGGATAAACCTGAAATTGAAACTTTAATAGATATATGGCCTAGTGCTGAATTCCATGAACAAGAGACATTTGAAAATTTTGGAATTACATTCATTAATCATCCTAGAATGGAAAAATTATTATTACCTGAAGACTGGGACGATATACCTCCATTAAGAAAAGACTTCCATTTACCGGGAAGAGGTTGACAAAATGCCAAACTCAGTAATGAACGTTGTAGATCAGGGTGGTGATAGACTGGTTCTTCATGTTGGTCCACAACATCCTGGTTCTGGTCATTTTCGTATTATTGTTACAGTTGATGGAGATTATATTGTTGATGCTAAACCTGATCCCGGTTATGTACATCGCGGTGCAGAAAAGATGGCTGAGTACAGAGACTATATACAAAATATTCCACATCTTGAACGTCCAGTTATTATTGACGCAAGTGGTGTAACCTTGCCTTATGTTCTTGCTGCAGAAAAAATCATTGGAGTAGAACCTCCTGTTCGAGCAGAATATATAAGAATGATAATGGCAGAGCTAAACCGTATTATTTCTCATTTATATTGGCTTGCAATATATGGAATATTTCTTGGTCATTCTACTATGTTTATGTGGCCTATGGGTGATAGAGAACTGTTTATTGATCTTGCTGAATCGATTGGCGGAACTCGAGTGACTTTCTCATATATTGTTCCTGGTGGTGTAAGGAACGATATTCCGATTAATTTCAAAGAAAGAGCGCTAAAAACTTTTGATTATTTTGAAAAACGTATTAAAGAATATGAAAAAATATTTTTTAATAATCCTCTTATGGCTGCAAGAACTGAAGGAATTGGTGTCTTAAAGAAAGATGACGCTATAAGACTTGGTATTACCGGGTCTAATCTTCGTGCATCTGGTGTTGATTCCGATACTCGAAAAGACGAACCATATTGTATGTACAAAAAAGTTGATTTTGATATTCCAACACGACAAGAAGGTGATTCCTATGCTCGATGTGTTGTACGATTACGTGAGCTACAACAAAGCATGAATATCATTAAACAAGTTTTTGATCTTATTGAACCAGGACCTGTTAAACAAGTTCTTGGTGGAGTTATGCGCGGTGAACCTGGAGAAGCATTTGTCCGTACCGAGGCAGCTAGAGGAACAATGTTTTATCATATAGTTAGTGACGGCGATAAAATACCTTATCGTGTAAAAATTAGTGTTCCTTCATTTAGAAATTTAATTGGAATGTCGCATTTGTTAATTGGTTCTAGACTTGCTGATATGCCTGCCATATATTGGAGTCTAGATTATTGGCCTGTTGAAGCTGATAGGTGAGAGTTATGATTGAGACATTTGAAGAATTTGTTAAACGTATACTTGCACTTCTATTTTGGTTTATTTTATTATCTCCTTTAATCATCTTTCCAATATTATTTTTACTTGTTCCAATTTTTGGTATTGATGTGACTACTGTTAATGAAATATTAACTGCTACCATTGATCCAATAAAAGCTCTAAAATTAGTTGAAGAATTAGGTCTTGGTCCGTCATCAACTTTTTTTAAAGTTGTTGCATTTCCTGGTTTTACATTTGCCGCACTTGTTGCTACTATCACAATTCTTTATGAACGCAAATTAATTGCTAAAACCCAACTTAGGGTGGGGCCACTATATGCAGGAAGGTTTGAAGGATTTTTGCAGCCTATTGCAGATTTGTTTAAACTTCTTGGGAAAGAACTCATTGTACCAGAAAAGGCAGACAAGGCATTCTTTTGGGCTGCACCTATTCTTAGTCTTGCCCTAGGAGCTTCATTGCTTGCTGTTATACCTCTATCTCCAACTATCTATATTGCTCGTTCAGACTTCAGTTTGTTAATTCCTTTCGCAATAATCGGTTTTAGTCCTTTAGTTGTTCTTATTGCTGCGTGGGCTAGTAGTAATAAATTCGCCTTCATTGGAGGACTTAGAGCATTACATCAGCTTGCCGCTTATGAAATTCCTATGCTTATATCAATTCTTGGTGTAGTAGTTCTAACTGGTTCATTCGATCTTATGGAAATAGTTGAAGCACAAAAAAATATGTGGTTTATTATTCCACAATTTCTTGGTGCAATAATTTTCTATATTACTATATTATCTGAACTTGAAAGAGTTCCTTTTGATTTACCAGAGGCTGAAACTGAAATAGTTTCTGGCTGGTTAACTGAATACACCGGAATGCATTTTGGATTATTACAACTTGGCGTTTATATAAAATTCTATGTCCTTGCTTTACTATTTACGTTGTTATTCTTAGGAGGTTGGAATGGTCCTGCTTTTCTTCCACCTGTAGTTTGGTTGTTGACTAAATTGTTTTTTGTTATTTCACTTATAATATTTCCACGCGCTGTTTTACCTCGATTACGTCTAGATCAATTAATCAGAATTGGTTGGGCTTGGTTAATTGCACTATCCTTTATTAATCTGTTTATAGCAGTTATTGAATCATCACTGGGTGTTATTTGATGAATTACAAACTTATTTCTGGAATTCTTGGCGCTTTCGTTGTAGGACTTCGTAATGTCTTTAAAAGACGTATGACTCTAAAATATCCCGAAGAGCATTTAGAAATTGAGTCAGGTTATACTTATGATGCAAAAACAGAAACAGGAAGTCCTGGTTTTAAGGGAAGACATATTCTTTATACTGACAAATGTACTGGATGTTCTCTATGTGCTATTGCATGTGAAAATATTGCTGATTGTATTGATATGGTGAAAGTTGAAGGTAGTTGGCCTACAAATCCAAAAAATATTATGCCACAAATTGATTATGGCCGATGTGTTTTTTGTGGTTTTTGTGTCGACGCTTGTCCTTTTGACTGCCTCTTTATGACTCCTGAATATGAATTATCAGCTACTGATAAACGAAAACTTGTTCATACTCCATTCCAGTTGGCTGTATTTCCTGAAAAGAAGGGTAATGTTAAGTTGATTCCCGATGATCGAGGTGCCTATCATGACTGACATTTTATTTCTTACTATTTCTTTACTCACGATTATCTTTGCTATATTGGCTTTAGAATCACGTGAATTAGTTTATGGAGCTGTCGCTTTAGCTCTTTCTTTCCTTGGAGTTGCAGGAATTTTTATTCTTCTTGACGCATTATTTGTAGCTATATTTCAAGTTCTTGTTTATGTCGGTTCTATCGCAATTCTAATTGTTTTCGTTATTATGCTTGTAAGAAGAGAAAAATGGGCATCAGTTCAAGCTGGAAATGAAAGAATTTTAGGTATTGCTGGTGGCCTTTTGTTATTCATTACTATGGCATACTTTTCTCTTTCTACAGGTCTTGGTAATCAATACCCTGATCAATCATCAATTGCTAGCTTTTATGATATTGGCGCACAAATTGTAAATGAGTACTGGTTGATTTTACAATTAACTGGTTTAGCTCTTGCTGTTTCTATTATTGGCGCACTTACAATGGCAAAATTTGAAGGACGGAGAACTTAACTGGAACCATTAATTAATTATTTTATTTTATCATTGGCATTATTATCCGTTGGAGTATATGGTTTAATCTCTAAACGTAATGCAATAAGGTTACTTTTTTCTGTAGAAATTATTATTAATGCCGCTCTAATTAATTTTATAGCCTTTGCACGTTATTCTGATTCACCATTAGTTACAGGTCAAACTTTTTCATTATTTGCAATTGCTTTAGCTGCGACAGAAGCTGCAATTGGCTTGGCAATTATTGTACAGGCATTTCGTCTCAATCATGACATTGACGTCTTAGAATTAAAGAAATTAAAAGGGTGATATTGAATTTGCTATTAATACAAGCTGTTTTTCTGCCTATACTTATTGCTCCTATTATTTATTTGATTGGTATTCGAATCGGAAAAAATGTTGGTTGGGTTGCATTTCTAACCTTACTTTATAGTACTGGGTTATTGATATATTCTGGAATTGGCACTTCTAATAGTTCTTTATTCTCTGAAGTTAGATTAGAGAGCTATTCTTGGGAACCTATTGGTTATTTCGGACTTTATTTAGACGGACTTAGCTTTCCTTTTGCAGCAATAATTATGATTCTCTCCACAACTTTGGCTATATATTCAATGCCATATATGGAACATAGGATAAAAGAAGAATTTCACGATTCTAAAAAAAAGTTTTCGCAAGATGCAATGAATCGAAAACTTGCACTATATTATAGCCTGTATTTGATATACGTTGCTGGTATGCTTGGAACTGTATTAGCTACAAATCTTATTCAATTTTACATATTTTTTGAACTCATGCTGATCCCGTCATTCTTTTTAATCTCTGAATTTGGATACGGAGAAAGACAAAAAATTTCAGTTATGTATTTCTTATGGACTCATGTTGGCGCTGTTTCTTTACTGGCTGGGATACTAACTGTTGGTTATTATGGAGGAAGTTTTAATTTTGTTGAGATTGCAGAAAGTGGACTACCCGGTTCAATAAGAATATGGGTTGCAATTGCAATAAGTTTTGGATTACTTGTGAAACTTGCTGCAGCTGGTCTTCATGTTTGGTTACCATATGCTCATGCAGAATCGCCCACTCCAATTAGTGCATTACTTTCTCCTGCCATGATTGGTATTGGCGCATACGCATTTCTTAGAATATTTCTATTCATACTTCCATCAATTTATCAAAATATTGTTTTTGTGATTTCAATATGGGGTATTATTACGATGATCTATGGAGGCTTGATGGCCTATACTCAAGACGATCTTAAGCGACTTTTAGCTTATTCTAGTATTAGTCAAATGGGTTACATAATCTTTGGTATGAGTTCTCTCTATTATTTGGGAGTAACTGGTTCAGTATTTCATTATGTTAGTCATGGAACTGGTAAAGCTCTTCTGTTCATGGCCGCAGGATCGATAATCATGCAAACAGGTGGTGTAAGAAGTATTAAACAATTAGGAGGTTTAGGAAGTAAACTTCCTATTACCGCTATTGCTGCTATGATTGGTTTTCTTGCTATCATAGGTGTTCCTCCTACAAATGGTTTCCAATCTGAATGGATGATATTTGCTGGTGCATTTGGCGGTGCTTTGGAAAGCGGTTCTACATCTAAGTTAATTATTGCTGCTCTGGCATTAGCTGTAACTCCGATAACTGCAGGCTATGCTTTACTTACTATGCGTAAAGTCTTCTTTGGAAAACTCCCAAAAGATTTTGAAAATATAAAAGATCCTTCTTTGTTAATGACCATTCCATTACTATTTCTTTGTGCNTTAACTCTTCTAATTGGTATATTCCCTTCAGTTATCACTGATGGTCTTATTCCATTGCTTCAATCTGCTTTCGGAGGAATGAAATAGTGTCCGCAGAAATTAATCTTCTTATTCCTTGGTTAGTGTTTGCCGTTCCAATTCTTGGAGCATTATTNATGCCGGTAGTTGCCCGTGCTGGTAACAAAATNNGAGATTATTATGCGNTATCTCTGACACTAGTTTCTGCTATTCTTTGTGCATTGATGCTGCCTCTTGCAATTGCAGGAGAAACCTTCCATCACCAAGTTATGTGGATTGCTGCATTGGATATTACCGCCGGTGTCCTAGCTGACCCATTAAGTATACTAATGTCAAACATAGTTGGTTGGCTATCATTCTCAATTATGATTTACAGTCTTGGTTACATGAAGGGAGAAGAAAACATGACCAGATATTGGTTCCTGATGGTATTCTTTATCGGAAGCATGCAACTCATTATCTTTTCCGATAATTTCCTTCAATTATTCTTTGGATGGGAAGGAGTCGGTTTATGTTCTTATGGCCTGATCAGTTTCTGGAACAAAGACCTCAAGAAAGATTATGTNGGAACTGTCGGAAAAAAAGCCTGGGGAATACCTCTTGCATTTTCNCCTACGCACGCCGGTAGCAAAGCTTTTCTTATGACAAGAGTTGGTGATGTGTCATTTCTTATTGGNATTCTTACTCTGTTCTTCTTCTCTGGAACTTTTGATTTCGTCAAACTATCTGAAAGTCATGGTTGGGCTGTAGATCTTGCACAATCAGGATTATTGATTCCTGTTGCTGTATTCATCTTCGGCGGAGCTATAGGAAAGTCTGCACAGTTTCCATTGCACGAGTGGTTACCTGATGCTATGGCAGGTCCAACTTCTGTATCTGCTTTAATTCACGCAGCAACAATGGTCAAAGCTGGCGTTTTTCTAATTGCACGTATTGGTCCTATTTTTATTACTGCTGTTGAAGATATTTCTATGATTATTCCATTTTTCGAGTTCGTAGCTTGGATTGGAGCGATTACGGCATTTTTGGCTGCCTCACAAGCTATGGTTTCTAAAGAATTGAAAAAAGTTCTTGCTTATTCTACTGTCTCTCAAATTGGTTATATGATGTTAGCATTTGGAGTTGCAGGAATGACTTCTAATTTTATTGCTGGTTATGTTGCTGGTTTCTTTCATCTTACAAGTCATGCAATTTTCAAAGCAGCACTGTTTATGGGCGCTGGAGCAATAATCCATGCAACACATACTAAATATATGGATGAAATGGGTGGTTTACGTAAAAAAATGCGATTGACTTTCATTGCAATGACAATTGCTGCAGGATCTCTAGCAGGAATTCCTCTTCTTAGTGGTTTCTGGAGCAAAGATGCAATATTGGCCTCGATGTTAGGTGCTGAAAGTTCAATGACAATATTTGCACTGTATGGTTTAGCAAGTATTACTGCCATTATGACTGCATTTTATAGCTTTAGAATGATCGGAATGATATTTTTCGGCAAACCTAGTAAATATATTAAAAAATTGGAATCTACTGGAAAACATATTCACGAGGCTCCTGTTCTCATGTATGCTCCGTATGTAATTCTTGCAGTTATCACACTTGCACTTGGATTTGCTGGACCTACATTTGAAGTATTCTTAGAAGGTTCATTAGCCCATCATCTTGAACATGCTGTTGGAATGGAAATTCACGAACATACTTTTTCTATTAATAGAATTGCAGCGTCAACTTCTATTATAGCTGTTTTAATAGGTGGAGGATTCAGTTATTTATTTTATATTAGTAATAGAATGAATCCTAATACAATAATCAATCGTGTGCCTGGATTATCTAGCTTGCAAAAATTCTTTGTCAATCGTTGGTACATTAATTCACTTTATTACATTATCTTCATTAATGGTTCATTGCGTTTATCCAAACTTATAGACAAATATATTGAAACTGGTACTCTTGTAAAATTGAATACATTTGTGCCTAACTATTCTATATTGACCTCATCTTTTGGTGGTCGTTTTGATCGATATGTAGTTGACGGAACTGCGACCAGGATTGCAAACCTAAACTTGTTCTTTTCACGTAATATTCGAAAACTCCAAACAGGTATTACTGAACAATATGTATTTGTTTTTACTCTGGGAATTGTCGCACTAATACTATTATTAATTTAGGTGTTTCATATGGTTGATGTTAACTTCCCGATTATTTCATTGTTGATTGCCTTGCCTATTATTGCTGGTTTGGTAATACCTTTGATATTTAAAAAATCACAAAAATACATTCTACATTATTCTATTTCTGTTGCTCTGATTGAATTATTCTTATCAGTCTATTCATATAGATTAATTTTAACAAATGGTACCGGTGGAATATACAATTTTGTTGAAGGCCCAATTTCCGTTATTGGTAATTTTGGTATTGATTATCTAGTTGGTATGGATGGCCTTAGTGCTCCTCTAGTTCTAATCACATCAATTCTTACGTTATTGGTGTTATTTGGTTCAAGAGATCTTATTCAAGATCGAAAAGTTCTGTATTATACTCTGATATTCCTATTTCAAGGCTCAATCATGGGAGTATTTACTTCTTTGAACATGATTTTATTCTACGTCTTCTGGGATATTGTACTACTTCCAATGTTCTTATTCATTGGAATCTGGGGTGGACCTCGTCGACGTTATGCAGCAATAAAATTTTTCATGTTTACATTTGTCGGAAGTATATTNATGTTACTTGCATTTATTTTAATTTANTTTAACGTTACNCCAAATTCATTTAATATTACTGAAGTAGCTGGAAAAATTCCTCTTAGTTTACAAATTACTTCTTCTATTCTTTTCTTTATTGGATTTGGTGTTAAACTTCCTGTAGTTCCATTTCACACTTGGCTTCCCGANGCGCATGTAGAAGCTCCTGCACCAATCAGTGTATTTCTTGCAGGNCTGTTATTGAAAATGGGAGGATATGGATTTCTACGTTTTAACNTAGGTTTACTTCCCGAAGCATCGGCTCAATATGCTTGGATCTTTATACTTATTGGTATAATCACTATGTTCTATGGTGCAATAGTTGCGNTTNTTCAAACTGACATNAAAAAAATGATTGCATTGACTAGTGTTANTCACATGGGATTTGTGTTGGTAGGTGCATTCACTGGAACTATTTTNGGAATTTCTGGTTCAGTATTCCAGATGTTTACTCATGCTGCAGCANTNGGANTCATGTTCATGTTATCTGGATATCTACACGAAGCTACTGGNNCAAGAAATATCACAGTTATTAAAGGACTAAAATTNTCNAGTCCTAGATTAGCTACCTTGTTAATATTGGGTTCTATGGCNGCTATGTGTATTCCNATCTTTAGTAGTTTCATAAGCGAATATATGGTAATTNTTGGCGCAATTCAAATTAATCCAATCTATGCATTAATTGTTGCTGTACCTGCTATTACTGTTGGATATTTCCTATGGATGTTAAGAAGAGTTGTAATGTCAGATCCAAAGTCAAATGTTAAAAAGTGGGATCTAAGTAATGTCTCTACTNTNGCTTTAGTTCTATATCTTGTTCCATTGGTTCTTACTCTAATTGCACCATGGTTAATTCTAGACGTCGTCAATCCANTTTCTACTGTTTATGCNGCTATAATGTCTGGAGGTGCAGCCTAAATTGGATACTCCTCTAGTAGTNCTTNTCGTATTANCTTCCGTTGCAGTTACCTCNCCACTATATGAAATGNTATTTGGTAAAAAATCTCTAAAATACGTACAATATCTTACCACTCTTTCGTTGTTAGTTTCTNTGATTCTACTAATTAGTTCCACTCTATCTCTAACACCTCAAGAATCTACTGTTCCTCATCTGCTTCGTAATGACACTCTGGGTTCATTCTTCAGTNTTATNGTTATATTGGTAACATTGTTCGTTTCTATANCCTCCTTTGATTATATGAAAGGTAATTCCAATGAGCGTGTCTACTATTCACTGTTATTATTTACAGCAATTGGAATGACTATGCTCTGCTTTGCAGTTGATCTTCTTGTTATATTTGTTGCATGGGAACTGATGAGTCTTCCAACATTCATCTTGGCAGGATATAATAAACAAGATAAACTCTCAAATGAGGCTGCTGTTAAATTCTTTATTCTTGGCGCATTATCGTCTGGTATTCTTCTCTATGGAATATCAATCATGTTCGGAATAACAGGTTCAACAAACCTTGAAGTAATCTCACAATCGCTTACTTCGCTCTCTCCTGATATGCTTCCGTTTGTCATATTTTCTACTATCTCAATGCTTGCAGGTCTTGGACTTAAATTATCAATTGTTCCGTTCCATATGTGGATTCCAGATACCTATGAAGGTTCACCTACAACTGTTAGTACATTATTATCTGCCGCTACAAAGAAAGCTGGTTTTGCCGCAGCAATAAGAATATTTGCAGTTATATTCCCATTATTCTATTTCGATCTATCACTTGCACTGGCTATCGTTGCTTTGGTAACAATGACTCTTGGTAACCTTGCCGCACTTACTCAAAAATCAATTACAAGAATGCTGGCATATTCAAGCATTGCACAAGCTGGATATCTTCTTATAGGTATAGTAGTGTTACCGTATACCGATCTAGGACTGACTGGTTTATTATATCATTCTTTCAACCATGCAATTTTACAAGCTACAGCTTTCTTAGCTGCTGGATTAGTTAGATTGAAAACTTCAAGTAGTTCTTTGGATAGTTATAACGGCCTTTCTAAAGTTATGCCTATAACTTCCTTCTGTTTAGCATTATCATTGTTGGGACTTGCAGGAATTCCGCCACTGAATGGATTCTGGAGTAAATTGATATTATTTTCTGCTGCAGTTGACGGCGGATATGCTTGGTTAGCTCTTGCAGGATTAGTTAACACTGCAATATCAATTGCATATTATTTACTAGTTATAAAACGAATGTATATGGACGAAACATCAATAAAAGCCATAAAAGAACCTTTCATATTCATCTCAATTCTTGTATTTGCTACTGCTATAATAATAGTAACAGGTTTACTTCCAAATGTACTCTATGATATTGCCGAAGATATTACGATTTCTTTTTTGGCTAATAATCCCGTCTAATTGTAAAATCTGCTAAATCATGGAGA
>NZOP01000001.1 GCA_002693165.1 Nitrososphaerota archaeon
ATTCTGTTACTAAACCTAAAAAGGAATCTAAGGATTCTGTTACTAAACCTAAAAAGGAATCTAAGAAGTCTATTACTAAACCTAAAAAGGAATCTAAGAAGAAGTCTGTTGAAAGTGAAACAGAGGTTGTCATACTTGAACATAATTTGACTCCTCTTCACGAAAAAGTTCTTGACGATCAAGTCGAATCCATAATGTCAAAATATAATGTTTCATTGTCGCAACTTCCTAAAATTTCTGGTTCTGATCCTGCAATAAAACATCTTGAAGTCAAGTCCGGTGATATTATAAAAATTGAACGCGGCAGTCCGACAAGTGGAAGAACTATTTATTATAGAATGGTGATTGATCAGTAATTTGAAAACTTCTACAAAAAGTGAAAACTGGACAATCATTGAAAATATGATTCATAAAGAAGGTCTTGCAAGTCATCACTTAAACTCCTATAATGAATTTATTGAACATGGAATTCAGGATATTATTGACGAAGTTAGCGGTATTGATATTGAAACTACTGCAACTCCATATCGTGTAAAATTTGGTAAATTACATATTGGCTATCCACGTACTGTTGAATTGGATGGTTCAATCAGTAAAACTCTTCCATTAGAAGCTCGGTTGCGGGATCTGAATTATTCTGCACCAATAACCCTGGAAATGACTACTGAAGAAAATGGCGTTGCACGAGAAACTCAAAAACATCATATTGGAGATATTCCAATAATGATTCGATCTGATAAATGTGAAACTAGTAGAATGGACGAAGACCAGATAATAGAGATTGGTGAAGATTCGTGTGATCCTGGTGGATATTTCATTATTAATGGTTCTGAAAGAATTATAGTTGGACTTGAAGATTTGTCTCCGAATAAAATTATTGTTGAACAAGACAAAGTTGGAGGAAATATGGTCTTCAAATCAAAAATTTATTCATCAATTATTGGTTATCGTGCAAAACTTGAATTATCTCTCAAACCTGATGGATCCGTTCAAGTCAAGCTTCCTAGTTCTCCTGTTGATCTTCCTGTAGTGACTCTTATGCGTGCTCTTGGAGTTAATACGGATAAAGAAATAGCTTCTTTAATTTCTACTAGACCTGAAATACAAAATCTTCTTGAAATCACTTTTGAAAAATCTTCTGAGGTTTCTACTCCTGATGAGGCTTTAATGTATATAGGAAATCGAGTTGCACATGGTATGCTTGATGAATTCCGTGTTCGAAAAGCTGAATCTATAATGGATTGGGGTTTGTTACCTCATTTGGGTAAAAATAACGAAAATCGTTATGATAAGGCGATATTTATTGGAGAAGCAGTATGCAAATTGCTTGAACTGAAATTAGGTTGGATTGATAATGATGATAAAGATCATTATGGAAATAAAGTTATTAAATTTGCAGGACCTATGATTGCCGATCTATTCAGAACTGCCTTTCGCAATCTGATTAGAGATATGAAATATCAATTAGAGAGAACTTCTCAACGAAAAGGACTGAATGTCGTTGGCGCCTCTATAAGACCTGGAATTATTACTGATAAATTAGCAAATGCTATTGCAACAGGTAATTGGGGCCGAGGTAAAGTTGGTGTTACTCAATTATTAGATCGTACTAATTATTTGTCATTAATTAGTCATTTACGTAGAATTCAATCACCTTTGAGTCGAACACAACCTAACTTTGAAGCTCGAGATTTACATTCTACTCACTATGGTAGAATTTGTCCTAGTGAAACTCCTGAAGGTGCGAATTGTGGTCTGGTTAAAAATGTTGCACTATCCTCAATAATCTCAGTAACTTCTTCTGTCGATGATGCTATTGATAAATTAACCCAAATTGGTATAATTTCTACCAAAGAAATTGAATTAGAAAATCGTAGTATTTTATGTAAGATCTTTGTTGACGGACGTTTGGTTGGTTATGTTAAAGATGGGTATAAATTAGTTTCAGCATTTCGTTCGATGAGACGACAAGGACAAATTCATCCTCATGTTAGTATTAGTATTCAGAAATCTCCTTACAAACATTCATCTACTAGAATTCATATTTCTTTGAGTTCTGGTAGAGTTCTGAGACCTTTGGTTATTGTAAATAATGGTTCTCCTCTTGTTAATTCCAATGTAATATCAAGAACCGAAAGTGGAGAATTAAGTTGGCAGGATTTGGTAAATATGGGTGTTGTTGATCTTATTGATGCAAATGAAGAAGAAAATGCACTTGTCGCACTTAATCCAGATCATCTAACTTCTAATCATACGCACATGGAACTATTTTCTGCTTCTATATTGGGAGTTTCAGCTTCACTGATACCATACGCTGAGCATAATCAATCTCCTAGAAATACATATCAGTCTGCTATGTCAAAACAATCTTTAGGTTTTCCAACACCTAATTATGAATTTAATACCTCTGTTCGAGAACATCTTCTTGTATATCCACAAAACCAGTTGGTTAAAACTCGAGCAACTTCTCTTTTAAATATTGATCAAAGACCTACTGGACAAAATTGTGTTGTTGCAGTAATGTCTTTTGAAGGTTATAATATTGAAGACGCGATTGTAATGAATAAATCGTCTGTTCAAAGAGGTCTTGCTCGTTCCTTTTTCTATCGACTTTACGATGCAGAAGCAAAAGCATATTTGGGTGGAATGAAAGACAAGTTTGAAATTCCTACTGCTGATGCAAACACCCGTGGATATAGAGGAGAAAAATACTATAGATTACTAGAAAGTGATGGCGTCATAATGCATGAATCTGTTGTAAATGGCGGTGATGTAATTATTGGACGAACTAGTCCACCGAGGTTTATGGAAGAGTATAAACAATTTGAAGTGAAAGGCCCTTATAGAAGAGACACTTCTATAGCAATTCGTCCGTCTGAATTTGGAGTGGTTGATTCAGTCTTTATGACACAAAATGAAGATGGTGAAAAGCTATACAAAATTCGTGTGAGAGATATGCGAGTTCCAGAAATTGGTGATAAGTTTGCTTCTAGACATGGCCAAAAAGGAGTTGTTGGCATGCTTGTCGATCAAGTAGATATGCCATATACTGAAAATGGAGTTGTTCCAGATGTTATTATTAATCCTCATGCATTTCCTTCTAGAATGACTGTTGGACAATTTATTGAATCAATAGGAGGGAAATCTGCATCATTTCGTGGATATCCTGTAGATGGTTCTACATTTGCTGGTGAAAATACTACAACACTTGGTCCTGAACTTGAAAAATATGGATTTAAACCTAGTGGTTCTGAAATTATGTATGATGGAAAAACTGGTAAACGTTTTAAGGTTGAAATTTTTATTGGTGTTGTTTATTATCAAAAATTACATCACATGGTAGCTGATAAGATGCATGCTCGTGCCCGCGGTCAAGTTCAAATGCTTACCAAACAACCTACTGAAGGACGAGCACGTGGAGGAGGTTTACGATTTGGAGAAATGGAAAGAGATTGTCTGATTGCTTATGGAGCTTCAATGGTTCTTAAAGATAGATTGTTAGATGAATCCGATCGGACAAATGTAAATGTTTGTGATAAATGCGGGCTGTTAGCTTATTATGATAATCAACAAAGAAAATATATGTGTAAAGTTGACGGAGATGATGCTCAAGTTTCTACTGTTACTATTGCTTATGCATTTAAATTATTATTACAAGAAATGATGAGTCTGAATATAGCTCCTAGATTATTATTATCGGATAAGGTGTAGAATTTATGTCATTTTTTGAAAACACTAAAGAAATTGGAGGAATATATTTCTCAATTTTATCACCTAGCGAAATTCGAAAATATTCTGTTACTGAAATAACTGCTCCTGAAACATATGATGAAGATGGAATGCCTGTTCAAGGAGGTCTTATGGATAATCGTTTGGGTACTCTAGAACCTGGTCAAAAATGTGCAACTTGTGGTAATACTGCACTTCGTTGTCCTGGTCATTTTGGACATATTGAGCTTGCAGAACCTGTTTTGCATATTGCTTTTGCAGAACAAATTAACAAATTACTTCATTCGTTTTGTCGTGTTTGTGGTAAATTTAAGATGCTTAGTGAAGACGCTGAAGTTTATAGAAAAAAAATTGAAAACGAAGGACAATATAATACTAAAATTCATGCTAAAATAGCAAAACAACTATTTTTAAAAACCAAAAAGGTTATGATTTGTCCGCATTGTGGTGTGGAACAGTATAAAATTGAATTTCTGAAACCAACGATCTTTCATGAAATAACCGAATCTGGTGGAGCTACTAGATTGTTACCAAATGCTATTAGAGAACGACTTGAACGAATATCTAGCGAAGATTTGAAATTAATTAATTATAATACATTATCCCCTGCCGATAATCCTATTCCATCTGTTCGTCCTGAATGGTTTATTCTGCAAGTCTTAGGTGTTCCTCCTGTAGTTGTCAGACCTTCTATTACTTTAGAGTCAGGTATTAGATCCGAAGACGATCTTACTCATAAAGTCGTTGATATACTTAGAGTAAATCAACGTGTTCGTGAAAGTAAAGAATCAGGAACTCCTCCGTTAATTGTCCAAGATCTTGTAGATTTATTGCAATATCATGTTACTACTTTCTTTGATAACGAAGTTTCTGGAATACCTCAATCTCATCATCGATCTGGTCGTCCACTTAAAACTATTAGTCAAAGGTTAAAAGGAAAAGAAGGGAGATTCAGAGGTAGTCTTTCAGGCAAACGTGTTGATTTTTCTGCTCGTACTGTTATATCACCTGATCCTAATTTGGATATATCTGAAGTAGGTGTTCCTGTCGAAGTTGCGAAAAGACTTACAATGCCTGAAAAATATACAAAATTGAATTCTGAATTTCTTAAAAATCTTATTCATAATGGTTCTGATATACATCCTGGCGCAAATTATGTTATTCGACCTGACGGTGTAAAAATACGATTAGATTATGTAGAAGATAAAAAAGCACTTGCTGATAGCTTGACTGAAGGATTTGTTGTTGAACGACATCTTCTTAATGGCGACGTAGTAATATTTAATCGTCAACCATCTTTACACAGAATGTCTGTTATGGCTCATACAATTCGAGTACTTCCATATCGTACTTTTCGATTACATCCTGCAGTTTGTCCTCCTTATAATGCTGATTTTGACGGTGACGAAATGAATCTTCATATTCCTCAAAGTGAAGAGGCTAGAGCTGAAGCATCATCATTAATGATGGTGCACGATCAGATTGTTTCTCCTCGATATGGAGGACCTATAATTGGAGGAACTCGTGATTATATTTCTGCAGCTTATTTATTAACTCATGACGAAACATTTCTTGAACCTTCTGAATTCTGTGATCTTGCTTTAGTGGGTGGTTTTAATGGTTCATTACCTGATCCTGTCAAGTCAAATCCAAACTTATATTCTGGAAGACAATTATTCTCTTTGTTTCTTCCAAACAATTTTAATTATCAAATGATGTCTAAGTGGAATAGGTTTAGTCAGAATAAAGAAAATGACGTTCTGATTAAAAATGGAGAATTAATGCAAGGAATAATTGATCGTGCTGCTATTGGTTCTGAAGAACCAGATTCTATTTTACATCGAATTAGTAAAGACTATGGTTCTGAGGAAGCAAGAAAATTCCTTAATTCAGTATTATCAGTATTAAAATCATTTATCAGTAATCATGGATTTTCTTTAAGTTATCAGGAATTAACATTAGATGAAGTGAATGAAAGAAAGGTTTTAAAATCTATAGAAACTTCATACTCTAAAGTTTTTCAACATATTTCTGATTACAATGAAGATTCCGTAAAATGGGCAGAAGCAAAAGCAACGGGTGGTATGGAACCTGAAGAAGCTCTTGAAGCACATATTGTTAACGAATTGTCTAAAGCAAGAGATAAAGCTGGACGAATTTCAGATTCAGCATTATCTGAAGATAATTCTGGAGTAATTATGGCGAGAACAGGTGCTAGAGGTTCTAGTTTGAATTTAGGACAAATGACTGCTGCTCTTGGTCAACAATCCGTTCGAGGAAAACGTATTCAAAATGGTTTCGATCAGCGTGCGTTGAGTCATTTTGCTAAAGGAGATAAATCTCCTGATTCTAAAGGCTTTGTAAAATCAAATTATCGAACAGGTTTAACCCCTACTGAATTCTTCTTTCATGCAATGGGCGGTCGTGAAGGACTTGTCGATACTGCGGTACGAACACAACAAAGTGGTTACATGCAGAGGAGATTGATCAATGCTTTAGAACATATTCGAGTTGAATATGATAAAACTGTAAGAGATGCACATGGTAACATTATTCAATATCTTTACGGTGAAGATGGTATCGATCCTGCAAAAAGTGATCATAGTCAAGCTGTAAATATTGATCGTCAAGTTGAAATTGCTATGATTGATGATCAATCTAAAGTAGCTCCTAATAACTCAGAAATTGAGTCCGCATTGAAATACTCTAAATCAAAATTTGAATTAATACTTCCAGGAAATACAGAAATTCTTGACCAATTATCTAGATCATTTAGCGAACATAATATTACTACTGCCGGAATGAAAAATGTTATCAAAAAAACGTTGGAATTATCAAATCGTGCTTTAATTGAGCCTGGAGAAGCTAGTGGAATCGTTGCGGCACAATCTATTGGTGAACCAGGAACTCAAATGACACTTAGAACTTTTCACTTTGCAGGAGTTAAAGAACGAGATGTTACTTTAGGATTGCCTCGATTGATTGAATTGGTAGACGCACGAAAAGTTCCATCTACTCCAACTATGAATATTTATCTTCATAAAAATTATTCTAGTTCTCAAACAAAAGCATTAGAGATTGCTAAACAAATTCTTTATACTACTATTACAGATCTAATTGTCCGTACTGAAGTTGATTATATTGAGGGTATAACCTTTATTTTTGATGATAATGTTCTTACTGATAACATTCTAACTCTAGATGAAATCAGTGAAGTCTTTGTAAATAATAAAAAAGAAGTTAAAATTAATAATAAAAATAATTCGATTTTGGTAATTGCTGAAGATAGTGATGCTTCTACTTTGTTTTCCCTACGAAATAAATTACTTGCTTTGCGTGTTAATGGTATCAAAGATATTACCAATCTTACGATTGTTAAAGATGATAAGGAATGGATGATTCAAACTTCAGGTTCTAATCTTGCTAAGGTGTTTAAAATTGACGGCATTGATACCAAGCGTAGTACTACCAATAATATATGGGAAATTGCAAATGTTTTAGGTATAGAAGCTGCACGCAGTGTTTTAATTAATGAAATTACTTCAACACTCGACGAACAAGGATTAGAAGTTGATATACGACATATTTTACTTGTTGCTGATTTAATGACTTCTACAGGAATTTTAAAATCTATTGGCAGGCATGGAATAGCAGGTACTAAAGAAAGTGTATTGGCACGTGCTGCTTTTGAAATAACTGTTCCTACTATAGCTACTGCATCTATTACTGGAGAAATTGAAAAACTAAAAGGTGTTACAGAAAATGTTATAGTTGGTTTACCTGTTCCAGTAGGTACTGGAATGATTGATTTATACATGAAAAGGTAATCTGTAATGAATTTTAAATTAATAGAAAAAACTCTAAAAAATATATCTAAATCTGGAAAAGTAGTTTATGGTTTTAAAGAGAGTCTAAATACTATCTCTCAATCAAAATTAGTTGTATGCTCATCTACTGTTTCTCCTGACAATCTCCAATTATTAGAAGAAACCTGTAAAAAATATTCTGTTCCATTTACATTAACTAAAAATAATTCAATAGTATTGAGTAAATTTTTAGGTCGATCTTATAGAATATCTGTATTTTCTATTTTAAATGCGGATAAATCTGATTTACAACAAGTATTGGACAAATTATAAATTATTTCCATTTATAGATAACATTAAAATACCTTAATTATTTATTTCAAAATACTAATTTGAAAAAATTAATGCCCGATACAATAAAAATATCTTCAGAAGCCTTTAGTCTAATGGTATTATTTCAAAAAACAACCGGAGCTATGGCTCGTGATTGTATAATAGATAATCGACTTAGTAGAATTATTTTTGTTGTTAATAAAGGAGAAATGGGACTTGCAATTGGTAAAAATGGACAATCTATTAAAGATATTCAAAAAAGTATTGGAAAGACTATAGAACTTGTTGAATATTCTGAAGATCCTAAAGAATTCATATTAAATGCTTTAAATTCAAAATTTATTGACGATGTTAAAATTGACGAACACTCAAATGGCAAAACAACTGCTACGATCAAGGTAGTTGCTAATAAAACTGGTGCAATAGTAGGTAGAGAAGGTAGAAATGCAGAAAAAGCCAGAATTATTGCAAAAAGATATTTTGAGATTAATAAATTAAAAATAACCAATGAATAAAAAGTTACATTTAATACTTACATTATGCTTTAAATAAAAAATATGTTGATGAGAAATATTATGTGGATGAATTAACTTATGGGCCGAAGTAAATCACCAGTTGGAGAATTTGCAGGACGAAAGCAGTATAATAAACGCAAAGCTATGAGGTGGTCTGATAGTTATTATAAAAGGAAGGTTCTCAAACTAGATAAAAAATCAGATCCATTATCCGGTTCTCCACAAGCACGTGGAATTGTTTTAGAGAAGGTTGGTGTTGAATCTAAACAACCTAATTCTGCTATTCGAAAATGCGTTAGAATTCAATTAATTAAAAATGGTAAACAAGTTACTGCATTTCTTCCTGGTGATGGTGCATTAAATTTTATTGACGAACATGATGAAGTTAATGTAGAAGGAATTGGAGGTTCTACAGGTGGTGCCATGGGTGATTTGCCTGGTGTTCGTTGGCAAGTCTATAAAGTTAATGATGTTTCTTTGAATGAATTAGTTTATGGTAGAAAGGAGAAACCAAGACGGTAATTTTTATGAGTGAAACTCTTTTATTATTTAGAAAATGGAATTTTAATGACGTTGAAATTGTTGATCTAGGACTTAAAGAAGTAATTTGTCTTAATCCTACTATTGTACCAATATCTTTTGGTCGACACGAACACAAACGTTTTGCTAAGTCTAATGTTAATATTGTCGAACGTTTATGTAATAATTTAATGCATTTTGGTAAAAAGAAGGCAAAGAATTCTGGACGAATGGCTGGTAAAAAGTCAAAATCTATTAATATTGTAAAAACTGCTTTTGAAATTATTCATTTAGAAACGAATTCTAATCCTATTGAACAACTGGTTCGTGCTATTGAAAATACTTCTCCCAATGAAGATACTACAACTATAGCATATGGTGGAGTTAGATATCATATTTCTGTTGATATATCGCCACAAAGACGTGTTGATCTTGCATTAAGATTTATTTCACTTGCAGTAAGAGAAACATCATTTTCTATTAATAAAAGCGCTGAAGAAATATTAGCAAATGAAATTATTCTTGCTGCACGAAATGATCCTAATAGCTATTCTATTAAAAAGAAATTTGAACAAGAACGAATGGCAATGTCGGCACGGTAATTGAATTTATGTATATTATGGAGTTTTAGAATTGGCAAAAACTAAGACACGAGGAAGAGGAAAAGTCAAAGATAAATGGAAAGAAAAACGTTGGGTTACTGTTTTAGCTCCAAAAGAATTTGAAAACAAACCAATTGCATATATTCCTATTACTTCGGACAATCACGCTATTTCCAGGAGTGTAGTAACATCATTATTTGATATTTATCAAAAAGATCCTCAACAATATTCTATTAATTTACAATTTCAAATTACTAATGTAAGTTCAAATAGTGCAGCTACGCTTTTAAAAGGCCATGAATATTCTCGTGAATATCTTCGAAGTTTAGTAAGACGAGGCTCATCGACATTGAGTTTTATTGATGATTATTCTACTAAAGATAATTATTTAGTTCGTATCTATCTTATTGCTTTTGCTCAAGGTAAACTTAATTCTTCAAGAAAACATGAAATTCGGCTTATAGCACATAAAATATTTCTCCAGAAATGCCAATCAATGAGTTATTCGGAATTATGTCAAGATATTATTAATGAAAAAATTGCATCTGAAATATTTAATGAGACTAAAAAGATTAAATTTCTTCGAAAAGTTGCTATACGAAAAACTAAATTAATAAAAATTCCTGAAGACTTCAAACCTCCTATTGCAGAACCTATTGTAGAAGAACCAGAACCTACTGTTGAAGAACCTACTGTTGAAGAACCTACTGTTGAAGAACCTACTGTTGAAGAACCTACTGTTGAAGAACC
>NZOP01000002.1 GCA_002693165.1 Nitrososphaerota archaeon
TGGGTTTATCAGAATCTGGAATAGAATTAATGTCAATATTAAGATCGTTAGTGGTTAAGATACTAGTAATTCCCAATGAATTAGCACCTCGTATATCAGATGTAATATTATCTCCAATCATAACTGCTTGATCAGGAGTTATATTGAAATCAGATAATACTTGATTAAAAATTTCAGGATATGGTTTTCCGATATAACGAATTGACTTACCAGTAGCATGACTAATTGCTTGGGCGATTGCAGATTCTCCAAGGAAGTAACCAGTATCAGAATGATGTGTTCCTTTAAAGAATTGAGTGGTGCCAGAACAAATTAATTCAGCTCCGTTAAGAACAAGGCGCATTGCATGGTTTAATTCTCTATAAGTCAGATTACGATTAGCGCCAACTACAACAATATCTGCATCGTCGTTAGAGACATAAATTCCTGCATCTTCGAGATCTTTTTTCAGACCCCATTCACTAATAACAAAGCATTTAGGATCATCGTATGTTTCTTTTATAATTTGTATAGTAGTAGAACCAGAGGTATACAATTCATCAGATTTAATTAAAATATCCATAGATCTAAGTTTCTCAAGAACTATTGCTTTTGGATTTCTAGAGATATTTGTAACTATTGCGATACGGATATTATTGGATTTAAGAGCAGAAATAAATTTTTGTACAAAAGGAAGAGAAATTTCTTTATCAATACTTTCACAAATAACTCCTTCAATATCAAGAAGAAATACCTGTTTATTTAACAAATCTTTCATAATATATCATAAACAAGCGTACAATTATCTTTTATTCGAGTTAAGATAATTGAATAAATAAACATGAGATACAAATCACTAGAAAAGTTGTCAGAAGATGTCATAAAATGTAAGAAATGTGAATTATATAAGTCAAGAAATAAATCAGTGCCAGGAAGAGGAAAAAAAGATAATAAGATTATTTTTGTTGGAGAAGCTCCCGGAGCAGAAGAAGATGAAAAAGGAATTCCATTCTGCGGTAGAGGAGGAAAATTATTAAGAAATAGTATAAGAGAAGTTGGAATAGAAGATACAGAAGTATATATAACAAATTTAGTGAAATGTAGACCGCCAAAAAACCGTCGTCCAACAGAAGAAGAAATAGAATCGTGCAACAAATATTTACAAGAAGAAATTAGATTAATCAAACCTAAAATTACAGTACTACTTGGCAAGACCGCAATAAAGAAACAACATGAAGATGTATTATTAAAAGAACAACATGGTAAAATTATAAATAAGAAAGAAAGCAGGTATCTTCTAACCTATCATCCAGCAGCAATATTAAGAAATCAAACAAAAATCAGTACTTGGATTGATGACTTAAAATTAATAAAGAAATATTATAAAAAAAAGTGAGAAATTAGTTATGAAAACAGTTCTTCAAGAAATGAAAAAAATGATAGAGATGAAACAAACGAATAAGTTAACCATGCTTGGAGAAGTTGAGAAAGAAGGGAATCCGTTCAAGGTATTAATAGCAACTATATTATCATCTAGGACAAAAGATGATACAACGTTAGGTGCATCTAATCGACTATTTAGGAAATATAAAAACCCAAAAGAACTTTCAAAGGCAAAAACATTAGATATTAAAAAATTAATCAAGCCGGTAGCGTTCTATAAGACTAAATCAAAGAAGATAAAGCAAGTAGCAGAGATTATTCACAAAGACTACAATAATCAAGTGCCAATTGAGATGGATGAATTATTAGAACTTCCATTGGTAGGTAGAAAAACAGCAAATTGTGTTTTAGTCTATGGATTTAGAAAACCTGCAATACCAGTAGATGTACATGTTCATAGGATTTCAAACAGGTTAGGATTAGTAGAAACAAAAATTCCTGAAGAAACAGAGATTGAATTATCTAAAATAGCAAATAAGAGATATTGGCTGCAGATTAATGAATACTTTGTG
This sequence comes from Nitrososphaerota archaeon, assembly GCA_002693165.1. Next base: position 1,935 of record NZOP01000002.1, read on the forward strand.
CGATTTGGTCAATTAATTTGCAAACCACGCAATCCAATGTGCAATACATGTAAGTTTGAAAAAAATTGTCCAAAAATAGGAGTTAAAAATTCAAAAGAGGAAAACAATAATTAATTTACCAATTATGAGCTTCGGCCCATAATTTGAAAGTTTCTGGATAAATTAGAGGTATTGATTTCTTAACAGCGCGTGCATATTGTTGAATTTCCCACTGAGCTGATTGTTCTTCTCGTAATTCGATAAAATTCATTATTGCTTGGAAAGAAGCAGTCCAATAGACTTCAGTATATTGATTTAGTGGAAGAACAATACGTGCTTGTTCTTTTGCAACGCCATTTTTAAGTAAATTTTCGTAAACTTCTTCAACATTATTCATGAAACTATCAAAAATATCAGAACATAAAATATCCAAATTGTCAGGAAGATTATCAGAAGATCCTTGTTTACTACTTTCAGATTGTTGTCTCCATGATTCAGGTTTATAAAAATCTTTGACAGGAACATAACGTCCACTAATTTCATTCCATGCATGGTCTTTTGTAGCAGAAGAAGTAGTAGTTTCAATACCAACTACATGTTTATACCATTGTCGCATAACAAATTCCGGAGCTTTTATGTGAAATTGGACAATCATATGTCGAAAAGGTGAATAGTGTTTATGTTTAGCAAGATAACGCACCAATTTACGATCTTCGTCTTCATATTTAGTTTTACGTTTGCCATAGGAGACACGTGCGGAATTAACAACTGTTAAATCAGAACCAAGATGATCAATAATTTCAACAAATCCCTTATCTAAAACATTAATTTTCATATTAACAACAAACTAATAGAATTAATAAGATTTCAAGTTTTCAGTGAAAAAAATTTGATATATAATACGAAAGGAGTAAGTAATAAAAAAAAGCAGATCAATATAGCTTCATAATATGCTTCGGTAGCTCAGACCGGTCAGAGCGCTTGCCTTGTAAGCAAGATGTCGAGGGTTCAAATCCCTCCCGAAGCTCATATTATCAATTTGCATAAATAGTAATTAATTCCATAATTTGAATGTCGATATATGATTAATTATATTAGGAATCACAGTATCAGTATTATCCAGAATCAAGTGATAAGATGAACGTAGCAGATATATCCATAATTGGTCAAGATAGAAAAGGAATTGTAGCGTCGATAACGAATTATATTTTTAATAATAAATGCAATGTGGAAGAGGTAAATCAGAATGTTATGAATAATATTTTTTATATGAGTGTAAAAATTTCATTTAAACCAGAAAAATTTGATAAAATAAAATTTAAAAAAGGTTTAGAAAACATTTCAAGAAAAGTAGGAGTAAAATCACGAATATTTTTTGATGGACAAAAAAGAAAGAAAAACATGGCCATTCTAGTAACAAAGGAAGAACACATACTAACAGAATTATTAAAAGAAAATAAAAAAGGTAGATTAAAAGTAAACATTCCAATTATAATAGGAACGTCAAATACATTAGAAAATACATGTAAAAAATTTAAAATAAAATTTATTACAATAAAAGACAAAACACAATCACTTAGAGAAAATAAAATATTAAAAATATTAGAAGAATATGAAATTGATTTTATTGTGTTAGCAAGATATATGAAAATATTATCACCGAAATTTGTTTGGAATTATCCAAATAGAATAATTAACATTCATCCATCACTATTACCATCATTTCCGGGTGCAATGGCATATATGCAAGCATTTGAAAAAGGAGTTAGAATTTCAGGAGCAACTGCTCATTTTGTAACAGTAGATTTAGATCAAGGACCAATCATTGCACAAGAATCATTTAAAATTAATTCAAATAAATCTATTGAACAAGTAAAAAATTCTGGTCGTGAATGCGAAAAGAAAGCATTAATGAAAGCAGTCACACTTTTTGTAAATAATAAATTAGAATGTAGATGGGGAAAAGTAATCACCAAAACTAGAAAAACATAGTATAGAAATAAATAATATGTTAACAAGTAAATTGTATGCCATACTTTATTAGACTAGTAACATTTACTGAAAAAGGAATAAGTGATCCATCTCTATCAAAAAGTCGCAGCGAAGAATTTAAAAAAGAAGCTGATAACTTAGGAATAAAAATTCTAGCAGAATATGCAACTTTAGGCAGATATGATATTGTAACCATTATAGAAGCTCCAGATATAGATACAGTAGTTAAGCTTAGCATGGAACAAGGAAAGAAAGGAAGAACAAGAGTAGAAACTTTAACAGCAGTACCAATTAATGAATTTGAGAAAATAATAAGCTAATCATTTTCAAGTTGTCTTTGGATACTTTGATTCAATAATTTAAAAAAAGTGTAATAATCATAATCAGATATTTCAATACACGAATATTTTTTTTTATTTTTAGCTATTTTTAAAGATCGTATGTGATAACAAATAGACATATTTTTCCTCATCAAAGAGAAATAAAATCCATTACAACTACAATAATCGTCGTGAGGAAAAATCAAATTATCTCCAGTACGACCGACAACAGTCCATAGTTCTCGGCCACTAGGCATGAATTTATGTAGTTTGACCCTACCTTCATTAATTACAGTATTAATCAAGTCGTCCACAGGTTTAGAAGATTTGTCAGTCACAAATAATTTAATATATTTACCCATATATCAAATGATTGAATTGATAAAGATACTACATCCACATCCTGCACTTTTACTAAGCGATAATAATGAAAAGCACATAGTAATAAGCGATCTGCATATTGGATTTGAAGAAAGATTCATAAAAAGAGGAATATCAATTCAAAGTTCAACTACCAAAATGCAAAACGTGTTAAGCGAATTAATAATAAAGGAAAAACCAAATGATGTGATAATACTGGGAGATATAAAGGATAGTTTTGTATCTGCAACAAAATCAGAAAGAATAGAGGTGCCAAGATTTTTTAGAGAAATATCAAAATTAAGTAATATAAGGATCATACCAGGAAATCATGATGGAAATATCAAACAATTATTACCAAATAATATTACAGTAGAAGATGTTTATGGAATAAATATCGAGAAAACTACACTATTACATGGGCATACAAATATCAACGAATCATTTAGAAAATCAAACAGAATAATCATCGGACATTTACATACAATATATAATCAACAATCCAGTCCATTGACAGGTTATCAATTATGGTCTATTTTAAAAGCCAAAAAAGAAGATTTATTTAAAGAAGAAAACGGAATGATTGAAATCATAGCATTACCGTCATTTAATAAAGAATTAACATCTAGTGGATTTTCGATTCATCGAAAGAAGAATATTTGTCCAATCATAAGAAAAGTAAAGCCACATATCACTGAAGCAATATTTATGACTCTAGAAGGAGATATAATAGGTAATTTAAATTCTTTATCTAAAATAATCTAGTATAAACGACAAGAAATATTAGTATGTTTTGTACGAATTAATTAGATAGTAAATGAACGATTTAATGAAAACATTTATCAAAAATGGTAAAAGTGTCTTACTGGCATATGATCAAGGACTAGAACATGGTCCAAGTGCTGATTTTGACGATAGGAACGTCGATCCTCAATTTATTATGGATACAGCAGTAAATGGGGGATTTTCAGGTATCGTATTTCAAAAGGGCTGTGCAGAAAAATATTATAATGGGAAAGTTCCGTTAATTGTAAAAGTAAATGGAAAAGATAATTTAACAAAAGGAGATCCATTATCAAAACAAGTTTGTTCTGTAGAAGAAGCAATCAGTCTTGGAGCGAAAGGAATAGGATATACAATCTACGCAGGAAGTGCTTATGAACCAGAAATGTTTCATGAATTTGGAAGAATTCAAGAAGAAGCACATAAAAATGATTTACCAGCAATTGCATGGGTTTATCCAAGAGGTGGAAAAGTTGAAGAATTAGGAGGAGATATGGATCCAGCAATAGTTGCGTACGCAGCAAGAATTGGAATGGAACTAGGTGCAGATGCAGTCAAGATAAAATACAGTGGAGATCCAAAAACATTCAATTGGGCAGTAAAATCTGCAGGAAAAGCACATGTATTCATGTCAGGAGGAGCAAAAACAAAAACGGATGAAGACTTTCTTAAACAACTTTCTGGAGTAATGGAAGCAGGTGCAACTGGTTTAGCTGTAGGAAGAAATGTATGGCAACATCCAGAACCATTAGAAATTGCCAAGAAAATTAAAGAAGTAATTTTCGAAGGTAAAAGACTATAATATCATCATCGCAATAAAGTATTAGGTAAGTTAAATGAAGATCGCAATACTAACTGGTGGTGGAGATGCGCCAGGGTTAAATCCGGTAATACGATCAGTAGTAAAGGTAGCAAAAGAAAATCAAGTTGAAATGATCGGAATAAAAAAGGGATGGGCAGGATTAGTTGAATTAAATCATTTTCCTCTTGAATGGGAAGACGTAAAGAATCTTCATTCAGAAGGAGGTACATTTTTATTATCAAGTAGAACAAACCCAATAAAAATGGAAAACGGAATAAAGACGGTTGCGGAGAATTTGAAACAAATTGCAGATGGTCTGATTGCAATGGGTGGAGAAGATACATTAGGTGTTGCAAATGAATTATACAAAAATGGTGTGAATGTGATAGGAGTACCAAAAACAATTGATAATGATTTATTTTCGACTGATTATACCATAGGTTTTGATACGGCAATAAATATAACAGTAGAGGCAATAGATCGAATAAGAACAACAGGGAGATCGCATGAGAGATTCATGGTAGTAGAAGTAATGGGTAGGCATGCAGGCTGGTTAGCAGTACATTCAGGATTAGCATCAGGAGCTGATGTGATATTATATCCAGAAGAGAAATATGACAGTCAAGAAGTATGTAATAAGATTAAAAAATTAAAGGAACAAGGTCAAAAAACGGGAATTATTGTCATTGCTGAAGGTGCAAAAGAAATAGAGGGATCATATACGACACAAAATGAAGAATTAGATGCATTTGGTCATGTAAAGTTAGGCGGAGCAGGAGAAAAACTTGCTAAATTAATAGAAAATAACACAGGAATTGAAACAAGACATATAGTATTAGGTCATTTAGCAAGAGGCGGTACACCATCAGCATTTGACAGAGTATATGGAGCAAGATTAGGTTATGGAGCAATAAAACTAGTATTAGAAAAGAAATGGGGACAGATGCTCACGCTAAGAGGGACTGAAATTAAATCAATGTCATTGAAAGATGGAGTAAAAGAACTAAAAACTGTAACTAATGATTATAAGGATTTAATTAAACAATTAACGTAATAAAACTAAATAATAAACAAACATTATAAAATATATATGAAATTTTTATTTTATATCAAAGAATAAAATAATTTAATAGTGAAAAAAAATGAAATGGAAAACATTAGAACACAACGGAGTATTATTCCCACCAGAATACAAATATCAGAAAATATCAGTAAAAATCAGAGAGAAAAAGATAGAATTAAATAAAAAACAAGAAGAAATGGCTTGGGCATGGACAAAGAAAAAAGATACACCATATGTACAAGATAAAATTTTTATTAAAAATTTCACAAATGATTTTCTTAAACAATTTAAAAATGAATATAAAAAATTATCAATAGAGGAATTTGATTTTTCAGAAATGATAAAGATACAAGAAAAAGAGAAAGAACATAATTCTAAACCAGAAATAAAAAAGAAATTAACAGCTGAACGAAAAGAAAAAAGAGAAATGCAAAAAGAGAAATACGGATATGCAATAATAGATGGTACAAAAACAGAAGTAGGAAATTACATGGTAGAACCAGCTTCAATTTTCATGGGAAGAGGCGAACATCCATTCAGAGGAAAGTGGAAAAAAATGGCAGAGCCAGAAGATATTGTCTTAAATTTAGGAAAAAAATCAACTATTCCAGTGTGTCCAATAAAAAACAGAACGTGGGGAAAAATTATACATGATAAAGAATCAACATGGTTGGCGAAATGGCATGATAAATTAACAAATAAAGACAAATATGTTTGGTTGTCAGATACGGCAACAATACGTCAAAAACAAGATAAAGCAAAATATGAAAAAGCTATTGATTTAAGTAAATCAATTTTAAAAATAAGAAAGCATATACAGAAAAATTTATCATCTACAGATAAAAAAACACAGAAAGTTGCAACAGTAACATACCTAATTGATAATTTAGCATTAAGAGTAGGAGATGAAAAGGATGAAGACGAGGCAGATACTGTAGGAGCAACTACATTAAGAGTTGAACATATCGACATTAATGGAGATACAATTGAATTTGACTTTCTTGGAAAAGATAGTGTTAGATGGAAAAAAACTTTGGAAGTAAAAGGAGACAAACAATTCATAAAAAATATAGAGAAATTTATTGAAGGAAAGAAAGCAAATGATCCAATTTTCGACAAAATATCATCAACAGATGTAAATAGATTTTTGGCAGGGAGTAAAAAAGGAATTACGGCAAAAGTATTTAGAACTTATCACGCAACAAATCACGTAAATGACTATCTAAAGAAATGTGCATTAGAATCAACAGATGAAGATTATATGAAAGTCTATCATGCAAAAATGGCCAATTTAGGAGCTGCAATACAGTGTAATCACAAAAAGACACCAACAAAGAATTGGGAAAACAGTATGGAAAAGAAAGAAAACAAAATTAAAAACATAAATCAAGAATTAAAAAAGATTGAAAGGTCAATAAAGAACTCAGAATATGAATGCGTTATTTGTAATACAAAATTAGTTATAGATGACAAACTAGTAAGATGTAAAAATGAAAAAGTACACAAGAATGAAGTAAAATTAATGAAGAAATTAGAAAGACAAAAAGTTCGTATTGTAAAAGAGAATGAACGTATTAATAAGAAACACGATAGGATTGAAGAAAGATTGAGTAAGATGAAAGTAAAGGTCGAAGTAGATAAGAAAACTAGAGAATACAATCTAAATACATCTTTAAGAAATTATATAGATCCAAGAATATACAAGAATTGGTCAGAAAAAGTTGAATTAGATTGGAATAAATTATATCCAAAAACCTTGCAAAGGAAATTTCAATGGGTAGAACAGACTGAATAAGTCATTTAGCCCATTTAATAGAACATCCAATAGCATGAGTTTCAGGATTAGTGACTTCCTTGTCAGTTAATATTTCGTCTAAGGCATTTCTGAGATCGTTGGAAGTAACAACAGTTTGATCTTTATTATCATCTATTCGACCATGGTATCTCAATTTCCTACTAATATCAAAAACAAAAATTTCAGGAGTAAATGAAGCTCCGTAGGACGAAGCTACATTTTGATCCTCGTCTCTCAGATAAGGAAAATTGTAAGACTTTTCATTAACACGAATTTGCATTTTTTCAAAAGTATCTTCTGGATAATTAATTGTTTCATTTGAATTTATAGCAACTAAAGAAACTGATCTGTTAGAATAATCTTCTTGAATACTTATTAATCGATCTTCATACGCTTTAACAAAAGGGCAATGATTACAAGTGAACATTACTATAAGAATTTTTTTGTCTGAAAAAGAAGATAGATTATAGAAATTATTATCAGTTGCTTTTAAATTAAAATCAGGAGCAAGTGAACCAATTTGAATATAAGACATAAAGAATAATATATAATAATTATTTTTAATGTTTTGCAAAGATTTAAAATTACAGACATAGTAAAGGAATTAACAGATTATTTTGATTATTCCTGGTGCACGAAAATTAATAGATAGACTAATTCCTGAAGTAATAGATAGGGATATTGGCGATCCACATATTCAAGGAGAAGATATAGAAGTATTTTCGTCAAAAAAAGAGAATTTCAGATTAATAAACAAGATAGAATCTCCAAGAGATATAGGATTTGTAGATGGGGGAAATCTTGAACTAATAGGAGCTCCTAATTTTTCTATTCAATTAAATAGAATATATTCAGCAAAATGGCACAATGACAAACGAATATCAAGCAAGAGATTAGAATTTTTTTCTGCCACATATTCAACATCATTAATGGACAATCAGATTCAATATAAAACAATTTTTGAATTGGATCCAAATCAAACGGAATTAAGAGAACTTCTACCCAAGGAAAAGGATTTGTCTTTTTCCGCGAATGATAGAACTATAATGAGCGGAAATCAAATAGCAGATATATCAAGAGTGTCTTCAATTGGGAGAAGATTTGCAGAATGGACAAATGCAAATGATCTAATCGAGGTATTAAATGAAAACGACATACTAATGATTGATGGTACATTACAAACGAATTTTACAAATGAATCAACATATCTAACAAATCTGAAGAAAAAAGCACGAAATAAAGGAGTAATTTTATGTGGACTTTCAAAAACAAGTTCATTACAGACTACAACAGGGCTGTCATTATTAGGAAGTATAGACAGATTAGCAGAAGAAAATAACATCAAAAGAGAATGGTATTATCCATTTGCAATATCTCGATCAACTGACCACGATGTAATGATATTCATTATAAAATTATCAAGAAATACAGATAGAATATTCCGTTTTGAAGTAGACAGGAAGACATTTGAAGAGTTAAAGGATTTACAGATTAATGAAATTTTTAGTACAATAATGAGAAATTCGAATGATTTGTCTTTTATTGGTTATCCATATGGTTTAATTGACGCAGACAATATGGCAAGGGTTTCGTATGATGAAAGTGATGAATACAAAGGAATAATAACATCAATATTATCACAATCAGGCGCATCAAAAGAATTCTTACGTCATATCCAAGCAAAAGATGCTCATGATATATTGAATATGATATTAAAATAAGAACGGATTGACTATATGTTAAAAATTATTGTTAAGAATAAATTTATTATAAGAAGGTAATAAACAATGGGGGAAAATTTGAAAAATAAGGAAATAGATTTTGTAGGACAAGTAGTTTCTGGAAATGTTGCGGGAATACTAATTAGAGAAAAAAATATAGGAAAAAGCATAGAATTAGGAGATTTATTGATTATCGATGAAGACAAAAATAATTCAGTAATACTAAAAGTATTTGATCTAAGTTTTGGAAGTCAAATATCACCATCAACTATGGAACTAGCAGCAGGACTTAGTTTAGAAGGCATGAGTGGAGAAATAGGATTTTATGATTCTAGTTTAAGAAATTATACATTAGCGAATGCGAAAGCAATCATCAAAATAACAAAAGGAGAAATAAAAATTCCAAAAGTCCTTCCAAAGTTTTTCTCAAAGATACGTTATGCAACAAAAGAAGATTTGCAGTTTATTTCTAAACCACCGAAAGATCCTGTGTATTTAGGAAACATAAGAAGTGGCTCAAAAGTATTAGAGGATGTTCCTGTTCAGCTTAATGGAAATGATTTCTTTACTCATCATGTTCTGATACCAGCTACCACAGGAAGAGGAAAGAGTAATTTAGTTAAAACAATGTTATGGAGTGTTTTAAAACTAGGAAAATTTGGAGTACTAGTATTAGATGCTCACGATGAATATTATGGAAGACATGAATTAGGATTAAAAGACAATAAAAATGCAAAAGAAAAATTACGATATTATTCATCAGATGCACCAGTAGGAAATAATACACTATTGATCAACATAAGAACAATTGCGCCAGAACACTTTGAAGGAATAGTGAATTTTACTGAAGCGCAGAAACAGGCAATATGGTTATTCTCAAATACATTTAGAGAAAATTGGATAGAAAGAATTGTTCTCAGCGATGTAGGAGAATTCGATGGACTTGTTCATGACACGACATTGGCAGTGTTACAAAGAAAACTAAGAACCTCATTAGGAATATATCAAAAAGATGGAGAAATAATTTGTGATAATCCGGTCTTTTCTATGCAAGGTGGAGAATCTACATTAAACGGAATAACAAAACATCTACAAGATGGAAAGATTGTTATAATTGATACATCAAAATTAGCAGATCAAACAGAATTACTAATCGGCAGCATGATTGCAAGTAAAGTTTTTTATAGATACAGAGCTTCGAAAGGAAAAGGTCAACTAGATAATAATTGTCCAATAAGTATAATCATAGAAGAAGCTCCCAGAGTATTATCAAACGAGCAATTACAAGAAGCAGGAGAGAATATTTACAGTACAATCGCACGAGAAGGTAGAAAATTCAAAGTAGGATTAATTGCCATAACACAATTAACGAGTTTGATTCCAAAGATAATTTTGAGTAATCTAAATACAAAAATAATTTTAGGAAATGAAATGTCTGCAGAAAGAAGATCAATAATTGACTGTGCAGCTCAAGATTTATCAGAAGAAGATAAAACAATAGGAAGTTTGGACAAAGGAGAAGCAATAGTAAGTAGTGTATTTACAAAATTTGCAGTACCGATATACACTCCACTCTTTGAAGATATAGCAAAACGCGAATCTAAGAAGAATGAAGACGATTATGAATTAAAACTTGATTGAGGAATAAGATAATGTTCAAGTTTGCGCACATGGCAGATATACATATCGGAGCTCATAAAGACAAAAGATTAATGGAATTAGAGATTCAAGCTTTTAATGAATCAATAGATATTTGCATCAAAGAAGGCGTTAAATTCATAATTATTGCAGGAGATTTCTTTGATAAACCCATACCTGAACTAGAACAAGTTAAGAAAATAATTAAAAAATTGATAGAATTATCACAATCGAATATTCCAGTCTACGTCATTTATGGAAGTCATGACTATAGTCCTGGGCAAGATTCAATGATTGATTTATTGGAGGCGGCAAAATTAATTATCAAGATCTATAATCCGAAATCTGTAGATGGAAAGATAAGATTAGAAATGTATCAAGACAAAGAAACAGGTGTGAAATTAGCAGGAATTTCTGCTAGAAAAGTAGGACTGGAGAAAGCATATTTCGAGAAGTTAGACAGAGAACACCTCGAAAATCAAGATGGTTTCAAAATTTTTGTATTCCATAGTGGAATTGAGGAATTTAAACCAAGTTTTTTAAAAGGTGCAATGGATATGGAATGTATTCCAATTAACTGGTTTCCAAAAGGTTTCAATTATTATGCAGGCGGACACATACACAAAAGAGACGAATTTAATATTCAAAATTATCAAAATATAATATTTCCTGGACCTTCATTCATAGGTTGGGGAACAAAAGATTACACAGATGTAGCCAAGGGTGAAAAAAGAGGATTCTACATAGTATCTTGTGAAGATAATAAAATAATTGAGAATGGAATTAAATTTGTAGAAATAAAAAAGATTGAAGGAAACTTTATTGAATTTGATGTTACAGGAAAGAGATCAAAACTAGTTAATGATGAGATAAATAAGAAATTAGAAGAGGAAGAAGTGGATAATAAATTAGTAGTAATAAGGATTTTCGGAGAATTACTTTCAGGAAATACTTCAGATATTGACACAATCGGAATAAGAAAGTCACTTACTGATAGAAATGCAATATCACCACAGATCAACCGCAACAAGTTATCGACTAAAGAATTACAGAAAATCAGAATATCAAGTGAAGATAAATTAGAAATAGAAGATGGGTTGTTCAGAGAGAACGTAATAAATATAAAATCTGAAAATAAGTTATTGCAAAATAAAAATGGAATAATGATGGCAAAAGAACTATTAAGAGTACTAAAAGAATCTCCTAAAGATTCAAATGGAAAGAATTCAACTGCAATACAAAATAAAATAGTAAAATCAGGAATAGAAACTCTAGAAATAGCAGAAATAATGGAGGAATAAGAATGATCATCAAACAACTCGTATTAGAAAATATAAGAAGCCATGAATCGACAGAAATAGAATTTGCCGAAGGTAAAACATTGATACGTGGAGACATAGGATCTGGAAAATCAAGCATTATGATGTCAATAGAAGCAGCATTATTTGGAAAGAAATTGAAGGAACTTATAAGAAAAGGTAAAGAAAGTGGTAAAATTGAATTAACATTTGAAATTAAAGACGAAAATATGAACTTAAAGAAATACTCAGTGATTAGAAAACTATCAACATCTACACAAAAAGGTGGAGAAATAATTTATCATAGTGAAGGAAATAAGAAAGAATTTTCAGCGGATGAATTATCAATAGAAGTTACAAGAATACTCAATATAAACGAAACAGCAAAAGCACAAGAAATATTTCAAGCATTTGTTCTTGCAAAACAAAATGAATTAAAGAAATTGATAGAAGGTAGTAAAAAAAGTGATGTAGATGAACGAACAACAATTATAATGAGAGCATTTGAAATGGAAGCATATAAATTTGCAATAGACAATACAGTAAGACTAAATCAACGAATTAAGAATGTAACAATTGGTAAAAAGGGAGAGATAAAGAAATTAAATGAAATTGAAAAGAGTATACAAGAAAAAAATTATAAAATTAAAAAAATGAAGAATGATTTAGAAACAATCAAATCATCAAGGATTAAGAAAGAGAACACTTATAATTCAAAAAAAGACGAATATGATAAAATTAAAGAAGAAAGAACAAAAATCAGTGTAATAAATTCATTAATTAAATCTAAAGAAAGGGAAATTAACGAGAAAAAAGAAGACATTCTAAACAACGACAAAAAAAGAAATATAAAAAAAGACAAGCTAGTAAAGTCAGGAAAAACGATTGAGCAGATCAGAAAAGGTATAGAAAATTTAGTTCCATTAGACGGACTTAGAAATAAAGAGGATCGATTGAATAATCAAATCACGCATTTAAAGATGGACATGAATAGAAAGGGAGATGATGCAAAAAGATATGAAGAAATACAAAAAGATGGCAAATGTAGTACTTGTGGAAGAGAGATTAGTAACAGTTCAGGTTACGACGAGTTGATTTCCACTGTAAATATGGAAAAAAATGACATAGAAAAAGAGATTATCAAGATAAATAAAGAAAAGAATGCAGTTCGAGAGACGATTGAAGAGAATCAAAAAAATAAAGACCTAAAAAGAGATGTGGAAGAAATTAACGATATTGATGAAACAAATAAGAAATTAGATGAGAAGATTCAAGGTTTAATCAATGAAATAAACGAACAGAAAGTAAAATTAAATGAATTACCCGACGAGAATAAATTAAAGTTAGTAGAAGATGAAAAAAATATTGCAGAAAAAGAATTTCATAATGAGAACAATAGATTGACAATAATTGATCGAGATTTGCAAAACGAAATGAATAATCTTAATGAAATGAATTTGGAATTAGAGAAACTAAAACAAACGAAATTAGATATAAACAAACTTGATGACATTAATGAATGGTTAAACAAATATTTTATCAATACAGTACAATTAATCGAGGATCATGTTATTCATACAATCAATTACAAATTTAATGAATTATTCAAAGAATGGTTTGAATTATTGGTTGAGGATACGAGTAAGACTGTAAGAGTTGATGAGAAATTTACTCCCATCATTGAACAGAATGAATTTGAACAGACATTTGAATGGCTTTCTGGAGGAGAGAAAGCAGGAATTGCACTTGCATATAGATTAGCATTGAATAGTTTGATAAGACAGCAACCAATAGGTTTTAGACCTGAATTATTGATGCTGGATGAACCAACAGACGGTTTTAGCAAAGAACAGCTTACGAAAGTAAGTAATATATTATCAGATATTGAAAACAAACAAGTAATCATAGTATCACATAATCAAGAATTTACGAAATTAGATCAGATAATTAGTGTAACAAAAGAAAACGATATATCAAGAATACAAACACATTCGTATGGAGATTGATGCGGGAGGTGGGATTTGAACCCACGAACACCTAAGTGATAGGAGCCTAAATCCTACGCCTTTGACCGGGCTGGGCTACCCCCGCACTATAACAGTTTATTTAATACTACAAAGAATATATCTCAATTGAGATACCTAATTTTACTACTAATTGTTGCGCTTTCTACATTTTATGTTGTAGGAATTTCAAATTCATATGCAGAGAATACTGAATGGTCTACAGAAGCCCCTATGCCAACAATAAGAACTGAACATACAGCAGCAATTATCGATGACAGGATATACGTCATCGGGGGATTTGATCGTAATGGTGATGTAATAAAAAGAGTAGAAGTATATGACATAAGTAAGAATGAATGGATTGAAGTGGAACCAATGCCAGTTGCATTACATCATGCGTCGGCTACTTCTTTTGAAGAGAAATTATATATCATCGGGGGATTTATTGATGGCTGGAATCCAACGTCAAAGATGTATATTTATGATTCAGTAGAAGATTCATGGACAGAGGGAGATTCTATGCCAACTGCAAGAGGTGCATTAACAACACAGAGATACAACAATTATATTTTTGCAATTGGAGGAATGACAAGTTTGGGTCCTACAACAATTAATGAGATGTATGACATAGAGAAAGGAACATGGATGGAAAAAGAAGCAATGCCGACTGCAAGAGAACATCTTGCATCAGGTATCGTTGGAGACAAGATTTTTGTAGTTGGAGGAAGAGTCCAATTTGGATCAAATTTGAATAACAATGAGATGTACATTATAAGTGAAGATAAATGGGAAATAATGGAAGACATGGTCTCAGAAAGAGGAGGGTTAGCGGCAACGGCAATAGAAGAAAGCATATTTGTATTTGGTGGGGAATCCAGGGTTAGGACATTTAGTAATAATGAACAATTCAATTCGATAGATAGTATTTGGACAGTTAGAGAACAAATGCCAACTGCTAGGCACGGATTAGTAGCTATTGCATATAATTTTTCAATATTTGTCATAGGTGGAGGAACAGAACCAGGATATAGTATGAGTGGAATAAATGAAGTATTTACACCCTCTGAGTTTAGAGAGATTGAGAATACAAGAGTGGAAGATATAGTTTCTGAAGCAAATGTAAGTAATCAAATTAAGGTTGAAATTGTAGAAAATGAAGAAAATAATCAACCAGGCATAATAGCAGAGATAGCGGATCCATTTGATTCATGTCAACTAGTAGACAGATGTCTATCTCCAAATGAACAGACGTCGTCTAGAATTATTTACTATGTATTCGTGATTATAATAATAATTTTACTACTAGCAATAGGTTTTACTTTGATTTCATTATACAAATACAATAAATTGAAGAGAAAATAGATAAAAATCTAGTAAAGAATTTCTTCAGGATCGAAATAATCATTTTTACGAGTAGATCTAGCTTTACCCAATGTTTTTAATTCTTTAAGAAAATTAGTACGAATATTAGATTTAATTTTATCAATTTGATTATATTTAGTTGTAAAACAAGTTAACTCAAGAGTAATCTCGGATCCATGAAGATCGTGCAACAATACAATAGGACGAGGTTTAGATTCAACATAATTAGTAATAGTTGCAGATTGAATCAATGATTTTCTAATTTTATCAACATTATGGAAGCTACTTGTTCGATAATATAAAGTAATTAGATAATTTTTTCCTTGGGATATAGAAATTTGATTAGAGAGTAATAGATTATTGGGTATAACAATTACATTTTGATTTTGATCAATCAATTTACTAAACATTAAACCAACATTTGATAAAATTCCAGATATTTGTTCTTTATTTATTGAAAGAAAATCACCTTGTTTAAACGGTTTCCAAATAAAAATAATTAATCCCGATAAGAGATTACCCAATGTGTCTTTGGCAATAGCAAAAGTAATAATAATTGTAGACAAGACAAGAAGAATTATCAATAAATTATTTTCAACATCATATCCAAGTAAGCCAATGATTACCCAGAAAGAAACAAATCCTATAGACAATGTGGAAATTTTTTGTAAGATGCGCAAAGAGAATACGTCCATTTTTCTTTTAACAGATGAATCAGCTAATGATGATTTAGCAATACGATTAAGAAGTATAGCAAATATAATTATAGTAAAAATTTGAAATGTTGATTTAATATATGTTATTTGAGTAGAAAAGAGATTAGCGTATAGATAGATAATTAAATTGATGCCGAGGCTAATAACAAATAGAAAAATTGGAATACGTAATGGCATATTATCTTTAGTTTTAAAACGAAAGATAGTTTTTCGTGAATAATAATCAACAAAATAAGCTAGTATAAGAAAAAAAATGAAAATTAATCCTGGTAGAATTAAATTATCTGTAGAAAATAAAAATAAAGAATTAACCACGTTTATCATACAATGAATAAGTTAAAGTAAATATATGTTTAACTAATGAGAATTCACACACAAATAATAGAAATATTGGATAATATTTCGAAATGGAAAAAAGATAATAAAAAAATAACGCGGGCCCGGAGGGATTTGAACCCACGACCTCCGGCTTTCCTCAGAATAGAGGGCCGATGCTCTAATCCAAGCTGAGCTACGGGCCCACATTTAGATTAAATTAATCAGATATAATTATTACAAAATGACTGTATATGGGTGAAAAATACACGATGAAAAGGGTTAATATAATCAACGATATTACTTGAACATGGAACAAATAGGATTAGCTTTACATATTGCAAAAAGTGGAAGATTAATCATTCAGTGCAAATCTAAAAAAGTAAATGGAAAAAATGTTTTTGATCAACGTGGAAATAAAATTGCAAAGGTTTCGGAAATAATTGGACCGGTAAAATCACCATACGTTTCGGCCATTCCTTTAAATGATAAAGTTAAAAGAGTTATAGGTAAGAAAGTATATATTAAATAATTATATAAATTGGCAGTCCAAAATAGTGAATCAGTTTTTTGTAACTCATGTAAGACACCATTAATTGGTGATGTTGAAAGAGGTGAATATGTTTGTCCTGGTTGTGGTCTTGTTGGAACTGATAAAATAATTGACACGGGGCCTGAATGGAAAGCAATAGATTCAGAAGATAAAATGAGAAAAGTAAGAACAGGTGCACCTACAAGTTTAGCATTACATGATAGAGGTTTATCTACACAAATAGGTGATATTGTGAAAGATGGTAATTCAGCAAATAATAAATCAATGGAAAGAATGAAAAAATGGCAACAAAGATTAAGAACTTCGTCATCACAAGAAAGAGGATTAGCAAATGTATTAGGAAAGATTAGCGAATTTTCTAGGGTTTTGAATTTACCAGATTCTACAAAAGAAACAGCTGCATTAGTTTACAGAAAAGCATTAGGAAATGGAACTGCGAAGAGTAAATCAATTAAAGGAATGGCGGCAGCGTCAATTTATCTTGCTTGTAGAAAATGTGGAACAAGTAAATCAATGAGAGAGATTTCAGATGTTTCAGGTCTTCCAAAACCTACAATAGCAAAATATTATCGATTAATATTAAGAGATGTAGAACAAGAACATGTCCCATTACATCCATTAAAGGGATATATATCAAAATTGGTAAATAAGGCCGAATTAAATCCAAAAATACAACTATGTGCAGTAAAAATGGCAAATCAAATCAATGATACAAAATTAACTAGTGGTAAATCTCCAGCAGGCATAGCAGCAGCATTTGTATATATATCATCTGTAATGCTGGGTGAAAAAATACCACAAAGGGAAATTGCCGAATATGCGGATGTAACAGAAGTTACCATCAGGAATAGAACAAGAGAAATATTAGACAGATATACAATAAGACAAATAATTAAAACAAAATAAATATTAAAGACAAGATTGAGTTATTAATGTTAAACGAAGTCCTATGATACAAGATAATAAAACAACAAAAACGGAAGAAATAAAATCTAAAGAACCTGAGAAGAAAACAAGGGGAAGAAAACCAAAAATTAAAGAAACTAAACCAAAAATTAAAGAAACTAAACCAAAAATTAAAGAAACTAAACCAAA
>NZOP01000003.1 GCA_002693165.1 Nitrososphaerota archaeon
ATCAGATATTGATAAATTATTTAATGGTTTACAAAAAGTAAGAAGTGTATTGACTTAATGAGCGAAGATATTTACAAAGAAATTATTCTTGATCACTATAGAAATCCTAGGAATAAAGGTAACATCAACGATGCTGAAATTTCAGCAAAAGATTACAATCCTGTGTGCGGTGATAAGTTGACTCTTGATATTAAACTCGAAAATGATGTCGTTTCTGATATAAAGTTTGATGGAGAGGGATGTGCAATAA
This sequence comes from Nitrososphaerota archaeon, assembly GCA_002693165.1. Next base: position 251 of record NZOP01000003.1, read on the forward strand.
GTCAAGCATCTGCCTCAATACTTACTGAAATGCTAATGGGTAAAACTCTTGAAGATTTATCAAAATTCTCAAAAGACGCTCTATTGGAAGAATTAGGAACTCCTTCTCTCGGCCCTGCACGAATAAAATGCGCTCTTTTATCTCTCAAAGTTCTCAAGATTGGAACTTACAAATATCTTGGAGATGAATTACCAAAGGACTCTGATGCTGAGTTATAATTTGTAATGGCTTTTATTTCTTTAATTATTTTTATGATGATTTGACATGCTATGTTTAGATTATAATTTTATCCCCTAATTCTGGGGCAATTGCTTCATATCCAAAATCTTTCTTAACTTTATTTACAAAATTAATTGACTGTTCTTCTTCTCCGTGTACTGCTACTATTGTTGGTTCTCCTTTAATTCCTGATATCATTTCAAATAATTCTTTACTTCCACTATGTGATGAAAAATTGAAATGTTCGAATTCTCCTTTAATTTTTTTTAACTTTCCACCTACACGTATCATTTTCTTTTCTAATAACGTTCTTCCTGGAGTGCCTTCAGCTTGATAAGATACTAACGCTATTGCATTTTTTTCATTCATTGATATGCGTTCTTTATAATAAGAAGACAATCCTCCTACCATCATTCCTGCAGGTGCTATTATTACTCCTGGTTTATCTACTAATTCTTTTCTCTGCTTCCAATTTTTTAATACAGTAAGTTCATCTATTGTTTTTTCGAATAGTTGAGCATCTTTCAGGTACTCTAAATTATTGAGCAATATCTGATTTGTCTTTAAAGCCATTCCATCCATTGCTACAGGTAGTGAAAATTTGTGTGCTTTTAATACACATGCAATTTCTTGAGATCTACCAACTGCAAATGCTGGAACTAATAATGTTCCTCCTTTTTCCGCTATTTCTTTTGCAAATAAAACAAATTTTTCTTCTACTTCTTCTCGTTCTGGATGGTCACTTGTTCCGTATGTTGCTTCTGTAATTAATAGATCTAATTCACCATAATTAGTATCCGCTCCTTTTACCAAATTTTGATCTGACGCGTTTATGTCTCCTGTATATGCAATTCTTTTTCCTTCTCCCTCTATTATCATGGATACACTTCCAGGCATATGTCCTGCATTTATGAATTTTATATTTACATCTCCGATATTGAATTCTGAATTCATTTCAATGTTGTTGATATTTTCATTCATTCTTTTGAGTTCTTGATGTTGAAATGGCAAATATTGTTTTGTTACATCATTTGAAAGATTTATGAAATCATCAATTAATAAATTGCTGATTTCTGCAGTCGGATTTGTACAATATACGTCTATGTTATTAGATACAAAAAAGGATGGGGCTGCTCCACTATGATCTAAATGGGCATGACTCAATATTATTGCATCTATCTTTTTTGGGTTGACATGCAATGGAAATGTCATTGGTTGTCTAATTTGAACTCCAAAATCCAATATTATGCTCTTGTTTTCAATTTCTAATAGAAAAGCAGAACGTCCTACTTCTCTTGACGCTCCTAATGTTGTTACTTTCATTCAGTTATCCGTAAGATTTTTACTTATCTTCAATATATAATCATTGATGAATTCTACAAGATTGTTTCCAGACGATCTATCAGTTGATGGATTGTCTTTGATTACAGGTTTCCATGGTATTGGATCTACTGGTTTTCTTGCAATCAATCATTTGATTGAAATACTCAAACCAAAACGTATAGGTGTATTCGAAACTGATCATATGTCTCCGATCTCTACTATCAGTTCAGGGAAAATTGTTACTCCGTTTGAACTTTATGTACAAAACAATCTTGCTTTTCTTCGTGTTGCAGTTCCTCCGTTACAAGGTAATGAAATTGAATTTTTACGCGAAGTTTGTGATATAATTATTTCACGTGGTTTTAAAGAATTGATATTGATTGGAGGATTGGATTCTCAATTAAAATCAGACGATTCTAATTTTAGATATGTAAAAACATCTTCTTATGAACTTCCTAAATCGTTAATTGATTCTTCTCCATTGGAAGATGGAAGAATTATTATTGGACCTGTTGCACAGATGTTGAACTTTATGGAAATACGTAATTTTCCTGCTTTGGGTTTGCTTCCTTTTGCAACTTCTCTTCGTGCAGATCCTAGAGCTGCTTCTGATGCTATTGACATAATTTCAAGTCTTTTTAATATTGAAGTTGAAGTAAGTACTCTTATCGACCAAGCTAGTAAACTCGAATTGGATTTGCCTTCTTCTGTTGATAATGTGAAACCTCGTCCTACTGATATATACACTTAATTTTTTTGAAGAAGTTCATCCAAACTTGTATAGATGTTAGTTTCTTTCTCGATTATTATATTTGGTTTTAGTATTCGTATTACAAAATTAATTATTTTTTGATTTAATTTACTATCTTTAATGAAAGAAATAGACTCTGGATCTAATGTTTTAAACTGTCTCATCAACAGATCTAACATAGCATCAATTTGCACGTTGTCATATTTCATAGTTTCAGATATTTCATAATGAGAAATGGGATAAATATCTGTAAGTTGATATGGCACAAAACCAAAAGGTGGAATAATATATCCTATAATTGCATTGTTCTTGTATTTTTCTAAAATTGATTGTAATTTTTTATCATAAAATAATGGTCTGTTTCTAGTGACTGGTATTATTATCACTTTTTGATTTACAAATTGATTGAACAATTCCATCATTTTTGTTTGATATATGTATAATTCGGGTCTTTTGTTATCTGGAACTGACGAAAGAAATATTCCTTTTGATTTAAATCTTGATTGAAAATTATTTATACTTTCCAAATTTTCTGACAAGTATTTGAAAGCATCCCACATTTTTGGATGAGTGCGTGCACGTGTCCCGACCAATTCCCATAATCTTCCTTCTTTTATTGCCTGTCTTGTGGACATTATTTCTTTCCATAATGCCCATAAGTTATGAATACCAATTGTTTTTGTCTTTTCTATTTTTTCCATTGATCTTATTTCTCTCACCGAATATTTCTTACAAATTTCACATATACATGGTAGGTATTCTAATTCATCAATATTTCTTGTTCCATTTTCAGTAAAGTATCTTCCATGTTTTGCATATAATATATAAGAAGCAGAATCAAAAGTGTCACATCCAAGAGCTACTGCCATTGATAATGGAGCAGGATGACCTAGTCCAAACAAATGAAATGGTTTTTCTGCTGAAATGTTCTTTTTTGCAGTTATAATCATTTTTGCTAAAAGCCTGTAATCATAACTTTCCATAATTTCTGTTGGACTTCCTAGTGTGTACATATCAAAATTCATTCCGTTAATTCTTTTGGCAGAAAATTCAACTAAATCTAAAAACTTGCCTCCTTGAATTGGTCCCATCCAAGCTGATTTATGTTCAATATTATTTAGAGTATTTTCACACGAGTCTAATGTTTTTAATACACTATTTCTAGCATCTTTCCAATCATCTTTCAGACTTGTCGGTTTATCTAATATGTTGCATAAATCTGATTTTATATTTTCTTGAAATCTTGCTATTTCTATTTCTTCAACATCAACTTTACCATATTCTAATATTTGATAACCTCCAGAATCTGTCATGATTGGACCGTTAAATTTTACTATTGAATGTATGTCCATATCTGCCAAATCTGTTCCATATTTCTGCCATGTTATATAGGAATTAGTCATTACTGCTTCGAATCCCATATTCTTAATTATTTCTGTATCAATCAATTGATTAACTGGATGAAGTACAGGTAAAAGTGTTGGTGTTTCAAAACTTCCACTATTTGTATGAATTTTTCCTATTCTTGCAGCTAAATCTGAAGATTTTATCTCAAACATTAGATTAGATTTGTTATACTTACTATTATCTTGTTTTCAATATCTTATCAGATTAAAAAATTTTAATATCATTTCTTTTCACTATTATTATGAGTAATAATCAAGAACGAAACCTTCCTGACGAAATTGAATTCAAAATGCTGGATTCAAAACCTGATGGTGTTGACGAAGTTGTTTTTAAAATAGAAGATGGTTCAACAATCAGAATTCGAGTACATATTGATCGTGTCGGTGTAGCAACTAATTATAATAATCCTGATGGTTCACAACATTATAATGTACAAGCATCAATGGCAGTTAATGTAATTTCATCTGACAGAAAATATACAATTTCAAAACCAGGAATTAATAAAACTAAATCAGTTACATCAAAACCATACAAATAATCTAACTAAGTTTTATTCTAGTTCCTTTTTCAGTATCTTCTACAATGTATCCTCTTCTTGACAACTCTTCTCTAATTTCATCTGATTTCTTCCAATCTTTCATATTTCTTGCTTCATCTCTTTCTGCTACTAAAATCTTAATGTCATCAGAGATTTCAAAATTTATTGTTTCATTTGATAAAACTCCTAATATCTTATTTATTGATTCAAAATACTCTGTAATCTCTAACTTATTTTCTTCTAAAATTTGTTCTTTATCTAGGTATTTGTTAATTTCTCTAACAAATCCGAAAATTGATGCTAATGCAACAGGCATATCTAAATCGTCATCCATTGCATTTTCAAACTCGATTTTCGCTTCTTTAGTAATTTTTGATAAATCTGAATCTCTTCCATTTTTAGTTTTATTGTCTATGATCTTTGAATAAGTCTCTTGAATTCTGTCTATATTCTCTTTTGCTTGATTTATTCCATCTAAAGTAAAGTTAAGTTGAGATCTATAATGAGATGAAATTAATAAAAATCTAATTGCTCTTTGGTCATATCCTTTTTCCAAAAGATTTCTTAATGTAAAATAATTTCCTTCTGATTTAGACATTTTTTTTCCTTCTACAATTAGATGTTCTGAATGAATCCAATATTTTACAAATTGTTGACTTGAAACTGCTTCTGATTGGGCTATTTCATTTTCATGATGAGGAAAAATTAAATCTGTTCCTCCTGCGTGTATGTCTATTTGTTTGCCTAGAATTTTTGTCGACATTACGGAACATTCTATATGCCAGCCTGGCCTTCCTTTTCCTAGAATATTGTTCCAGTATATGTCTCCATCGTTCTCTTCCCAGGCTTTCCACAATGCAAAATCTTGTACCTCTTCTTTTGAATATTCGTCATTTGTTAGTCGACTTTTTGTTTTTGATGGATCTATATTAATTCCTGATAATTTTCCATATTCTTTAAATTTTGATATTGAAAAATAATATGAGGCATCGCTTTGATACGCATATCCTTCTTTTTCTAATTTTTTTATATATTCTTCGATTTCTTTGATGTAATCCGTTGCTTTTGGATATAAAGTGGCCTTTGTTATCTTTAGACTATCTAAATCTTTGAAAAATTCTTCTGTAAATTTATTTGTATATTCTTTTAATGATTTGCCATTTTTTATTGATGCAGCAATTGTTTTATCATCAACGTCTGTTATATTCATTACAAATTTTATTTTATATCCTTTGTATTTGAGATATCGTATAATTATATCTTCAAATAGAAACGTTCTGAAATTTCCTATATGTGCAAAGTCGTATACTGTTGGTCCACAACAATATATTGATACTTTATTGTCTTGGTTTGGTTTGAATTCTTCTTTTTTCTTACCTAATGTATTGAACAGTTTTAAGACCATTGTAGAAATATGTGTAAAAGCACTATTTATAATGACATTATGATTAGTTAAAGCACTATTTATATATGAAAAATCTTCTTATCTAATTTATACAGTGTTAATATGATGGAAAATAGAAATTGCCGATATTGGTTTTTCAACTATTCCTTTAGTTAGGACTCTAAACTTTATCTCACTGTTATTTTATTGAGGTTATGATTATAATGACTAATATTAAACGTAATGAAAAAATACTTGCTGTTACCTTAGACCATGGTCTAACTATTGGTCCTGTTTCTGGATTAATAGATATTAATGGAATTGTAGATGATGTACGAAGAGGTGGTGCATCTGCTATAGTTACACATAAAGGATTCATAAAAAATCTTGATACTATTCCTGATATTGGAAAAATAATTCATTTATCTGCTAGTACTAGTCTTTCTGTATTTCCAGATGATAAAGTTCTTGTAGGAAATCCTGAAACTGCTATGAATATGGGAGCTGACGCAGTTTCTATTCATGTAAATATTGGTTCAAGTCATGATCAACGAATGATTAAAGATTTAGGTATGATCGTCGATCAATGCAAAGATTTAGAATTACCTGTACTTGCAATGATGTATCCTAGAGGTGAGAAGGTTTCTAATCCTTTTGATCCCGAAGTGGTTGCGCATGTTGCTCGTATTGGAGCTGAATTAGGAGCTGACGTTGTGAAAACTCTATATACTGGCAATCCTGATACTTTCAAAACCGTTGTAGAAGGATGTCCTGTTCCTGTTATAATTGCCGGTGGCCCTAAATCTAATACAGACGATGAACTTCTAAACATGGTTAAAGGAGCAATGGATTCTGGAGCTGTTGGCGTTGCCATGGGTAGAAATATTTTTCAGCATTCCCATCCTGAAAATATTACTAGGGCTATTTCTAATATTATTTTCGATAATAGTTCTGTAGAATCTGCTCTGGAGGTTATTTGATTGACGGAGAAATTACGCACTATTATAGTTGAACCTAGGACTTCTGTTGATAATATTGACGATTTTACTCAATTACTCTTTGAATCTGGAATAAAAAGCATATTTCTCTCTGAAATTGACGATGTTGGGAAATGCGACTTTTCTAAATTCGAAACTTATTCCTTTTCAAGTGATTCAGATGTTAAGGTTGTAGATTCAAAAACCCTGAAAGACGTTGAACCTAATCAGAGATTTGCTTATTTTGCTAAATTGAATGATGATTCAAATCTTGATGAAATCGTAAATGCTGCAAAAAATAATGCCGAATCTGTTATTATTGAATTTGAAGAAAATACAGAATGGAAAATTATTCCTCTAGAAAATCTAATTGCTGAATTACATGGATTGAAAACTAAGATATTTACTGTAATTAATGAACCATCTGAAATTAAAATGATGTTTACTATTTTGGAATTGGGAGTTGATGGTGTTTTACTTCGAACTTCAAATATAGACGACGTTAATAAATTAAATTCTGAACTTGGCGAACTGTCAAAAATTGATCTTAGTGTTGCAGAAATCCTTGAAATCAAAGAAGTAGGTATTGGCGAACGAGCTTGTGTTGATACTGCATCTATGCTTAATCAAGGTGAGGGGTTATTAGTTGGTAATCAAGCGAATTTTATGTTCTTAATGCATAACGAATCTGCAGGTTCTGGATTTACATCGCCCCGACCATTTCGTGTTAATGCTGGTGCAGTACAGTGCTATACCTTGTTGCCTGATGGTCGTACAAAATATTTGTCCGAACTAGAAAGTGGTACAGAAGTTATGATTGTTTCACATAAAGGTCTTGTGAGAACTTCTATTGTAGGAAGATTGAAAATTGAAAGTAGACCGTTATTTCTTGTTAGAGCTAAATCCGATGATAAAATCGGTGGTGTTCTAATACAAAATGCTGAAACTATTGCATTTGTAAAAGATAATGGAAAACCTATCTCCACTACTTCACTCAAAGTTGGCGACAAAATTCTTGTTAAAACTGAATTAAATAAGGGTCGACATTTTGGAATGGAAGTAGATGAGTATATCCTTGAGAAATAGTTCATTGATCAAACCAAGATTTTGTGTTTCTATAGCCGAGTCAAGTACGACTAAATTAAATTCAACTGTTAAGCGTGCATTTGTTTCTGGTTCTCATTTTGCTGAAATACGCTTAGATTACTTGTCTTCATTTTCTATTGAAAAAATTCAGAATTTATCAAATACGTATAAAAATCGATTGATTTTGACTTTTCGTAGTAAGAATGAAGGTGGTTTTTCTAATATATCAGAATCTGACAGACTTGATATATTGTCTCAATTGTTGGATCTAAAATATTCTATTAAAGACATTGAATCTAGTACATATCTGAAGCATTATTCATTATTCCACAAAAAGAAAAACCTGCTCATTTCGTGGCATAATTTCAAATCAACTCCATCTTATAATGAACTAGAAACTCGAGTACGAACTATATCGAAGAAATTATCTAACAATCCCGAGAATAATGGTAATTGGCAACTTGGAAAAATCATCAAAATCGTTACCAAAGCAAATACCATGGATGATTGTAATAAAATCTTCAAGTTGTACAAGAAATTTAATAAATCTAGATTTCACTTATTGGCATTTTGTATGGGTGATAATGGTTCTACTACACGAATTTTATCTCCTTTTCTTGGAGCGCCTTTTGTCTACTGTTTTATTGGAAAAAATCCGATAGCTCCTGGACAAATCCATATAAATACACTGAAGGAAATATATTCTAATTTCTAGTAATTATTTACAGGTGTTGTCATGAAAGATACTTCAAATCGACTATTTTGCTTATTGGGTGATAAAGTAGATAATTCATTGTCTCCAGTTATTCATAATTCTTTTTTTAATTATTATGATATTAGTGGATTCTATATTCCATTAAATGTCTCACAATCAAATTTGGAAGACATTGTTTTATTGTTAAATAAATTAAATTTTCAAGGAGCTAATGTAACTATTCCACATAAAGAAAATATTATAAAATTTCTTGATGTATTAGATCCTGTTGCAAAACAAATTCACGCGGTTAATACAATTCTACGAAAGAACGATAAATTAATTGGTTATAATACTGATATTGGTGGATTTCTTGAACCACTGGATAGAAAAATTTCTTCCTTGAATGATAAAAAAATCTTAATTTTGGGTGCAGGAGGTGCTGCTAAAGCTGTATTTCGTGCTTTGGTCACTAAAAATTGTAAAGAAATTGTGATCTTGAATCGTACTGTTGAGAATATTAAAAAATTATTCCATAATGATGATTCTCTTACTAAATTATCCTATGATGTTTTAACTCAACAGAATTTAGATGCTTTATTTGACGTGGATATTGTTATTAATACAATTCCTCTAAGTAGAACTGGTACTAATTTTGAGTTTAATAATCTGAAATCAGATATTAGTCTTGCATATGATCTCGAATATATTCCCAAAGAAACTAATTTTATTAAAAAAATGAAAATGCTTGATGCTGAGATTGTATATGGTTATGAAATGCTTTTATCCCAAGCTAAATTATCTTTTCAAATCTGGAATGATGTTATGCCTGATGAGAATATAATTCATGATAAAATACTTTCATTATTGAGTGATTAGTATGAATGGAAAAGCAAAAGTTCATGGGGCTATTTCTGTTGTCAATGCAATAGCTACTGGCAAAGGTTCAGCTCTGGGTATTTCTTTAGAAACTAATGCTGAAGTTACTCTTCATTCTGATGATCTTATACAAGTTATTATTAATGATGATCTTTCTGAAGACTCTACGCTTGCAAAAGAATGTTTTAAAATAGTTCGGAAAAAAACCTCACAAACTAGTGGAGCAAAAATTGTTATTGATTCAAATATTCCTATTGGTAAAGGCCTAAAAAGTTCAAGTGCCGCTGCTAATGCAATTATTTTAGCATCTCTTAATGCGTTTGATATGAAATTACCTGATTTAGACGTTCTAAATTTATCAGTAGAAGCTTCTAAGAAATCCAACGTTACTATTACTGGTGCATTTGATGATGCTGCAGCTAGTCTTCTTGGGGGGTTGGTTGTTACTGATAATACTAATAATGAATTACTATCTAGAAATGTTATTGATAAAGATCTTTCAATTCTAATTCATGTTCCTGAACAAAAGAATTATACAAAGAATATTGTTATCTCTGATTCTCATAAATTCAAATCTTATGTTGATTCAGTATTTAATATCGCACTAGATGGAAATTATCTTGACGCAATGACTCTAAATGGCATGCTGTATTCTGAAATCCTAAAACAGTCTAATGATGCTGCAATTTTTGCTTTAAAGAATCACGCTCTTGCAGCTGGACTGTCGGGTACTGGTCCTTCTGTTGCTGCAATATGCCGGCCTGGATATGAATCTCAAATATTGGAATCTTGGAAAAGTCTTGGTGGTAATGTTATATTTGCTAAAATAAATAACGATAAAGGAATGTGATCTTTGTGGATAATTTAATAATAAAATCGTCTAAACTTAAAGGAACAATTCGACCTCCAAGTAGTAAAAGCTATACACATCGTGCATTATGCTTATCATTATTGTCTGATTCACCCACTAGTATTGTTAATCCACTATTTTCTCGTGATACGGGAGCAACTTTGACATCTTGTATTAATTTTGGTGCGCAAATTCTAGACTTAAAGTCTACAATAGACGTTACACCTCCTTCAGTTTTATCAAATCCTGGTGAATTGAATGTAGAAAATTCTGGAACTACTTTGCGTTTTTTGACTTCTATTTCTGCCCTCGTTCCTAGGGGGGAGGTTATTCTTAACGGAGATGATAGTATACAAAAACGACCTATGACTCCTTTGATAAATTCTCTTAATGATTTAGGAGTTTCTTGTCACTCTCTTGATAATGATGGAACTCCTCCTATTGTTGTTGAAGGTGGAGGAATTAAAGGAGGTAATACTGAAATCTCCGGTTCAGTTTCTTCTCAATTTATTTCATCTTTATTGATCTCGTGTTCCAGAGCAGAGACTGAAACTAGTATTAAATTACTCGAACCTATTGTTTCAGGACCTTATATCGATTCTACTCTATTTATGATCAATAAATTCGGTGGACTTGTTACACGAACTAATAATATGTTTAAAATTGAACCAAGTAAATATTCTTGCAAGAAAATTAATATTCCTAGTGACTTTTCAGCTGCTGCGTTTCTTTTTGCTGGTGCATTGCTTTCTAATGGAGAGGTGACTGTAATTATTGACGGACAAGATTTACCTCAAGCTGATCGAAATATATTGAATATTATCTCTCAAATGGGTGCATTAGTAGAAACAAATTCTAATAATTCATCCTTTACTGTTTCTTCAGAGGGAACTCTTAATGGAGGAACCTTTGATTTATCTTCTTGTCCAGATTTATTACCTGTTGTTTCTGTTTTATCCTTGATTTCTTCTAATTCTGTTAAAATTACAGGAATTGGACACACTAAATATAAAGAATCAAATCGTTTGAAACTTGTTGCTTCTGAATTAAGTAAAACCGGAGCTAATGTAGTGGAATCTGAAGATAGTTTAATTATAGATGCTCCGACGACTATTAAATCCTGTAAGCTTAATTCTTATGACGACCATAGATTATTTATGGCATTTTCATTAATTGGATTAAATTCTGAAGAGGTTGAAGTTTCTGGCTTAAAAAGTATTGACGTCTCTTATCCTAATTTTATTGAAGATATACGTGCATTGTCAGGCAGGTTGGTGTTTAATTAATGACTTGGAGTACTCTCGGTGAACGTTTTATCCTTACTGTATTTGGAGAAAGTCATGGTCCAACTATTGGTTCTGTTATTAATGGATGTCCTGCTGGTTTATCAATAACCTCTCAAGAAATTCAAAAAGAATTAGATTTGAGAAAACCTGGTACGTCAAAAGTTACCACTCAAAGAAAAGAACAAGATCGTGTTGAAATTCTTTCTGGTATACATAATGATTTTACTACTGGAGCTCCAATTTCTATGATAATTCATAATAAAGATACAAGACCAAAAGATTATGCTAATATTTTAAAAACTCCTCGGCCTGGACACGCTGATTTTACTGCTTGGGAAAAATACGGTGGCTTTAATGATTCTCGTGGAGGTGGACATTTCTCTGCTCGACTTACTGCATGTTTTGTTATGGGAGGTGTTGTTGCTAAGAAATTACTTGATAAATGTTTTAACACAGAAATTATTGCTTATGTTAAAGAAATTGGTCAAATTAATTCCTTACCTGTTGATTTCAAATCTGCAAAAAAGAATCGATATTCTCATGAAGTACGTTGTCCTGATCTGAAAGCTGCAAAAAAAATGTCTAATGCAATAATTAAAGCGAAAAAGCAAGGCGATAGTCTTGGTGGTATTATTGAATGTCAAATTATTAATGTTCCTGTTGGTCTTGGAGAGCCAATCTTTTCTGCTCTTGATTCTGAAATTAGTCGTGCTATGTTTTCTATACCTGCTGTTAAAGGCGTAGAATTTGGTCGTGGTTTTGAATCTGCAAAATTATTGGGATCTGAAAACAATGATCAATATGTTGCTCGGAAAAATAAAATTCGTACAAAAACAAATAATTCTGGTGGTATTCTTGGCGGTATTTCAAATGGTATGCCTATTGACTTTCGTTTGGCATTTAAACCTCCGTCGTCAATTTCAAAAACACAGTCTTCTTTTAATCTTAAAACCAAGAAAGCGGAGAAACTTGTTGTTAAGGGTAGACATGATCCTTGTGTTTTACCCCGTGCAGTTCCTATTGTTGAAAATGTTGCCGCATTAGTTATTGCAGATCATGGTTTGCGTTCAGGTCATATTCCTTCAATTTTATAAATGTGATTATTATTGAATGATAAGGAAAAATTATTGAAATTAAGAAATTCATTAGAAGTTGTTACTCAGGATATTCTTGAATTATTATCAAAACGCTTTGAATTGGGTAAAGAAATAGCCACTATAAAAAACCGTCTTGATTTACCTTTAGTTGATCCAACTCAAGAACGTAAACTGTATAAATCAATTCAAAATCAATCTGATCTTCTTCAAATCAATAAAAATTTTAGTAAAACTCTTCTTAAACTAATTATTGAAGAAACTATATCTAGGGAAAAAGACCATCTTAAAAAATTTAACACAAAAACTAAAACCAAACAAAATATTGGAATTATTGGCGCAAGTGGCAATATGGGTGATTGGTTTGCTAGATATTTTTCTGAAAATGGATTTAGTATTGGTCTTTATAGTAGAAAATTAAAAAAACAAAAGAAAAATAAATCTAAACATAAAATATTTGATTCAATTCAAGATTGTGTTGTAAATTCTGATATAGTGATAGTTAGTGTTCCTATTGAATCTACTAATCAAATAGTTAATCAAGTTATAAAATATTCTGATAAGAATAATACTGTGATTGAAATTTCTTCTGTTAAAAAACAAATTGTTTCTAATATGAAGAAATTATCCAAAACCAGTAATTCTAAATTTTTGAGTATTCATCCCTTGTTTGGACCAGGGGCTAATATATTTAAACCTCAGAAATACCTTCTTGTGCCTATAAAATCAAGTTCTGCAGAAAAACGTGCTTTTAGAGAATTGTTTCCAAATTCTAAATTATTAATTTGTAATGTTCGTGAACACGATAAATTTATGGCATATGTGATATCTTTGGTGTATTTCTTAAATTTGTCTTTAATTCTATCGTTAGAAAATCTTTCAGAACTAAAAGATACATCTGGAACGTCTTTTACCATTCAATATTTACTAGCTTCCGGTATTTTTCATGACACACCGGAAGTTATTTCTTCTTTACAACTGAGTAATGACTATTTTGATCAAATCCTTGACAAGTTTATACTAAACGTTAATTCATTGGAAAAAATAATTTCAAATAAAGACTCTGATCAATTTATAAAAATAATAAAAAAAGCACAAAAACAAATCGAATCCAATAAAAAATCATACGATGATCTATATCAGTTAGTTAATAGCATTGATTCCTTCTAATCAACAAGTTTATATCTTAAATACACGCAGTTTTGTTCCTGCGTTTCGCTTGGCGGCGTCGTGGTAGAGTAGAGCAATTTGCTTACGCTATGAAATTACGACCTCCAGATTCGCAAACAATGAATGATGATTCAATAATATTGAATCTGATACATGCTATTTTGTTTTAGAAATTAAAACTGTACTCCCAATGAATCCGGTTGATCCTGCCGGACCCGACTGCTATCGGATAGAGATTAAGCCATGCTAGTTGAACATTTCTTAACTATGTGAGAAGTGTAGCGTACTGCTCAGTAACACGTGGTCAACCTGCCCTAGAGACGTGTATAACCCCGGGAAACTGGGACTAATACGCGATAAGTCATATTTTCTGGAATGGTTTATGATATAAAGGATTTTTCAAACATGTTTGATTTATTGCTTTAGGATGGGACTGCGGCCGATCAGGTTGTTGGTGGGGTAATGGCCCACCAAGCCTATTACCGGTGCGGGCTTTGAGAGAAGGAGCCTGGAGATGGACACTGAGAAAAGGGTCCAGGCCCTACGGGGCGCAGCAGGCGCGAAAACTTCGCAATGTGCGAAAGCACGACGAGGTTA